>JBKJML010000226.1:0-6591 GCA_046596415.1 Gaiellaceae bacterium | reverse complement strand
AGAGCGTAACCCGCACGGCACTACGCCTGCGACTGGCACAATGGGCGGCCGTGAAGACCTTCCAGCGTGAGACACAGCTTCGTACCGCCGGCGGCCTCTGGATCAAGGACATCACCGACGAGGTGAACGAGGCGGTCACCGAGAGCGGGATCCAGAACGGGATCTGCTGCGTCTACTCGCCGCACACCACGTGCTCCGTGCGCGTGAACGAGTTCGAGAGCGGCTTTCTGGAAGACCTTTCGGTGCTGTTGAAGCGCCTCGTGCCGAGCGACAGCTACTACGCCCACGACGATTGGGACCGGCGGACGGAGAACATCTGCCCCGAGGACCAGGACGTCGGCAACGGGCACTCGCACTGCATGTCGATGCTGCTCGGCCCGGCCGGCGAGTCGATCCCGGTCTGCGACGGCGAGCTGAAGCTCGGCACCTGGCAGCGCGTGCTCTTCATGGAGCTCGACCGCGAGCGCGACCGCCGCTGGCTCGTCCAGGTCGTCGGCTCGTAGGAAGGCCCGCTAGCGCGGGACGATCACCACTCCGGCCGGGTCGATGTCGATCGCGACGCGGTCACCCATCCCGGGCGCGTCGACAGCAGCGACCACGGCCTCCAGCTCCCGCCCGCCCACGCCGCGCACCCGGAGTCGCACGACCGGGCCGCTCCGCTCGGCGCGCACGACGATCGCGTCGCCGTCGGCACGGCGTTCGACGCGGATCGCCTCCGGCCGCGTGACTCGCGCCACGGAGTCCTCCACCTCGACGTTGGCGAGCCCGAGGAAGCGCGCCGCCCACTCATCGGCAGGCCCGGCCCAGAGCTCGTCCGGTGTCGCCGCCTGGACGATGCGGCCGGCACGCATGAGCGCGACCCGGTCGCCGAGTGCGAATGCCTCGGCGACGTCGTGCGTGACGTAGACGACGCATAGGTTCAGGCGCTGGAACAACCCCGCGAGCTCTCCGAGCAGACGCTCGTGCAGCGGCCGGTCGAGCGAGCTGAGCGGCTCGTCAAGGAGCAGCACGCGCGGCGACGGCGCGAGCGCACGGGCGAGCGCGACGCGCTGCTGCTCGCCGCCCGACAGACTGTCGACCGACCGCCGGCCGGTGCCGGCCAGCCCGACGAGGTCGAGGAGCGCCGCGACGCGACAGGCGATCGTCGCAGCGGGAAGGCCGGCCATACGCAAGCCGAACGCGACGTTTCCCGACACATCCCGGTGCGGAAAGAGCGCGTGATCCTGGAACATCAGCCCGATGCCGCGACGGTGCGGCGGCATGCGCGTCACGTCCCGCCCGTCGAGTGAGACGCGTCCCCGGTCGAGCCGCTGGAGCCCCGCGACCGCGCGGAGGAACGTCGTCTTGCCGCACCCGCTCGGGCCGAGCAGCGCCACCGTCTCGCCCGCTGCGACATCGAGCGTGACGCCGTCGAGCGCCGGACTGCTCCCGAACAGAACCTCGAGCCCTTCCGTGCGAAGCATCAGAGGGCGCTCCGACGGCCGGCCGCTCGCTCCGAGACGAGCGCGGCTGCCAGCGCGAGCAGCGCGAGCACGACCGCGAGCGCGGCGGCGACGCCCTGATTCTGGACGCCGGGCCGACCGAGGAACCGAAAGATCGCCACGGGGAGCGTCGGGCGGTCAGCCTGCGCCACGAACACGGTGGCGCCGAACTCACCCAGAGCGACCGCGAACGCGAACCCGGCGGCGGCGCCCGCGGCCCGCCCAACGAGCGGCAGGTCGATCTCGCGCCGGACGCGGTGCGGCGACGCGCCGAGCACAGCCGCCGCGTCACGCAGCCGGACGTCCACGGCACGCAGCGCGGGCACGAGGACCCTGATGACGAACGGCGCCGCCACAAGCGCCTGAGCGAAGGGCACCAGCACGACCGATGCCCGCAGGTCGAGCGGCGGCTCGTCGAACGCGATCACGAAACCGAAGCCGAGCATCACGGCCGAGGCTCCGAGCGGCAGCAGGAAGAGCCCGTCGAGCCAGCTCGGGCGGCGCCGGGCGACCGCGACAGCGAGCAGGCCGCCGACGACGAGCGCGACGCCCGTCGCGGCCGTCGCGAAGAGCAGCGAGTTCAACGCGGCTTGCAAGGGCGTCACGAGCAGCACGCTCGTCTCCTGTCCGAGCGCCCGGTAGAAGTCGAGCCCGACGCCGTCGGCGGTCGACATCGAGCGGGCGACGAGCGAGGCGAGCGGGAGCCCGAGCGCCACGCCCGAGAACGTGAGCACCGCTGCGACTGCGGCCCGCTGCCGCCCGACCGCGCGCCGGAGCGCACCTGTCCGGAAAGCTCGCGAACGCCCCACCACGCGGCTTTCCAGCCGGCTCGTGACAAGCACGACCGCCGCCACCGCAGCGAGCTGCACCAACGAGAGCGCCGCGGCCGTCTTCAGGTCGAAGAGCCGCGCCGCCTGGTTGTAGATCTCGGTCTCGAGCGTCGCCGCGCGCGGCCCGCCGAGGACGAGGATCACGCCGAACGAGGTGAAGCAGAAGAGGAACGTGAGCGAGGCGGAGGCCGCGAGCGCGGGCGCGAGCTGCGGCAGCGTCACCTCACGCAGCCGCCTCAGCGGCCCGGCGCCGAGCACGGCTGCGGCGTCCGAGGTGACGCTACCGAGCTCCGCCCAGTAGCCGCCGACGACGCGCACGACGACCGCGACGTTGAAGAACGCGTGCGCGAGCAGGATCGCCCAGATGCTGTGGTCGAGCCGGTCCGGCAGCAGTGAGGAAAACGCCGCCGCGACGACGAGCGTCGGCAGCACGAACGGGACGAGCACCAGGGCAAGGACGAGCGAGCGGCCGCGGAAGGCGAACCGGCCCACGACCCACGCGAGCGGCAGGCCGGCGGCGAGCGTAAGCGCGGTCGAAAGCGCCGCCTGCCAGGTCGTGAACCAGAGGATCCGCAACGTCTCCCCGCCGAGCGCGACCGAACCGCCCGCTCCGAGGCCGCGCGCGAGAATCGCGGCGAGCGGGTAGGCGAAGAAGAGGGCCAGGAAGGCTGCCGGCACCGCAACGGCCGCCAGCAGCCACAGCCGCCTCAGCGCAGAACGACCGACGTCCACTCCCGCACCCAGCGGTCGCGATTCTCACCGATCCGGTCCGGGTCGAGCTCGAGCGGCCGCTCGGGCACGACGGCGAACCTGCGGAAGGCGTCGGGCAACTCCACGCCGTCGCGCACGGGGAAGACGAACATCTGCGAAGGCACGTCCGCCTGGAAGCGGTTCGAGAGGAGAAAGTCGATCAGCTTGCGGGCGCCGCGCTCGTTCTTCGCGCCGCTGAGAACGCCGGCGAGCTCCACCTGGCTGAAGCAGCTGTCCTCGACGACCGCGGTCGGCGCCTCAGCGAGCGGCTTGCCGGCGAAGATCACCTCCGCCGGCGGGCTGGAAGCGTACGAAACGACGATCGGCCGCTTGCCGTTGCTACCGCCGGCACCGGAGAACTGGACCGTGTAGGCCTGCTCCCAGCCGTCGACGACGAGCACGTCATTCGCACGCAGTCGCTGCCAGAAGCTCTTCCAGCCAGGGTCGCCGTAGCGTGCGACGGTGGCGAGCAGGAAGGCGAGGCCGGGGGTCGAGGTGGCGGGGCTTTCGACGACGAGCAGGCCGCGGTAGCGGGCGTCCGTAACGTCGTCGAGCGAGCGAGGCGGCGCGAGGCCCCGCTCGGCGAACCAGCCCTTGTCGGTGTTGAGGCATACCTCGCCGTGATCGACCGGCACGACGCGGTGCTCGGGATCGAGCTCGTAGCGGTCGGGCACGGATGCGAGCGCGTCCGGCCTGTAGGCCGCGAACAGCTTCTCGTCGAGCGCCCGCGAGAGAAGGTTGTTGTCGATACCGAAGAAGACGTCCCCTTCGGGGTTTCCCTTCGTGAGCAGGGCTCGGTTGAGCGCCGCGCCCGCGTCTCCGGTCTGAAGGATGCGCAGCTTCAGACCCGTCTCCCGCTCGAACGCCGCCTTCACCGGCTTCGAGACGGCGAAGGAGTCGTGCGTGACGAGCACGACCTCGGTCGGCTCGCTTGCCCGCTTGTCGCCGCCACACCCGGCAACGAGGACGGCGAGCACGGCGGCCAGCGCCAGTACGACAAGGCGGCTCATGCGAGCCCCCCGGGCCGGATCGCGAGCAGGACGCCGCGCTCGAGCGAGACGTGCGCTTCGCTCCCTGCGAAGACGTTCGAGACGCCGCGGCTCGTGCCGGTCGCGAGGGTCTCCCCTGCGAGCGGATACACGAGGCCCCTCGTGCAGACGCCTTCCGCGGGCCCGTGCACGGCGAGCAGCGAGACGAGCTCGCCCGGGACGCCCGCGAGCGTGCGCGAGCCGTGGATCACGTGCACCCGCGCCCCGCCGAGCAGCGCGTCGACCTCGGTGCCCGCGTAGCGCGGATCCGCGATCAGGAGCAGCGACGAGAGCACATGGTCGAGGCGGCCGCTCTCCGAGCCGACGACAAGGATGCGCGCCGGCGACGCGGCGAGCGCCACGTCGAGCGCCAGCTCGAGGTCGGTGGCGTCCTTCGCGGCAGGGTGGCGCTCGGCACGGGCGCCCGCCCGCTCGACCGCCGCGAGCCCGGCCGCGGTGACCGAGTCGAAATCGCCGATCGCGACGTCGACGTGAAGACCGAGCGCGAGCGCCCGGTCGATGCCCCCGTCGGCGGCGACGACCAGCGTTCCCGGTCCGATGTCGGGCTGAATTGGCGTCGGGCCCGGAGCGCCTCCGGCGACGACGACGGCAGTCTCGATCATCTGCATCCCTTCCCTCCGCTGGCATTACCCAGATCAGGTTCCAGGGTCGGCGGCGCTCGACATCCACCCTCTCAGCCCGGTTGCCCCGAGCTCCCCGTACGGCTGCGCGCAGTCTAGCGCTACTCCGGGGTGACGTACGCGGCCGTCAGCCCGCCGTCGACGAGGAAGGTCGCGCCGTTCACGTACGAGGACTCGTCGCTCGCCAGGAAGAGCGCCGCGTTCACGATCTCCCGCGGCTTCGCGAGCCTGCCCATCGGCAGGTGGATCCGGCGGCGCTCGTAGGCGGCCGGGTCGTCACCGAAGATCCGCAGCAAAAGCGGTGTCTCGACCGGGCCCGGGCAGAGCGCGTTGACGCGGACGCCCTGCCGGGCGAACTGCACGGCCAGCTCACGTGACATCGAGAGGACGGCGCCCTTCGACGCGGTGTAGGAGATCTGCGAGGTGGCGGCGCCGAGGATCGCGACGAAGGAAGCAACGTTGATCACCGACCCTCCCCCGCGTTCGAGGAGGTACGGGATGCCGTGCTTGCAGCAGAGGAAGACACCCTTCGTGTTCACGTCCTGGACGCGCTGCCAGGCATCGGTCTCGGTGACGAGGATCGAGTCGTCGTCTGCAGGCGAGATGCCTGCGTTGTTGTAGATCACGTCGACGCCGCCGAGCTCGCTCTTCGCGGCAGCGAACATGCGCTGGACATCTCCCTCTTCGGCGACGTTCGCGGCGACCGCGATCGCAGAGCCGGGAGCGCAAAGCGCAGCAGTCTCCTCCGCGAGCTCGCGCGAGATGTCGGCGGCGCAGACCTTCGCGCCCTGCTCGGTGAAGAGGACAGCCGCATCGCGGCCCATCCCACCGCCCGCGCCGGTGATCACGCAAACCTTGCCTTCGAGACGACCCGGCATTCAGACCTCCGTTGAGAGAAAGACGCTCTTGACCTCGGAATAGCTCTCGAGCGCGTGCATGCCGAGCTCGCGACCGAAGCCCGACTGCTTGAAGCCGCCGAACGGGGTCGAGACGCGAACCGAGGAGTTCGAGTTCACGGACAACACGCCCGCCTCGACGCTGCGCACGACGCGGAGCGCGCGGGCGCCGTCGCGGGTCCAGATCGAGCCGGAGAGCCCGTAGGGCGTGTCGTTCGCGAGCCGTACCGCCTCGGCCTCGTCGGCGAACGGGATCACGGCGGCGACCGGGCCGAACACTTCCTCGCGCGCGATCCGGTCGTCGTTTCGCGCCTCGACGATCGTGCAGGGGAACCAGAAACCCGGCCCGCCGGGGGTCTCGCCGCGGAAAAGCGGCTCGCCCTCGACGAACGAGGAGACGGTCTCTCGGTGGGCGGCCGAGATCAGCGGCCCCATCTCGGTCGCGTCATCCTCCGGATCGCCGACGCGCACACCGCGCGTCGCGTCGACGAAGAGCTCGAGGAAGCGGTCGTACGCGGAGGCCTCGACGAGGATCCGCGAACGGGCGCAGCAGTCCTGGCCGGCGTTGTCGAAGACGGCGTACGGGGCGCCGGCGGCGAGGCGCTCACCTTTCGTGAGCCGCTCGGTGTGGTCGGGCTGATCGTCCCGTGGAACTTCCCGCTCAACATCGCGTCCTGGAAGCTCGGCCCGGCACTCGCCTGCGGCAACACCGTCGTCCTGAAGCCTGCCGAGCTGACGCCGCTCTCGGCACTGCGGCTCGCCGAGCTCGCGCTCGAGGCCGGGATTCCGGAGGGGGTGCTGAACGTCGTCGTCGGCAAGGGCTCGGTCGTCGGGCAGCGCCTCGTCGAGCACCCCGACGTGGCGAAGATCGGCTTCACGGGCTCGACCGAGGTCGGACAGCAGGTGATGCGGGGCGCCGCCGCGACGATCAAGCGCGTCACGCTCGAGCTGGGCGGCAAGTCGGC
>JBKJML010000186.1:0-17697 GCA_046596415.1 Gaiellaceae bacterium | reverse complement strand
ACGCTCGCCTCGCTCGGCGACCTCGCCCATGACATCGACGAGCCGCTGGCCGGGCTGCTTGCCGCGGGGCTGCTCAAGCCCGCCGTGACCGACGACGACGTCGAGTTCCGGCACGTGTTGATCCGCGACGCCGCCTACGCCTCCCTCCCGCTCGGCCTGAAGGCAGACCTGCACGAACGTGTAGCGCTGCGCCTCGATCGAGTGGGTGACGCAGGCCTGCGCGAGCGCGATGCGCTCGCCGTCCACCACCTCGACCAGGCGTACCGTGCGCGCTCGGCGCTCACACCCGGCGATTTCCAGCTCGCGGCGGTCGGCGCGGAGCTCGCAGCGCGCGCCGCCGCGGTCGGCCACACGCTGCTTGCGCAGGGCGACGCGGCAGCCGCGGGCTCACTGCTCGCTCGCGCGATCGAGCTCGACCCGGGCCGGCCGCTCGCGACGATCGAGCTCGGCCGCGCGCGCTTCGACTCCGGCGAGCTTGCCGCCGCGGACGAGGCGTTCGCGCTCGCCGAGGACGGCCCCTACGGTGACCGCGCTCGCGTCGGCCGCGTCGAGGTGCGACTACACACAGACCCCAACTGCGACCTCGAGCGCGCGGGCGCCGAGATCGATGAGCTGCTCGTCGCGCTGCGCGGGTGCGGCGACCAGGACGGCGTGGTCGAGGCGCTGCTCGCACGTGCGTACGTGTCACTGACCGGCGGACGGATTGCGGAGCTCGCCGCCACGGTTGAGGAAGCGCTCGTGGTGGCGCGGACCGCCGGGCGCTCGCGCGCCGAAGCCGAGAGCCTCTTCCTCGTGTGCGGCGCGAGCTGGTACGGCCCGCTACCGGTGCCGCAGGGCATCGAGCGCTGCGAACGCGTGCTCGGCGAGGCGCGCGAGCGACCGATCGTCGAGGCGGCTGCGCTGCAGGCCCTCGGCGTGCTGCGCGCGATGGCCGGGCAGTACGACATCGCGCGCGAGTGCGTCGCGTCGTCACGGTCGATCCGGAGGGACATCGGCCAGGATCTCGGCGCCGCCGCGAGCGCGATCGACGCGGGCATCGTCGAGCTGCTGGAGGGCGAGTACGCGGCGGCCGAGGCTGTGCTGCGCAAGGGCTACGCCGACCTCGAGCGTCTCGGCGAGAAGGGCTACTTCTCGACGCTGGCTGCATTGCTTGCAGGCGCCGTGGAAGCGCAGGGTCGGCCGGACGAGGCGCGCGAGCTCGCGCAGGCGGCCGCAGCGGCGGCTGCGCCGGACGACGTCGCGTCTCACGTCACCTGGCGGGTCGTCGAAGCGCGCGCTCTCGTGCGCCTGGGAGCGACAGCGGAGGCGCAACTACTCGCGCAGGCGGCTGTCGACGTGGCCGATGCGACCGACTTCTTGCTCCTCCGCGGCGACGCATGGGCTGCGCTCGCGGACGTCGCCGTCGCGCGCGGCGACGAGGAGACGGCGGCAACCGCGCACGCGACCGCCGTCGAGGTGCTCGAACAAAAAGGGCTCAGCCCGTCCGCGATCCACGCCTGGGCGCGGATCTCTGCGACGCCTACTCGAAGCGCCACAAGCTTCTTCGAGCCTGACCGCTAAGCGGTCGGAACCGGATCCGTCGACGCCACCGTGGCGGTGCCCGGCGTCGCGGGCGGCTCGGTGCTTCCGGAGTCGAGCCGAAACGGCGGATAGGTGTCTGTCATGAGACCCGCGTAGGCGACGACTCGGAAGACCCAACGGTTCAGGCCGAGGACGAAGTCATAGAGCGGTCGGGGGTAGCGACCCGTGAAGAGCAGGGCAAGCCCGGCAAAGAGCACGAGCAGCCCGATCAGGCCGCCGCCGGAGGCGTAGAACAAGCCGTCGCCGTCACCCCAGGCAGACCATGCCCCACCGGTGAAGATCGCGACGATCAGGTAGTGCGGGATCGCAAGCAGCCACCACTTGACGAGGACAAGCCCGCGCGAGAGCCGCTCGGGATACTCGATCTCGAGCCCCGCTGGGTACGCCGGCTCATCGGCGAGCGAGAAGGGCGGGTACTTGTCTGTGCCGAGGGCGCTGTAGGAGTAGAAGCCAACGCGCCAGGACCAGCGGAGGACGCCGACGTTGAAGTCGAAGATCCGGCGGGGGTAGCGGCCGCTGAAGAGGATCGCAAAGCCTGCGACAACGGTCGAGACCGCGAAGCCGATCCAGAGGAAGAAGAGCACGACGAAGTGTGGGATGGCGAGCAGCCACTTGAAAAGCCACTGCCAGCGGCCCACGTCGGGGCTGAGCTCGCCGGTCAGGCGAACCGGAAAGGCGTCGTGCAGGGAGGTCACGGTTCTGGTGCTCCTTCGATTTGGATTGATTGGGTAAGGCTACGCCACTGAGAGGGGAGCTCATCGGCGCGTGCTCCTCAACGTTTTGGTTGACACGACCAAAACCTTGTGCGACAGTAATAGTCATGACGACAAGAACTCAGAAGGCGAACGTTCCGCCCGGGTACGACGCGAGTACGTTCCCGGCCTTCGCCGTCACGGTAGACGTCGTCATCCTGACCATGGCCGAAGGCGTGCTCCACGTGCTTCTCGTCCAGCGGGGGGAAGACCCGTTCAAGGACATGTGGGCGATTCCCGGTGGGTTCAAGCGTCCTGACGAGACGCTCGACGATGCGGCCAGACGCGAGCTCTCCGAGGAGACCGGCGTCGACGTCCCCAGCCTGCTGACCCAGTTCGGCGCCTACGGCGATCCCGGACGCGACCCGCGCCTGAACGTCGTCACGGTCGCCTACGTCGCCGTCCTTCGCGACCTGGGAGCGATCGTCGCCGGCACCGACGCAGCAAACGCCGCGCTCGTCCCCGCCTCGGACATTCTCGGGAAGACGATTGAGCTCGCGTTCGACCACCTGCCAATCGTCCGCGACGCGCTCGAGCGAGTCCGGGTCGAGCTCGAGGTCTCGGGCATCGCGACGGCCTTCGTCGGCACGACCTTCACGATGGCCGAGCTCCGAGCGGTGTACGAGGCGATCTGGGGCGTGCAGCTCGACGCCGCGAACTTCCGCCGCAGCCTCGTGGGCGAGGGCGGCTGGGTGATCCCGACCGGCCGCACGGCGCGACCCGGGCCGGGCGGCGGCAGGCCCGCCGAGCTCTACCGGGCCGGGCGGGCCTGGAAGCACGGCACGCCGATCCAGCGGAATCGATGAGGGGACGTGACGAGATGAGAGCAGTGATCCACGACCGGTACGGGCCGCCGGACGTGCTGCGCATCGATGAGGTCGAACGCCCTGTGCCGAAGGAGGACGAGGTTCTCGTCAGGGTCCATGCCTCGACTGTCACGCGCGGCGACGCGATGGGCGTGCGCCACGCCGAGTATCGGTTCGCCCGTGTCTTCACCGGCATCCGGCGCCCGAGGCAGACGACGTTCGGCTCCGAATTCGCGGGTCGCGTCGAGGAGCTCGGCGCGGCCGTGACGGGGTTGCTGTCCGGCGACGAGGTGTTCGGCATCAAGGGCGGCGCGTGCGCGGAGTACGTGGCCGTGCGCGAGAGCGGCGTGATCGCGCCGATGCCGGACGCGCTGACGTTCGAGGAGGCGGCGGCGATCCCCGACGGCTCGCTGCTCGCGCTGAGCTGCCTGCGACCCGCGTTTCCCCTCCAGGGAAAGCGCGTCCTCGTCTACGGCGCCGCGGGCTCGATCGGAACAGCGGCAGTTCAGCTGCTCGTCCACCATTTCGGGGCGGCCGAGGTGACGGCGGTGTGCGACACGAAGGACGTCGAGCTCGTCCGCTCGCTTGGCCCGCAGCACGTCGTCGATCGCTTCGGGGAGGACTTCACGCGCAACGGCCAGTCCTACGACGTGATCTTCGACGCCGTCGGCAAGCACTCGTTCCGCCGCTGCCGCCGCTCGCTGACGCCCGGCGGGATCTACATCTCGACCGACCTCGGCTTCATGTACCACGTGGCGCTGCTCGCTCTCGTCACGCGGTTCGTCGGCAGCAGGCGCGCAACGCTCGGCATCGGCCGCTATCGCAGGGAGGACCTCGTCCGCGTCAAGGCGCTCGTCGACACGGGCAAGTACCGGCCCGTGATCGACCGCCGGTATGCGCTCGACGAGGTCGTCGAGGCGACCCGCTACGTCGAGACCGGCCAGAAGACAGGCAACGTCGTGCTCCGCCTGAGCGAGCCTGCGCCCGGCGAGGAGTCCAACGCGAAGCGCAACGAGGAATTCCGGCCTGAGAGGTAGTCGTCCACGGCGTCAACGGCGATGCCCGATCGTCACGAGGTAGTGCCTCGGATGGCTGATCCCGGCCGCGCCGCGGTACTGCTCGTAGAACTCGACGAACGTCCGCTTCAACTCCTCACGCCGTTCGGGCGGAAGCGTGTCTGCGAGCAGCTTCGTCGGCCCGAACGAAGTCGAGAACAGCTCCCATAGCTGCTCGCCCGACTCGCCCATCTGCGGCGACTCCCGGTCGACGAACTCGAGCTCGAATGCGTCCTCGAGCAGGTCGCTCAGGTGCGCGCGTGTGCCCCACTCGAGAGGCTTCCCTGCGTCGGGAGGCGGTGGCGGCTGGAAAGCACCCACCATCCGGAAGAGGTCGCCGATGCCACCCTCTGGCGTCCAGCACGCGAGCCCGAGCCGGCCGCCGGGACGGCACACACGCTTCAACTCTTCGGCGGCTCGACGATGGTCCGGCGCGAACATCACCCCGAAGCACGAGGCGACAACGTCGAACGAGTCGTCCTCGTACGGCAGCGCCTCGGCGTCAGCGACGCCATAGTGGATCTCCAGGCTTCGCTCGGCCGCGCGACGGCGGGCCGTCTCGACGAGCCCGGGGGCGAAGTCCGACGCCGTGACGAGCGCGCCGCGGGCTGCCGCGCGTTCCGCAACCCCACCCGTCCCGCAGGCGACGTCGAGGAACGCCGAGCCTGCGAGCGGCTCGAGCCGCTCGATCAGGTCGTCGTGAATGTCGGCGATGAACGCGGCGACCCGCTCGAAGGGGCCGGAGTCCCACATTGCACTCTGCTTCTGCTTCAGCTCTTCGAACGCCATTGGCGGAGTGTCTCGCGCCCGTCGCGCGTCGTCAACGGTTCGCCATCGACCGCGCCGAGTAATGCCGGCGCAGCGATAATCGGATCTATGAGCTGCCACTCGAGCCAGGTGGACGCGAGTGGCCAGGATTTGCTCGCCCCTATTCGAGCCAAGGAGGCCGCATGAACGAGCTTGCGAAGATTCTCGAGGAGAAGAGCAAGGACGTGCTCTCGATCGAGGCCGACGCCTCGGTGTTTGAGGCGATCAAGCGGATGGTCGAGGCAAACGTCGGCGCGCTGCTCGTGACCGACAAAGGCGAGACCGCCGGCATCGTCACGGAACGGGATTACCTGCGCGGGGTGACGCTGAAGGGACGCACGGACAAGGAGACTGCCGTTCGCGAGATCATGTCCTCACCGGTGATCGTCGCCACGCCCGAGATGACGGTTGACGAGTGCATGTCACTGATGACCGACCGGCGGATCCGCCACGTCCCGATCGTCGAGGCCGGCCAGGTCGTCGGGATCGTGTCGATCGGCGACGTCGTCAAGTTCAAGTCCAGCCAGCTGAGCTACGAGGTCCAGTACCTACACGAGTACATCAGCGCGCGCTGAGCCGTCTCACTGGCGAACCACGAGCTAAAGCCAGGAGCGAACAAGCACGAAAAAGGGCGACGGAACGTCGAGATGCGGCTCGACCACGGCTTCCGCGTCCGCAGCCTCCTCGTGGATCAACGCCACGAGCTCTTCGGCGCGCTGCTCCGTTGCCGCCGCAATCGTCAGGTAGCGCCAGCGCCGCTCGATGTCGAGGCTCTGGCCGCGAAGCTGCTGCTCCAGTGCCACTGCCCCGGCCGCGCTCGGCAGCTTGACGTGCACGTACCAGTCGTAGGCGCCCTCGGCCTGGGCTTCGCGCCGTTCGAGGTCGTCACGCCGATCGCGCTCCTGGGCCTGCTCCGCCTCCGTGCGAGGTGGAGCAACCGCAGGGTCTTGCCACTCCTCGTCGCTCGCGTTCCACCGCCGGACCGTGATGCCAGCCGCCAGCCCGTCGGCGTCGACGATTTCCTGCAGCACCCGCGCCGCCGCTGCCGCCTCGCTCCCCGTCTCCGTGTAGAGGAAGAGCCTCGAGTCGTCGCGCGTTATCAGCACCTGCCGGCCGAGTCGTCGCTTCGCCTCCTCGTCGAGATCGAGGGCCGAAAGACGCTCGCTGAGCGAATGCCCGAACACGTCGTCGTCGACCTCGACCTCGACCCGCCAGTCCTCATTCCCCATGGGGCGATGATACGCGAGTCGTCTCGTAGGTCGCCCTTCGGCACGGAGAGCTAGAGCGTGCTTGCGAGCGCCCGCTGCCCCTTGCGGCTGAGGTCGTCGAGCCGCCACTCGACGTCTGAGTCGACCGAGACGACGCCGGGCACACGGCCGACGAACCTCGGCAGGAGCTCGGCGTCACTGCGGCGCCCGACGAATCCGCCGAGCTGGACCTGGCCCTCCGTGACGACCACGGAAACATCTCCCGGAGCGAGCAACAGGACGTGATCGAGCACGTCGGAGCGGATCTCACGCTCGATCTCCGCGTCCGTACGTGTGAATGCTCGCACCAGATCGGCGCGCGTGACGATCCCGAGCAGCCGATCCGCCTTGACGACCGGCAGTCGGTTGACGCGACTCTTGAGCATCAGCGTGGCCGCCTCCGATACCGGTCGCGCCGGATCGATCGTGACAGCAGGCCGGGTCATCGCCTCGCCCGCTGTTCGTGCAGTACTCTTGACGATCTCGGCGTAGCCTCCGCCTTCGACCAGCCACGCGAGCGGCCGACCCCGCCGCGGCTGCGGGCCGCGCTCCTTGTAGAGGATGTCCGCCTCCGAGACGATGCCCAGAACGCGACCGTCCCCGTCACAGACCGGCACGCCCGAGATCGAGTGCTCGACAAGCACGGTGGCGACCTCCTTCAGCGACGCCTCCGGTGCGACACAGAGAACCTTGTGGGTCATCACGTCCTGAACCTTCATGACTCCTCCTTCGCTGGCTCGCCTCGAAGCGTCGCCGGGAGCAGCGTCGGCGCCATCGGGAGCGACGCCGATTCCTGTTGCGGGGAACTACGGACTCGGCCACGGGCCGGCGGAGATCGCCCGCTCGAACTAGTCAATTCTTGCCATCCCGGCCGTCCGCGCTCGCCCTACGGTGCTGAGCATGCTGAACCGGGCAAGACCCGCACGCTCCGGGCCGCGAAGGACGGCCCGCGGCACGCTCCCTTCCCACGTGTCGGCAGCAGCCCCGTCTCGCGCCAGCCTGGACTTCCGCCGCCGTCCGCTACTCGTCTTCTGGGAGGCCACCCGGGCCTGCCTGCTCTCCTGTAGGCACTGCCGCGCATCGGCGATCCACGAACCGCTGCCAGGAGAGCTGACGCACGACGAGGCAGGCCGTCTACTCGAAGCGGTCGCCGAGTTCGGGAAACCCGCTCCAATCCTGATCGTGACCGGTGGCGACCCGCTCATGCGGGGCGATTTGTTCGCCCTCGCCGACCGCGCGCGGGAGCTCGGCTTCCCTTTCGCCGTGGCGCCGAGCGTCACGCCGCTCCTCACTGTGGAAGCGGCCAAGACGCTGAGAAGCCTCGGCGCGAAGGTCGTCTCGATCAGCCTCGACGGGGCAACTCCAGCCACGCACGACGGGATCCGGGGCGTCCAGGGGCACTTCGAGGAAACGCTGGCGGCGCTCCGCCGCCTCCGCGCCTGTGGCTTCACCGTGCAGGTGAACACGTGCGTGATGCGAGAGAATGTCGCTGAGCTGCCGGCGATCGCCGCGATCGTCAAGGAGACCGGAGCGGCTATCTGGGAGGTCTTCTTCCTCGTCCGCGTCGGCAGAGGCGCGGGCCTCGCCGAGCTCACCCCGGCAGAGAACGAGGACGTGTGCCACTTCCTCGTCGACGCGTCGCTCCATGGCTTTATCGTCCGCACCGTCGAAGGGCCGTTCTTCCGCCGGGTCGCGGCCTGGAGGGCGAACGACCCGCCGGCTGACGACCCGCAGGCTCGCTACTCCCTCGGCCCCCTCTACGGCAGCCTCGCGGCCCGACTCGGCGAGCTGCTCGGCAAGCCGCTCAACCGGTCGCGTGCGCAGACGAAAGGGACGCGGGACGGCAACGGGATCGTGTTCGTGTCCCACGACGGCGATGTCTACCCGGCCGGCTTCCTGCCGCTCCCACTCGGCAACGTGAAACAGCAGAGCCTGGTCGAGATCTACCGCGACAGCCCGCTCCTCGTCGACATCCGCGCCGGCCGCTTCAGCGGTCGCTGCGGCGTCTGTGAGTACACCGACCTCTGCGGCGGCTCGCGCGCACGGGCCTTCGCCGCCACGGGTGATCCCCTGGGCGAGGATCCGGCCTGCGCGTACGTCCCCACGCGAGCCCTGGCCGCCCACACCGGAACCGCCGCGCGGAGCGCAGGATGAGCTACGCGTTCACGGGCCAGGCGACGTCGCCGGAGCTCCACCAGTTCGTCGGTGAGCTCGGTGCAGCGCTCGAACGGGTGGGCTTCGCCCGCGCCGGCGACGCCAACGATGCCGATCTCGTCCTCAACCTCATCAGCGCCGAGAGCCCGAAACCGTTCCGGCGTCACGCTCGCGGCACGTTCGTCGCCGCTCTCCACGAGCGGACGAGCGTCCCCGCTGATTTCCTCAAGGCGGACTACCCGCTCCTCGTCCGGGCACTCGCAAACGTCGTCCTCTGCCACGTCCCGCGGCAGGGCGTGTGGTTCACGACGATGGAGCGTGGCCACTACCGCGCCCACGGCATCGACACCGGCCTCGCCGACCGGGTCGCGGAGCGGCTGGCACCCCTGGCGCGCTCCCGGCTCGTGATCGACAATGAGTTCCTCACCGACCTCGAGCCCGAGCTCTGGGAGGGAGACGAGATCACCGAGCAGATTCGGGCGGCGGGCGCCCGTCTCGGCGAGCTCGACCTGCTGCCGGCCCCCTTCCCGATCGAAGAGCTCCTCGACGAGCACGACCTCCGCCACGTGAAGCGGCTGTACGGGATCGGCGGCCTTTCCTACGGGAACCTCTCGGCGCGCAAGGACGAGAGCCGCTTCTGGATGAGCGCGAGCGGCGTCGACAAGACGAAGCTCGAGCTCCCCGGTCGCGACATCCTGCTCGTCTCGGGCTACGACGCGGAGCGGCACCGGATGATCCTGAGCGTGCCACCGACCGTCGAGCCGCGTCGTGTCTCGGTCGATGCGATCGAGCACTGGATGATCTACCGCGCCCACCCCGGCGTCGGCGCGATCGTGCACGTCCACGCCTGGGTCGAAGGCATCGCCGCGACCGCGGTCAACTTCCCTTGCGGGACCGAGGAGCTCGCGACGAGCGTCGCCGCGCTCCTCGCCGCCGAGCCCGACCCCGACCACGCGATCATCGGGCTCCACAACCACGGCATCACAGCCACCGGCGAGAGCCTCGCCGAGATCCTCGACCAGATAGAACCGCGCGTCGTCCGCCAGGTACCCATGACCTGAGCTCGCAGTACGTACTTCCCACGGTCTGCAATCAGGGAGCCCGCTGATGGCGGTGGCAATGGGCGCTCCTATGCTCGCTGTGTGCCCGCAGGCGCCAGTGACGAGTTTCGCACCGGCGACGCGCTCGTCGGCTTCGGCCGAGATCTCCGCGTCGTCTCCTGGAATCAAGCTGCCGAGCGACTCACGGGCCGTCCGGCCGAGGAGGCCCTCGGTCGCTATTGCTGGGAGCTACTCGGCGCAGTCGACGAGCGCGGCTCCCTCGTCTGCCACGCCGACTGCTCGACCGCCCGGCTTGCATACGAGGGCTGGCCCGTTCCCGCGGCGGAGCTTCTGATCCGGACCCATGCCGGCCGACGCCGCGTCAGCGTCTCGACGATCGCCGCCAACGGGCGAGAGCAGCCGATCATCCTGCACCTGCTGCGCGACGGGCCGGAGCACCCGGAGGAGACCGCAGCCCCGCTCGGGCCGAGCCCGGCGCCGTCCTTGACGCCTCGTCAGCGGCAGGTGCTCGCCCTGATCGCGGCGGGCCTGCCGGCAAAGACGATCGCCGCTCACCTCCGGCTCGCCGAGGCGACCGTCCGTAATCACATCCGGGCCATCCTGCTCGAGCTCGGCGCGCACTCGCAGCTCGAGGCGGTCGCGAAGGCCCGCGGCTGGCGCATCGTCGACGGTTGAGCTTCGAAACCGCCGCGGGACGCAGCGGTCAGGATCATTTCAGAGAGCGCCCAGACGCCGCCAGCGCCCCAGGAGCGACGTCTGCCCCACCGAGACGTGGCGCTGCACAAAGCGCCACTCGGGCGTCCCGACGGGGTGCTAGGCGAGCTCGCCGCCGACGAGGGCGCGCAGGCTCTCGTGCTCCTCGCGGCAGGCCGGGCAACCGGCCAGGTGAGTACGGAGTCCCGGGATCGTTGCGTCGGCGTCGGCCCCCGCCAGCTCGAGCTCGACGTAACGATCGAGCATGTCGAAGCACTTGTCGCAGCCGACCTCGGCCTCTGCCTCTGCCTCTGCATCTGCCGGTCCGAGTAGGCGGCCGAGGGTCTGCTTCAAGTCGGGTCGCTCCATCACCGTTCCTCCTTGAGTAGCGACTCGAGTGAGAGCCCGCAATCGTCGAGGTGTCTTCGCAGCTTGCGCCGTGCGTCGTGCAAGGTCTTGTAGAGCGCTCCGCGCGTCGTGCTGAGACGCTCGGCGAGGACGTCAATCGGGACGCCGTTCAAAGCCAAGGCTACGAGGACACTCCGTTGATGCGGCGTCAGCACCTCGGCTACAGCGCGCTGCAGCGTCGCCAGTAGCTCGCTCTGCTCCAGCTGCTCTGCGGGCTCGAGCCCGCCCGTCGAGAACACGTTCCAGCTCTCAGGCTCGAGTGGCACCTCGCGGCCTTGCCAGGCACGGGTTCTCAGCTTGACGGCCGCCTCGAGCAGGGCGAACTTGTAGACCCAGGTCGTGAAGCGACTGGCGCCACGGAAGTCGTCGAGGCGCCTGAGCACGCTCACCAGCGCGTCGTCGGCCGCCTGGTTAGCGATGTCGTCGAGGTCGTTGCCGCGCAGATGCGGCAACGTCTGCCGGCGCCGGCCGACCTCGAACAACGCCGCGCGCAAGAGGAGCGCATGCAGGCGGGCGATGGCCTCCTCCTTGACCGGGCTGTCAGCCCGCAGGCAGCGCAACCACTCGCGCGACTCTTCGTCAAGCGGCGGAACGCCTGGCCCGGCGAGCTGATGGTCGGTGGCCGACGGCGCCTTGGACACGTTAGGGAGCGTAGCCGAGCTCATGCCGCGCTTCCCCCGTCCAGTGGGGCTGCGATGCGTACGGCCAGGTCGGCAGGGCAGCCGCGCTCGACCAGCTCAATGAGAGCGTGGATGTCATAACGCGAGTCTCGTGCGACCCGATACGCAAGCGGAAGCGGGAACGCCGACGCAGCCAGCAGGTCTCGCCGCCAGGTCACGACGAGCTGAGCGTCCCGTGCGGTTCCCAATTCGGTCGACATGCTTGGTTGGTGTCACGAAGCGCCCCGGTCTTACCTGGGCCTCGACGTTTGGACGCGAGTCGTCCCAGAGCGGCAAGCCGCTCTGGGACGGGATCCTTCGTGAGTGCCGACGTCTTAGCGGAAGCGCTTCGGGAACTGCTTGACGACCCCGTCAGCGAGAACGTCGGACATGTGCAGGATGTGACGATGAATCTTGTCGTAGGCGGCGACGTCGGCGGCCCAGTCGCCCTGGAGCCTGGCCACCGCTTCCTGCGTCGTCAGGTTCAGGTGCTTGCTCATTTCGGCCTTCATCGCTCCGAGCTTCCAGAAGCGGGGATTGACGCTCGCGAGAACGCCTGCGATGTCGTCGGCGTTCTGCTGCCAGCGCGCTTGCGCGTCGGCGAGCTTGGCCTGGTCACCGGCCTTGGCGGCGGCCACGACATCGGCGGCGATCAGGATGTGCTTGCGCAGCCCCGCCGTGAGCGCGTCGCCGGCTGCCTTGCCGTAGAAGGGCTTGACCGCGTTGCCGATATCGGTTTGGTTCGTCAAGAGCCGACCAACTGTGGCCTGCGTGTCGGGCGAGCCGGTCGTCAGGCTGATGATCGCCAGCCGCGTCCAGACGATGTGGTCCTCCCACAGCACGCGCAGCTCGGCGTGGAGTGCGGACGCCTTGCGCGTGACTGCCGCCGGCGAGTGCGAAGCTGCAAGCGGCGCCTCGGCCTGGCCCGGCGCGTTGCCGTGAGCCATGGCGTCGTGGCCGTTCGAGACGGCGAGGGCGGCGAGGGCGGCGAAGAACGCCACCAGCACCGTCAGAGCGAGCGGGATCGGGCGCGCAGCCCCGGTCTTGTTCAGATGAGCGCTGTTCATGTCAGCGTTCCTTTCGGTTGAGGGCTCAGCGCCAGCGCCGGTCGGCGCCAGATGAGGTTCATCGCCGTCACCAGGCCGACGGCCTCGAACGCCTTCGTGGCGAGGGCGAGGCCGTCGACCGGTTCGGACTGGGGGTGGAGCAGTGGCAGTCCGGTCGTCGTCGCGAGGGCGTAGCTCCCGAGCAGCCCGGCGAAGACGACCGCCGCACTTACCAGCGGGAGGGAGCTCGCCGGACGCACCGTCAGGACGACGGCGAGCGCGGCAAGCAGGATCGCCGAGGCGGCGAATCCCAGGCCGGCACCGGTGCCTTCCGTGAAGTGCGCCGGGGCGAGGGCGCCGTGGATGCCGGCGCTGACGGCGCTGGCGAGGATGACGACATCGCGCCGGAGGTTCATTTGACGATCACCTCCCCGTCCATGTTCTGGCGGTGGAGCGTGCAGACGTAGTGGTAGGTGCCGGGGGTGTCGAACGCGATCGAGACGCTTTCGCCCTGCTCGACCTTGTGGTCTTCCTGCCCGTCGACCTGGACGGTGTGGGTGAAGTTGTCGTCGTTCGTCCAGGTGACGGTCGCGCCGGCCTCGATCTCGATCGTCTTCGGCTCGAAGACATAGCTCTTGGCCATCGTCACCTCGGTCGTCGCCACGGGTTCACTGCTTTCGCTGCTGCCGCAGCCCGCGGCGACTAGGACGACCGCAAACGACGCGGCGAGCGCGACCCGGTGCAGGGACGCCATCAGCGGGTCACCTCCGCCGGCCGCCGTGCGCCGACGGTCTGCCAGACGGCGGCCGCGAAGACGAGCACGAAGGCGGTCAGGTCGAGCACCTCGGCGATCGTGTGTGCGAACAGGAACACGGTCCAATCGAGGTGGTAGGTCATGTAGGTCAGCTCGGCCGCGGCGAAGAGCGAGAAGCCGGTACCGAGCAGGGCGAGCTCGCGCTTGAAGGCCAGCCAGGCGAACCCGGCGCCGAGCGTGAACGCGGCGATGTGGACGACCATGAAGAACGCGGTTGGCAGGTCGTTGATCCAAGAGCCGTAGGGCATGTCGTTTCCCTCCTTGGGGATTCGGTGATTGCCGTATTGGTGTCGGAGATCGCGCCGGCCTTACCTCGCGCCCGCTCGCCGGGTTGACGTCAGGCCAGAGCGGCTGAACGCGCCGCAGGAAAACCGCGCTGTAAAGCGGCACGATCCAGCCGCCGTCCATCGATCTTCAGATGGTTGCTGCCCTGATCTAGCGTGCCGACGAGCCAGGTAGCCTGACCGGGCGTGAAGCGAAGCTTTGTCGTCCTCGCCAGCCTGGCCGCGTTCGTGCTCGCCGCCTCGCCTGCGTACGCCGATTCCTGCGGGATACCGGACAGCGGCCCGATCTGGATCGACTTCGCGGGGCACGACGCTCCGGTGCCTGCGAAGCCCGGCACGATCCTCGCGGTCTCATCGGGTATCGAGGTGCCGGCGCAGATGCGCGCCAAGGGGGCCGCGACGGTCTTCTTCGACCTGAACTTCAACAAGCGGATCGGGACGACGCTCGCGCCCGCCGACCCGGCGACGATCCCGGCTCGCGCCAAGGGTCTCTTCGACTTCGCCGTCTCCGTCACTGGCTGCGCCACCCCGATCCTTGCGATGAACGAGCTCTTCGGCGCCCAGACGGCGACGCCGTGGTCGAACACGAACGCCCAGTACCGGGCGAACGCGCTGCGGCTCTTCCAGGAGCTGCAGCGCCTTGGAGCGCGCCCCGCGATCACGATCGCGAACCCGCCGTACATCGGCGGCGAGGCGGCCGACTGGTGGCGCGAGGCCGCGAAGTCGGCGATCCTGATCCGCCAGGTCTACTTCACCGCGCCGGACACCCCGGCGCTCTACAAGCTCGGCGCCGTGCGCGCGAGCCGCCTGATGCGGAACAGCCTGCGCGGGCTCGTCTCGCACCTGACCCAGCTCGGCATTCCGGCGAACAGGATCGCGCTCGAGCTGCAGTTTCAATCGGCGCCGAACGGCGGCGCCCGCAGGGGCGCGTCGCGCGAGGCGTGGCTCCAGGTGATCAAGTGGGAAGCGCTGGCCGCCAAGCAGGTGGCGCGCGAGTTCAGGATCCAGGGCATCTGGTCGTGGGGATTCGCGACCTTCAGCACCGAAGGGGTCGATCCGGACAAGGCCGCGGCGGCGTGCGTGTGGCTGTGGGCGCGCGACGGGAAGCTCTGCGACGGGCCGGGCGCGGCGGGCGCGGGGTTCGACGCGTCGCTGACCGACGGGCAGCTCACGCTGCCGCTCGGCTCTCGCTGCGTGCTCGCGGCTGGGCGCATCGACCGGCTGCCGCTCTACCGGCTGACTCGGTTGACCGGCGACGACGCGTTCGCCGCCAGCGTTCTGCTCGAGCGCTCCGTGCTCCGTAAGGAGGCGCCCGTCGATGCGGTCAGCGTCATCGCGGCGGAACGCTTCGTCGTCGCTTCGAGCTTCGGCGGCAGCCGCGCGGGTTACTTGGCTGCGCTCGCGCGAGCGAGGCTGACGCTGGGCGAGGCTCGAGCGGTGATCGCCGACCGGGTCGCGCGCGACCGGATCCAGGCGCGCTTCAGGCCGCGACGGCATGCCCGCTCCGAGGTGGAGGACTTCGTCGCGTCCTACATCGCACAGCCGGTGCGGCTCGTCCACGTGACGCCGGCGGCGCCGTGGCTCGGTGGTGCCGAGCGCGGCTGGGCGGTCTCGTCGCTGGCGCCGGCGAGCGTCTTCACGCTCCGGCGGGCTTCGCTGATCGACACGCCGGACGGTGTCTTCCGCGTCAGGCCGATCGGGCCGTCGCTGCCGCTCGGGCTGCTGCCCTCCGACGTCGGCCGGGTGGTCGCACGTGGAAACCTCGCCCGTCTCGCGCGCGACGACGTCTACGCACGCTGGCTCCGCACGCAGGAGCGGGCGCAGCTCGACGGCGCAACCTGCCTGCGCGACGACCTGCCGACAACAGGCGCCACCGACCTCGCACCGTTCGTCCCGTTCCTCGCCGGCTGAGGCAGGCGCCTCGGCCGGCGGCAGTGGTGGCTACATGCGGTGGGCCATCGGCAGCGCGAACAGCCAGCCGTTGAGGGCGACAAGGACGAGAATGAGCGTTGCGTAAGGAGCAAGCAGGAGCCCGCTGGACAGGCGCGAGTGGCCCGTCGAGCGGGCTGCGGTGATGCGATGCGCTGTGTAGAGCGAGCCTACGAGCCCGAGGGCGATCAGGGTGTACTGGAGGAAGCGAATCGTGCTGTTGCCGACGATCGCCATCGACCCAGCGGCGCTTTCGCGGCCGAGGAGCGCAAGTGCCGTGACGAGGATCGACTTGCCCTCGGCAAGCAGGTGGAAGAGGTTGTGCGCGATGTGTCCGGCGATGTCGAGCGGGATGAGCGCATAGCCGAAGCTTGCGAAATAGTGTCGAGTCGTCCCGCCGCGCAAACGCGCCGCACCGCGCGACGCGGCGAGCAGCAACCCGACCGGCAGCGAGATGGCGACGGTGAATGCGATCGTGTAGTTGACCGCGTAGCTCGAGGTGCCGGTCGTCTGCTCGAGCCAGGCGAGCGTATCGGCCCAGAAGCCGAGCATCGTCACGTTCTGGACGAGGACGATGCCCATGATCGCCGCGGCGAGAAACGACTCTGAGACCTTCGGCCGGCGAACCGCCCAGAGCTCGCGTGTCGGCGGCCTGACGGTCAGCGTGATCGCATCGTGTGGGCAGCTCTTGACGCAGCTTGCGCACAGGTTGCAGTTCGCGTTGGAGTCCATCGTGCGCGGGAACTCGAAGAGCGGGCAGGGTGCGCTTGCCGCTGTTCCGTTGAAGCAGGCCGCCCGGCTCGTGCACGTCGCACAGATGTCGGGGTCGGCGCGGAGCGCCACCATGCCGGCGCGGGCGTAGTTGCCTGCGAGGCCGCCCAGGAAACAGAGGTAGCGGCAGAACGCGCGTCGCTGGAAGACCGCTGCGGTGGCGACCACCGCCGTCGTCATCCCGAGCAGCAGCAGCCCCGATCCCCAGGGGCTCGCGACGATTCCCCAGACGTGGTCGGCCCAGGTGATCCCGATGAAGGTCGCGTCGATGATCCAGATTCCGTAGCGCTTCAGGAACGCGGGCACCGGCCGGTCGATGCCGACGTAACGTTGCACCTGGTCGGAGAGCCAGCCGAACGGGCAGACCGCGCACCAGAAGCGGCCCAGCAGCAGGAAGACGATCGGGATCAGCGGCCACCAGAGCACCCAGGTGAGAGCGGTGCCGAGGTTGGCTTCAGCGGCAGCCGGACCGAGCATCAGCTGCCACACGATCACGACGAAGACCGCTGTCGTCACCCACTGCAGGACGGCCGGATAGAAGCGGCTGCGCGCGACCGCGGCGACCGTTCGGTAGGCAAGCAAGTTACGGCCGGACGTCTCGTCGGTCAGCAGGTGACGCTTCCGTTGGGTCACGCGACCACACCGGGGCCGGGGCGTCTCCGGTCGCGGCGCCGGAGGAACGCGGCGGCAACGAGCACGAGCGCGTTGAAACCCGCAAAGCTGGCGAGCACGAGCGCCCGCGGTCGGCCTTTCGACGGCGGCGCCGCCGCTACGCCGTGAGAACCGTGCTGCTCGCCCGCCGGCGCGTCGCCTCGCTTTTCGTCGGTGGTCATGCCGTCGTCGGCGCCAGGGCTGCCGCCGTGCTCAGGCCCGGAGGTGGGCGTCGTCCGCACCTCGTGGCCGTTGAGGCCTTCCTCCGCGAGCGCAGCGGGAGCGAGGAACAGCACGAGGGCAAGACCCGCGACGGCGATCCGCCCGCGTCTTCTCACGTGGTTGTCAGGCTCGCAGCCGGTGCCTGGCTCAGCTCGGCCAGTGCACGGTAGAGCCGCCAGCGCTCGTCGATGTCGTCTTGCGCGAGCTTGTCGAGCTCGCCGGCCAGCTCGGGCTGGCGGCGCTGGAGGATGCTGAAGCGGTTCTCCGACGCGAGGAAGTCGGCGATCGGCTGCTTCGGGTGCGAGTCGAGCTGGAACGGGCGCTCCTTGCGCGGGTCATACCGGTAGAGCGGCCAGTAGCCGCAGTCGACAGCCGCCTTCTGGTGCTCCATCCCGTGCTCCAGCTCGAACCCGTGCTCGATGCAGTGGCCATAGGCGATGATCAGAGACGGGCCCTCGTACGACTGCGCCTCGGCCATGGCCTTGACGGCCTGTGCGTTGTCGGCGCCGAGCGCTATCTTGGCGACGTAGACGTTGCCGTAGTCGATCGCCATGCGACCGAGATCCTTCTTGCGCGTGCGCTTGCCGGAGGCGGCGAACTTGGCAACAGCGCCGCGGGGCGTTGCCTTCGAGGCCTGACCGCCGGTATTGGAGTAGACCTCCGTGTCGAGGACGAGCACATGCACGTTGCGGCCGGAGGCGAGAACGTGGTCGAGCCCACCGAAGCCGATGTCGTAGGCCCAGCCGTCGCCGCCGAC
>JBKJML010000136.1:0-15352 GCA_046596415.1 Gaiellaceae bacterium | reverse complement strand
TTACGGCGCGATCCACGCGCTCAAGGGTGTCTCGCTCCGCGTCGGCGCGGGCGAGATCGTGACGTTGATCGGCGCAAACGGCGCCGGCAAGTCGACGACGCTCCGCTCGATCAACGGGTTGAACCACCCCCGCCAGGGGACGATCCGCTTCGAGGGTCGAGACATCACCGGCGACGCACCACACGAAATCGTGTCCGCCGGTATCGCGCAGTCGCCCGAGGGCCGCCGCCTCTTCCCGCGCATGTCGGTGCTCGAGAACCTCGAGATGGGCGCCTACCAGCGCGTCGACCGCGAGCACCTGAAGGACGACATGGCGCGCGTCTTCGACCTCTTCCCACGGCTTGCGGAGCGCCGCAACCAGAAGGCCGGCACGCTGTCGGGCGGCGAGCAGCAGATGTGCGCGATCGGCCGCGCCCTGATGGCACGGCCGAAGCTTCTACTCCTCGATGAGCCCTCGATGGGCCTGGCGCCGATCTTCGTCGAGAAGATCTTCGAGATCGTCCACGAGATCAACGAGCAGGGGACGCCGATCCTGCTCGTCGAGCAGAACGCGCTGATGGCGCTCGACGCGGCCGACCGGGGGTACGTGTTGGAGACCGGCCGTATCGCCCTCGCCGGGCCGGCGAAGGAGCTGCGCGCGAACGAGCAGGTACGAAAAACGTACCTCGGCGAGGACTAGCGACGCGTCGCTAGGGCGCCGGCTTGGGCTAGCTATTACCGACGACGAGCGGGAAGTACGGCGGCGCCGCGAGGACGCCGATCCTCGCTCCCGCACCCGCCCGGCCGTAGGCCATCGCGAGGCCCGCCGCCGGGCCGTGGGTCGGCACGAATCCGAGCGTGCGCGCCGCCTGCGCGTCGCGGCAGCCGGCGACGACGACGGCGCCGAGGCGGCCGAGCGCTGTGTCGCAGTCCGACCAGTCCGCGAAGGGCTGCAGCGGGTGGCAGGCCCGGCCCTCCCGGTAGGCGCGGATCGCGTCGGGGGAGCGTCCGAGCGCTCGTTCGGCCTCGGTGAGCACCTGAGCGTCGAGCCCGTCGCGCAGCGCCTGGAAGAGCGCGTGATAGGGCTGCTGCGAGGGATGCGGGAACGTGCGGGTGAAGCCGTGCAGGATGACCGCAGTGCCGCCGTCGACGACGGGGAAGGCGTCGCGCCAGAGCCGGAGGGCGAGGCCGAGAGCCGCGGCGGCCACGGTGAGGGGATTCGGAACCTCGCGCGGCCGGTGCATGGTCGTCCAGGGCACGCCGATCACGATCGCGTCGAGCGGCGCGTCGAGCGCAACCGCTCGGTGGTCGACCGCCCGCAGGAGCGCCTCGATGTGGGCGACCGACGGCGGCCCGGCGAACGCCGACACCGCTGTCAGCTCGCGGCTCAGCTCACCGAGAAGGCGGCGGCGGGCAGGGCGGGGGAGGGCACCGAAGACGCGGCGAAGTGGCGAGCGCACGACCTGCTCCTCGGAGCCGGGCTCGTAGGGGAAGCCGCGGAACGCCCCTGTCAACCGCGGCGGGTTGAGCACAAGCGAGGCGCCGATCAGCGGCACGCGCGCCGCGAGCAGCCGCTCCGTCTCGAGCGCGAGCGTCCAGCCGCGCGAGGCCGCGGTCGCGAGCAGCGAATAGGCACCCGCCGAGCGGAGCGCCTCGGCGCCGCACGCACCGACGAGCGTCGCCGGGCCGCCGTGCAGGATCGTCTCGGCGGCCGAGACGACCACGACGAGGTCGGTCTCGACGAGGTGCGGGCTGACGCGCAGCGGCGTTCGTCCGGCGTCGCCGAGGTGGACGAGATCGGGCGACTCGGCGTCATGGGCCTCGACGCGGCCGCGGAAGCGGCGCGCGATGACAGGAGCGAGCAGCTCCTCCCGCTCCCGCTGGCTCGCGCGGCGCGAGAGGCCGCCTGCAACGAGCAGCGTCTGGCGCTCGGTTGGGATCCCCAGGCGCTCGAGCTCCTGGATCACCCCGGTGAGCGCTTCACGCCTCGGATCGGCGGCCACGCCCGGCAAGGGCAGCTCCCGCTGCTCGACGACGATCGTCACCCTGTTGCCGGGCTGTGCGAGCTCCTCGAGCGACCGTCCGGCGAGTGGGAAGCGGAGTGCGTCGCGCACCGCGGCCGCCACGTCCGCAACCGGCGCCCGCGGCGCCCGTGGCCGCAGCAGCAGCACGTCGTCGGGGGCGTTCACGATCGCAACGCGAGAGCCGGCGAGCAACGGGAGCCTGGCCATCAGGCGTCGTGCTGGACGTGGAGCGCCCGTATCTCGACCCGTGACACCGTCCCGACGATAGCGGTGGCTGCCCGGCGTAGACTCGGACGGCATGTCGCCGAAGACGCTCACCGGCCAGGAGCTCGACCTCGACGACGGCCCCGCGCGCGAATCCGAGCTCTTCCTCGTCGACGGCAACAACCTGGCCTACCGCGCGTTCTTTGCCCTGCCGGAAGAGCTCGCGACGAGCGACGGGCAGCCGACGAACGCCCTGCTCGGGTTCGCCAACATGCTCTTCAAGCTGCTGGCCGACTACCGGCCGCGCGGCGTTGCCGTCGCCTGGGACTCACGGCCGGTGCACCGCGCCGCCGTGGCCGAGGCCGGCGACGTGATCTACAAGGAAGGCCGCAAGCCGATGCCGGACCTGCTCCGCGAGCAGTTCCCCTACTTCCGCCCGATCGTCGAGGCGTTCGGCTACCGCAACCTCGAGTTCGAGGGCTGGGAGGCCGACGACGTGATCGCGACGCTCGCGACGCGCGCCGACGAGGCGGGTGTGAAGACCTGCGTCGTCTCGACCGACCGCGACGCGTTCCAGCTCTGCTCGGCGAACGTCTGCCTGATGATGACGCCACGCGGCGTTTCCGACGTCAACGTCTACACGCCCGAGCGGGTTGAGCTCCGCTACGGCGTTCGGCCCGACCAGGTGCCGGACTTCATCGGGCTCAAGGGCGACACCTCCGACAACATTCCGGGCGTGCCCGGGATCGGCGACAAGACCGCCGGCCAGCTGATCGCCCAGTACGGCTCGGTCGAGTCGGTGATCGAGCACGCCGCCGACCTCTCGCCCGGACGGCGGAAGAACATCGAGGCGTTCGCCGACCAGGCGCGGCTCTCGAAGGAGCTGGCGACGATGCGCCGCGATCTCGATCTCGATTTCGATCCGACCGGGCTCGCGCTCGAGCCGCCCGACCGTTCCCAGCTTCGCGAGCTGTTCCGCCGCTTCGAGTTCAGGGCGCTGCTGAACCGGATCGACGACCTCGACGAGGCTGTTCCCGCCGCGGCGTCGGCCGCGGTCACCGGTACCGCAGTCCGGTGGCGCGAGGGCGAGTTGCCCGAGGTGCACGGCCGCGTCGGGCTCGCGATCGAGGGCGGCCGCTTCGCGCTCGCGAGCAGGGACGAGGTCGTGATCGGCGCGTGGCGGCCCGAGCTTGCCGCCGGCCTGCGCGACGCGCAGCTCGTCGCGCACGACTACAAGTCGCTGCCACGCCTCACGATCCAGCCCGCCGACGACACGCTGATCGCGGCGTACCTGATCGAGCCGGGCCGGGCCGAGTACCTCCTCGACGACCTCTCGGCCGAGTACGGGCTGGAGGTCGTGCCGGAGCCCGCAGCCGAGGAGGAGACCGCGGCGCTCATCCGGCGGGCCGAGGCGCCACGCCGGCTGGCCGAGCGGATGCGCGAGCGCCTCGTCGAGCGCGGCTCCGAGCGCCTCTACGACGAGATCGAGCTGCCGCTGACCGCCGTCCTCGCGGCGATGGAGGACGCCGGCGTCAAGATCGACACCTACCGGATGGGCGAGATCACGGCGCGGCTCTCCGACCGGGTCGAGGAGCTCGAGGCGAGCGCCGTCGAGCTCGCAGGCGAGGAGTTCATGCTCGGCTCGACCCAGCAGGTGGCACGGATCCTGTTCGAGAAGCTCGGCCTGACGCCGGGGCGCAAGGGCAAGACCGGCTACTCGACGGACACGCGCGTCCTCCGCTCGATCCGGGCTGAGCACCCGGTCGTCGCTGTGCTCGAGGAGTGGCGGGAGCTCTCGAAGCTGATCAACACCTACCTCGGGCCGCTGCCGTCGCTGATCTCCGAGGCGGACGGGCGGCTCCACACGACGTTCAACCAGACGGTCGCCGCGACCGGCCGGCTCTCGACCTCGAACCCGAACCTGCAGGCGATCCCGATCCGTACCGAGCTCGGCCGCGAGATCCGCTCCGCCTTCGTTGCCGAGGAGGGCTTCAGGCTCGTCTCCGCCGACTACAGCCAGGTGGAGTTGCGGATCCTCGCGCACGTCTCCGGCGAGGCGGTGCTCCGCGAGGCATTCGCTCGCGGTGAGGACATCCACGCCCGGACCGCCGCCGAGGTGCTCGGCAAGGATCAGGCGACGTTGACGAAGGACGAGCGCAACGTCGCCAAGATGGTCAACTTCGGGATCATCTACGGCATCTCGGCTTTCGGTCTCGCCGAGAACCTCGAGATCCCGCGTGAGCAGGCGCAGGCCTACATCGACACCTACCTCGCGCGCTTCCCGCACGTGCAGGACTTCATCCAGCGGACGATCGAGCAGGCGTTCCAGGACGGCTACGTAACGACGCTGCTCGGCCGGCGCCGCCCGGTGCCAGAGATTCGAGCCTCGAACCGTCAGACACGCGCACTCGGCGAGCGCCTTGCGGTCAACTCGGTGATGCAGGGGACGGCGGCCGACGTGATCAAGGTGGCGATGATTCGGATCCACGACCGGCTTCGCGACGAGGAGCGCGCAGCGCGGCTCGTCCTCCAGGTGCACGACGAGCTGCTGCTCGAGGTGCCCGAGGTCGAGCTCTCCGCCGTGAAGCAGCTCGTCCACGACGAGCTCTGCGGCGCCTACCCGCTCGACCCGCCGCTCGCGGTCGATGTCGGCTCCGGCGACGACTGGAACGAGGCCAAGTCGTGAAGATCACACGGTAAGGCTGTGAAGTAGGGGCATTTCGTCGCGCCGGCGCTCGTGATCACACCCAACCGGTTTATGCTCGCGGGGCGCGGTCGGGGAGTCCATGGGGCCGCAATCGAACTGAGGGGGAACTCCAGGTGAAGCGTGTTCTAGTGATCACAGCCGTGCTCTCGGCCGTGCTGTTGACGGTGTCCTCGTCGGCGTTCGCGGGCGACAAGCCAAAGCTGGTCGACGTCCAGCTGCTTGCATTCAACGACTTCCACGGGAACCTCGAGCCACCGAGCGGCGGCAACGGGCTGATCCGCACCAGCAACCTCCCGATCGCGAACGTCGCCGCCGGAGGCGCCGAGTACATGTCGACACACCTCCAGCAACTCGAGCAGGCAAACCCGCTGAACACGTGGACGGTCAGCGGCGGCGATCTCATCGGCGCCAGCCCGCTCCTGTCTGCCCTGTTCCACGACGAGCCGACGATCGAGGCGATGAACTTGATGGGCCTCGACTACAACGGCGTGGGCAACCACGAGTTCGACGAGGGCACTGCCGAGCTGCAGCGGATGCAGGACGGCGGCTGCCATCCGTTCGACGGCTGCCAGGACGGCACGCCCTTCTACGGGTCGGTATTCCAGTTCCTCGCGGCGAACGTCATCCTCGACGCCACGCAGAACCCGCTCCTGCCGCCGTACAAGATCGTCAAGGCGCGGCACGTGGAAGACGACGGGACGATCGAGGAAGACTCGAAGATCGCAATCATCGGCGAGACGCTCGAGGGAACGCCGCAGATCGTCACCCCCGCCGGTGTGCAGGGGCTGACATTTCTCGATGAGGCCGACACGGTGAACATGCTCATCCCCGCGCTCCGCCAGCGTGGGGTCGAGACGATCATCGTGCTCCTGCACCAGGGCGGGTTCCAGACCGGAAACTGGCTCTACAACACCTGTAACGGGCTCGGCGGCGAGATCACCGACATCGTCGACCGCATGGACGACGCCGTCGATGTCGTCGTCAGCGGCCACACGCACCAGCCGTACGACTGCAATATCGACGGCAAGCTCGTGACGAGCGCGTCGTCGTTCGGGCGCATCATCACGCAGATCAACCTGACGATCGATCGCACGACGGACGACGTCGTCGCGAAGTCGGCCGAAAACCGCATCGTGACGCGGGATGTCCCGAAGGATCCGCGGATCACGAGCCTGATCGCGGGTTACACGGCGATCGCCGGGCCGATCCGCGATCGAGTGGTCGGGCAGGCGAGTGCGGACATCGTGCGTGCGCAGAATGCCGCGGGCGAGTCTGCGCTCGGCGACGTCATCGCCGACGCGCAGCGGGCGGCGACTGCCCCGACCGACTTCGGCGGGTCGAAGGTCGCGTTCATGAACCCCGGCGGCATCCGCACCGACATTGCGGCGGGTGACGTCACCTACGGGGAGCTGTTCGAGGTGCAGCCGTTCAGCAACACGCTCTTCGTCAAGACGTGCACCGGCGCGCAGCTCGACGCTCTACTCGAGCAGCAGTGGACGGTCGCCAACCGGATCCTGCAGGTGTCGAACGGCTTCACCTACACCTGGGACGCGGGCAAGCCTGCCGGCGAGCGGGTCGACCCCGCGTCGATCAAGATCGACGGCTTCACCGTCGACCCGGCGGTCGGCTACCGGGTGACGATGAACTCGTTCCTCTCGACGGGTGGTGACAAGTTCACCGTCTTCACCCAGTGCACGAACCAGCTGGGCGGCGAGGTCGACGTGGATGCGCTCGTCCGCTACTTCCTGCAGAACTCGCCGGTGGCGCCCGGTCCGAAAAACCGGATCACGCGGATCGGCTAGGAAACGCCGCGAGGACGGGGGGAGCGGCAAGTCGTTCCCCCCGTCCGTTCGTGGCTATACTGCGCACCCGCTATGGCGAACGACACCGTAGAGTTGACCGACCCACGCCTTGAAGAGGGCGTCTGGACGATGGGCCCCGACGGGGAGCTCATCCCCGACTACGAGTCGACCTTCCCGACGATCAACGAGGGCGAGGTCGTCCACGGGACGGTCGTTCGCGTCGACAAGGACGAGGTGCTCGTCGACATCGGCTACAAGTCCGAAGGCGTCATTCCGGTCGCCGAGCTTTCGATCCGCCGCTCCGTGAACCCGGCCGACGAGGTGTCGGTCGGCGAGGAGATCGACGCGCTCGTGATGACGAAGGAGGACGCCGAGGGGCGTCTGATCCTGTCGAAGAAGCGCGCCCGCTTCGAGCTCGCCTGGAAGAAGATCGAGGCGGCCAACGAAAGCGGCGAGCCGGTGGTCGGCAAGGTGATCGAGGTCGTCAAGGGCGGCCTGATCCTCGACCTCGGTGTCCGCGGCTTCCTGCCGGCGTCGCTCGTCGATATCCGCCGCGTCCAGGACCTGGACGAGTTCATGGGCAAGGAGCTCCGCTCGAAGGTGATCGAGCTCAATCGCTCTCGCAACAACGTCGTGCTTTCGCGCCGCGCCGTCCTCGAGGACGAGCGCAAGGACATGCGCCAGGCGATCCTCGACCGGCTCAACCCCGGCGACGTGGTCGACGGCACGATCTCCAACATCGTCGACTTCGGCGCCTTTGTCGACCTGGACGGCATGGACGGCCTGATCCACATCTCCGAGCTCTCGTGGAGCCACGTGAACCACCCCTCCGAGGTGCTGGAGATCGGCCAGACGGTGAAGGTCAAGGTGCTCGACATCGACCGCGATCGTCAGCGCATCTCGCTCGGCCTCAAGCAGACGCAGTCCGACCCGTGGCAGCAGGTGATCGAGAACTACCACGAGAACGACGTCGTCGAGGGTCGCGTCACGAAGGTCGTCACATTCGGTGCCTTCGTCGAGATCCTGCCGGGGGTCGAGGGGCTTGTCCACATCTCCGAGCTCGCTCAGCACCACGTCGAAAACCCGCGCGAGGTCGTGTCGCAGGGCGACGCGGTCAACGTGCTGATTCTCGAGGTCGACGCCGAGCGCCGCCGTCTCTCGCTCTCGCTCAAGCGGGTCGAGGAAGGCCAGGAGCCGCTCCCGCGTGCCGACGGCGGCGAGTCGGTGCACCTGACGCCGCACATCGATCTTTCCGAGGATGTCTTCCCGCCCGGCGCCGACGCCGCCCCGCCGCTCGAGCCCGCCTCCGACGTGGCCGACGTGGCCGATGTGGCCGACGTGGCCGATGTGGCCGATGTGGCCGTCGAGGACGCTGTCGAGCTCGACGAGGAGCCGACGACGACCGACAGCGAGACGGCCGAGGCGGACGCCAACGACGTCGCGCCGATCGAGGCCGAGGTGGAAACCGAGCCGATCGAAACCGAGCCGACCGAAGCCGAGGAGCCGGCGTCCGGCGAGGCCGACGTGGCGGAGCCTCAGGCAGAGGCGCAGGCCGAAGCCGCCCCGGACGATGCGCCTGCGGCCGACGAGGCCGAGACCTCCAACTCCTAGTCGCGTGCGGCCGATCGCGGTCGCGATCACCGGCGGCATCGGCGCCGGTAAGAGCGAGGCGCTCGCGTCCTTCGCCGAGCACGGCGCCGCCACGGTGTCGAGCGACGAGATCGTCCATCACCTACTGAGCACGAACGAGGACGTTCGCCGTGCGCTGCTCGAACGCCTCGGCGAGGGCATCCTCGACGAGGAGGGCCGGGTCGATCGTGGCCGGATCGCCGAGATCGTGTTCGCCGACCGGGACGCGCTCGCTTTCCTGGAAGCGCTTCTGCACCCGCTCGTCGCGGCCGATTACCTGACCTGGCGGGAGCTCCTGGCGGCGCTGCCCAACCCACCGCGGGTGTGCGTGACCGAAGTTCCGCTCCTCTATGAGGTCGGCAGCGAGGCCAGTTTCGACAAGATCGTCGTGATCACCGCGCCGGCGAAGCTTCGCGAGCAGCGACGCCGGGTCCGCGCTGACGACCGTGACAGCAGGCTGCTCTCGGATGCGGAGAAGGTGAAGCGCGCCGACTACGCGTACGTGAACACGGGCACGCTCGACGAGCTCGACGCGTGGGTCGGCGAGGTGATGACGGAGCTCGCGCCATGAGACGACTCGGCGTGACCCTCATGCTGCTCCTGGCTGCCGGCGCCCTTTCCGTCTACGTGCTGCAGGCCGAGCCGGCGTGGTACGAGCGGCTCCGCTATCCGCTGCGCTACGAGCAGATCGTGACCGCGCACGCCAAGAACTACCGGCTGGATCCCGATCTCCTCGCGGCCGTGATCTACCAGGAGTCGAAGTTCGACGCCTCGGCGCGTTCCTCATCGGGCGCCGTCGGCCTGATGCAGCTCCTGCCGGGCACCGCGAGGGGGATCGCGCTTCGCACGGGTGGGCATGCGTTCGAGGTGAGCGACCTGCTCGAGCCGGAGCTGAACGTTCGCTATGGCTCGTGGTACCTGCGCCATCTGCTCGACAAGTACGGCGAGGAGGAGGCGGCGCTCGCCGCCTACAACGCAGGGCAGGCGAATGTCGACCGCTGGCGCGCGGCGGGGGAGGGGATCGCGTTCAGCGAGACCCGGCACTACGTGCAGCAGGTCGAGCGCCTCAGGCGGATCTACGCGCGGGCGTACGCTTCCGAACTGGGCCTCGCGGCCGGATAGCGTCCTCGACGAAGCTCAGGAGGTCGTCGGCACCGTCCAGTGGGAAGCCGGTAGCGATCCGTAGCGCGAGCCCGTCGGCGACGATCCCCATGAAGCGCCCGAGCGTCTCGAGCGGCACGTCGTCGCGGATCTCGCCGTCGGCGCGCGCCTGCTCGACCTTCGCCCTGATCTGCTCGTCGAGGCCGGGGACGCGCTGCCGCCAGCGTTCGCGGAAGCCCTCGTCGGTGCCGAGCCGCCGCGTCGCCTCGAAGTAGACGGTCAGCCAGGCCGGATCCTCGGCGAGCAGCGCGCGCAGGACGCCGCCGAACCCGTCCTCGAGCCAGAGGGTGCCGATCCGCTCGGCGTCGAGTGTCGTGAGCGCGAGGAAGAGGTCGTCCTTGCTCGCGTAGTAGTTGAAGATCGCGCCGCGGGAGAGGCCGATCGTCTGCTCGAGCCGGGCCACCGTGGCGCCCTCGTACCCGTGCTCTGCGAAGCAGCTGCGGGCGCCGTCGAGGATCTGGCGGCGCCGTGCGTCCTTCTTCTCGTCGCTGATCTTGGGCATCGTCGCTCCGTACTTTACAAAACAGTACGGACGTTTTATATTTCGTGGCGTGACCCTCCTTCGCAAGCGCGGCCTGCTGCCGCTCCTCACCGCTCAGATCGTCTCGTCGCTCGGCTCGCAGATGACGTTCCTCGCCCTGCCGTGGTTCGTGCTCGTAACCACGGGCTCGCCGACGAAGATGGGCATCGTCCTCGCCGCGGAGCTTGCTCCGATCGCGCTCCTGGGCATCCCCAGCGGTACCCTCGTGTCGCGCCTGGGAGCGAGGAGGACGATGCTCGTCGGCGACGCCGGCCGAGCGCCGCTGATGGCGGCGATCCCGATCCTGCACACGCTCGGCCTGCTGAGCTTCCCGCTCCTACTCGTCTGCGTCGCGCTCGTCGGCGTCTTCATTGCGCCCTACTACGCGTCGCAGCGGGTGATCCTGCCGGAGATCGTCGGCGAGGACGAGCGGCTCGTCGCGCAGGCGAACGCGTTCGTCGAGGCGGCGACGCGGATCACGTCGCTGCTCGGTCCGGCCGCGGCCGGTGTGCTGATCGCCTTCATTGGCTCGACCAACGTGCTCTACGTCGACGCCGGCACCTTCGCTTTCTCCTTCCTGATGCTGCGCCTGTTCGTGCCGCAGCGCCCGACGCTCGCCGGCACCGATGCGAGCCGCGGCCTCCTGGCCGGCGTGCGCTACCTCCTTGCCGACCGCCTCCTGGCCACGCTCGCGCTGACCTCGCTGCTCTCGAACGGCTTTGGCCAGATGCTCGTCGCGTCGCTGCCGGTACTCGCCTTCCACGAGTTCGGCGAGAGCTCTAAGGTCGCCGGTGCGTTCTTCGGTGCCTTCGGTGCGGGCGCGGTGCTCGGCAGCGTCGTCGCGATGAGGGTGATGCACCGCTTCGACCCGATCCGGCTCGGCGCCTTCGCGTTCGTCGGGCTCGTGCTCCCACTCTGGCTGCTCGGATTCGACCTGCCCGCGATCGGTGTGATGGCGGTGCTCTTCGTCTCGTCGATCTTCGGGCCGCTCGTCAACGCGCCGCTGATCGGCGTCCTGACGACGCGGACGCCCGAGGCGCTGCGCCCCAAGGTGATGACGGCGGTGCTGACCTTCGCCCTGCTCGCGGGCCCCGCCGCCCTCGTCGCCGTCGGGCCGCTGCTGGGGGCGATCGGCGTCCACGGCGTCTTTGTCGTCGTCGCAGCGGGCCAGTCGGTCGCCGTGTCGCTCTTCGCGGCCGTCGCGCTGCGCCGCCGCGACGCCGTGCCCGAAGCTACTGCCGCGCCGGTATAGCCGGACGCGGAACCGACAGCTCGCGCCAGAGGTTCTCGAGCATGCGGCGCACCGGCCAGAAGGTGGCGGAGCCGCCGAAGTCGAGCGCGCCGGCGGCGAACACGCGCGCCCCCGAGGGCGACTCGTAGTAGGTCATCTCGCCGTGCACGCCGAGCCCGAACAGGTTCGGGATCACCGCGAGCACCTGCGTCCCCGGCGGCGAGTCTTTCGTCGTCGCGTCGATCTCGATCCCGTAGCCGCCGACGAACTCGCCGAGCGTCGAGCCGTCGGCGAGGCCGGTGCCCTCCCAGAGCCACGGGGCGGCGGCGGTGTTCGAGACGTAGTAGACGCCCTGGCGGGTGCCATCGTCATTCGCCCGGTACTGCGAGCCGATCAAGCGCGCCTCTGGCCGGTTCAGGGTGCGCCACTGAGCGACCCGCCGGATCTGGTTGCCCTTCTGGTCGACACGCCAGAAGAAATTGTTCGCGGAGAGGAAGATCAGGTTGCCGCCCCGGTCGCGGAAACGCTCGATCACGTCGTAGGCATACGTGGTCATGTACTCCGAGTGGCCGGGGAAGATGACGAGGTCGTACTTCGCGCGCAGCTCGTCGCCGCTCGCGAAGCGGGCGAGGTCGTCGTCGGCGAGGACGTCCGGATGCTTGCCGGTCCAGTTGAGCCAGCGCAGGAAGGGCAGGTCGTAGCGGCGGAAGCGGGGTGGCACGCCGCGGTTCAGGTACGCGCGGTCGAGCACGACCGGCGGCGAGCCGCCCGCGTACCAGGTGTCGCCCCAGCCGTCGCCGTCGCCGTCGCGGTAGTTGTAGGCCTGCCACGTGTTCGTGGGGAGGACGACCGCGACGCGGCTCGTTCCGGGCACGGCGGCGCGGAGGACGAAGGGCGCGAACCCCAGCCGGCCGTCGTCGGTTGTCAGGCGTGCGAAGTAGAGGCCGCTCGGCCACGAGCGGTCGAGCGGGATCAGGAGCCCACGCGCGTGGTTTCGGTGCCGCGCCCAGTCGTAGGAGACCGGTTCGCCGACCGCTATCCCCTTCAGCTCGTCGTTGCGGTCGGTATTTTCGAGCTCCTCACCGGAGCGATAGAGCTGCACCGAGACGGTGCGGGCGTCGACCGCGACCCGGAGCGGCGCGGTCTCACCGGGCGCGTAACTGCGGCTCGTGAAGGACGCCTCGACGCCGAGCACCCGCACGACCGGCGCGCGCGTGAGTGAGGCGGCGGTGGGGCGACGCAGGCCGTAGACCCGTTTGCGCCCGGCGCGCACGAGCGTGATCCTCATCAGATACGTACCGGGCTCGATCGTCGATTCCGGGCGCCAGCGGAACGAGTGCCGTCCGGCGCCGAAGTCCTTCGCAGCCGACCAGACCACGAGGTCGTTCGTGTCGCGGCTCTTGCGCACCGCCTCGACCTTGACGGTCGCGGCGTTCTTCAGGGCGAAGCGGACGATGGCGGTGGCGCGGTCGGCGGCGTTCGGGCTGATCGTCGCGAGCAGCTTGCGGTCGCCCGCGAACGGCGGCCCCGTCGTCCCGATCGAGATCTCGACGAGGAGAGGCGCCGCGTCGCGCGCCGGGGCAGCGGGCACGGCCACGGCGACCGCGACGACGGCCACGGCTGCTGCTGCCGCGCGCGCACATGAGCGCCGGTTCAAGTGTGAGGGCGAAAGGCCTGCATCTGGAGCGGTCACGGGCGGCAACTGTAGTCGCAATCAGGGGCTTCCCGACGGGCGTCGGGCCGAGGCTGGCACGCCGCGTCGTCGTCTAGCCGGTGCGGGAAGCGAGCTCGTCTGACTTGGCGGTGAGGGCGGAGAACCCTGCCAGCAGCCAGTCGTTGAGCGCCCCCGCGGCAAGGATCGAGGTCAGCAGGCGCCCGGTGCGGGGGGCGAGGATCGTGATAGCGCCGAGCGTGGCGGCGATCCACGTGCCGATGCAGCGCGTGCAGGTGACGAGCTCGCCGATCGCACGTTGCAGTCCCTCGCCGGCGGGGTTCTCGTCCTCGCCGTCGTAGGCCTCGCCCTCGACGAACGGCTCGCGGACGAAGCTCGTCACCTTGTCGCGGGCGACCGTACGCGACCCCTTGAAGGTGGCGAGCCCGAGCAGCGCCAAATCGATCGCCCGTGGCGGCTCGATCGGACGGTCGCGCCGCGCGGCAAGCACGGCGACGCCTGTGATCCCGGCGAGAAACGTCGCGGCGATTCCGGCATAGGCGGCGTAGGGAGGATGGTCGTCCACGGGCAGTACCCTGTTACCCACGGTGCCCGAACTCAAGACCTCTGCTGCCTACCTGCCGACAGGCGACCAGCCGACCGCGATCGAGCAGCTGACGCGATCGATCCAGGACGGTGGGCGCTACCAGACACTGCTCGGTGCGACCGGCACCGGCAAGACCGCGACGATGGCCTGGATCATCGAGAAGCTTCAGCGGCCGGCGCTGATCATCGCCCACAACAAGACGCTCGCCGCACAGCTCTGCAACGAGTTCCGGGAGTTCTTCCCACAGAACGCGGTCGAGTACTTCGTCTCCTACTACGACTATTACCAGCCGGAGGCCTACGTCCCGCAGGCCGACCTCTACATCGAGAAGGACAGCTCGCGGAACGACGACATCGACCGGCTGCGCCATGCTGCGACGTCGAACCTCCTGTCGCGACGCGACGCGATCATCGTCGCCTCGGTCTCCTGCATCTACGGCCTCGGCTCGCCGGAGGAGTACGAGAAGCGGGTCGTCCACCTGTCGGTCGGCGAGGAGACCGACCGCGATTTGATGCTGCGAAAGCTGATCGACATCCAGTACGTCCGCAACGACACGCTGCTCGGCCGCGGCCGCTTCCGGGTGAAAGGCGACGTGGTCGAGATCCAGCCGGCGCATACCGAGACCGCCTACCGGATCTCGATGTTCGGTGACGAGGTCGAGCAGATCACCCATTTCGACCCCCTGACCGGCGAGGTGTACGCGAAGCTCGACACGGTCACCGTCTTCCCGGCCACCCAGTACGTCACCTCGAAGCCGACGATCGAGCGCGCCCAGGACGAGATCAAGCACGAGCTCGAGCAGCAGGTGGCGCACTTCGAGTCGAACGGACGCCTGCTCGAGGCGCACCGGATTCGCCAGCGCACCGAGTACGACCTCGAGCTGATGCGCGAGCTCGGCTTCTGCAACGGGATCGAGAACTACTCACGGATCCTCGACGGCCGGCCTGCAGGATCGGCGCCGCACACGCTGCTCGACTACTTCCCCTCCGACTACGTCGTCTTCGTCGACGAGTCGCACCAGACGATCCCGCAGATCGGCGGCATGTACGAGGGCGACCGCTCGCGGAAGCAGACGCTCGTCGACCACGGGTTCCGCCTCCCGTCGGCGCTCGACAACCGGCCGCTGCGCTTCGACGAGTTCCTCGCCAAGGTGCCGCAGCTCGTTTTCGTCTCCGCGACGCCAGGCCCGTTCGAGATCCGCAACTCGGGCATCGTCGCCGAGCAGCTGATTCGCCCGACCGGGATCGTCGACCCCGAGGTGGAACTGCGCGCGACGAAGAACCAGATCGACGACCTGTTGAACGAGATCAAGAAGCGCTCGGCGGTGAACGAGCGCGTGCTCGTGACGACGCTGACGAAGAAGATGTCGGAGGACCTGACCGACTACCTGCTCGAGTCCGGGATCAAGACCCGCTACCTGCACTCCGAGATCGACACGCTCGAACGGATCCAGATCATCCGCGAGCTCCGGCTCGGCGAGTACGACGTGCTTGTCGGCGTGAATCTGCTGCGCGAGGGGCTCGATCTGCCGGAAGTGTCGCTCGTCGTGGTGCTCGACGCCGACAAGGAGGGCTTCCTGCGCGGCAAGACGGCCCTGATCCAGACGATCGGCCGTGCGGCACGGAACGTGAACGGCCGGGTTCTGCTCTACGCCGACAAGCTGACCGAGTCGATCAAGGGTGCCCTCGACGAGACGGAGCGGCGGCGGGAGAAGCAGCTCGCGTACAACGAGGAGCATGGAATCACGCCGGAAAACATCATCAAGGGCGTCTCCGACATCGCCGAGTTCCTCTCGCTCGAGTCGCCGACCGTTCCCGGCCGCCGCCGCCGAGGCGGT
>JBKJML010000287.1:0-15559 GCA_046596415.1 Gaiellaceae bacterium | reverse complement strand
GCTTCGGAACGACCTCGGCCTGCTCTCGGAGGAGTACGACGTCGCGGAGCGCAGGCTCGTCGGGAACTTCCCGCAGGCGTTCTCGCACATCGGCCTGATCAACACCGCGCTCCTGCTGGACAAGGCCCTCGCGTCAGCGGTGGCCGAAGTGGTGGGCTGACGGCAGAGCCGCGCCGACGTCGCTGCTCGCGATCTTTCGCGCCAGCGGGCCGAGGCTCTCGAGCGACTCGACGACGATGTTGCGGTTGTCCTTGATCCGCTCGAAGCGGCCGCGGGCGAGCAGCAACGGCTCGCCGCGAACGATCGCCCGGTTGCGCTCGTAGAGCTCCGGCGAGACGATCAGGTTCACCTGGCCGAGCTCGTCCTCGAGCAGCATGAAGACGATCCCGTTCGCGGTCGCTGGCCGCTGCCGGGCGATCGCCATCCCCGCGAAGCGCACCTGCGAGCCGTGCGGCGCCTCGTTCAAGTCGGGGCTTGCGAGCACGCCTTCGGGCAGGTGCGGGCGCAGCAGGCCGAGTGGGTGAACGCCGACCGAGAGGCTCGTCTGCCGGTAGTCGGCAAGCATCCGCTCCCAGGCGGTCAGATCCGGTAGATCGGGCGTCACACTCGTCGGCTCAAGCGGCAAGGTGAGCTGCACCTGCTCCCCCTTCGAGCCGGGCACGGTCGAGGGCCGGAAGACGAGCCCGAGCTCCCAGAGGAGGTCGCGCCGCCGCGGCCCGAAGCAGTCGCAGGCGCCGCTGCGGACGAGCGCCTCGAGCTCGCGGCGGTCGAGCGGGGCGCGCCGGGAGAGGTCGCCAACGCTTGTGAAGGGACCGCTTGCATCGCGCTCGGCCACGAGCGCCTTCGCGTCGCCCTCCCCCACTGAGGCGACATAGGCGAGCCCGATCCGCACCGCCTCCTCCTCCAGCGTGCAGCCCGCCTCGCTCAGGTTGAGGTGCGGGGAGCGCACCTCAACGCCGCGGCGTTGTGCGTCGCGCACGAGGCTCGCCGGCGGATAGAAGCCCATCGGTTGCGCGTTCAGGAGCGCGCAGAGAAACTCGGCCCGGTAGTGGTGGCGTAGCCAGGCCGACTGGTACGCGAGCAGTCCGAATGCAGCGGCGTGCGATTTCGGGAAGCCGAAGCCGGAGAAGCCGACGAGCTTGTCGTAGACGAGGTTCGCCGTTCCCTCGTCGACGCCCTTCGCGGCGGCGCCCTCCACGAAGCGGCCCCGGTAGGACTCGAGCGCGTCGTGGGAGCGCTTGCGGCTCATCGCCCGCCGCAGCCCCTCCGCCTCCCCGACACTGAAGCCCGCGAGCGCGACCGCGACGTCGAGCACCTGGTCCTGGAAGACGACGACGCCGTGGGTGGCGCGGAGCGGCTCGCGCAGCAGCGGATGGTCGACCGGCGGCTCGTAGGCGGAATCGACCCGCAGGCGCTCGCGCGCGTCGATATACGGGTGCACCGCCTTGCCCTGGATCGGCCCCGGCCGGACGAGCGCCACCTGGACGGTGAGGTCATCGATCGTCTCCGGCTTGGTTCGTAGCAGGCTCTGCATCTGAGCCCGGCTCTCGATCTGGAAGTCGCCGACCGTGTCGGCAGCCTGGATCTCGGCGAAGACGTCCCGGTCGTCGAGCGGGATCCGAGAGAGGTCGATCGGATCGCCGTAGGCCCTGGCGATCAGGTCGACGCATTCCTCGACGGCGGAGAGCATGCCGAGCCCGAGCAGGTCGATCTTGAGGAACCCGGCATCGGCGCAGGAGTCCTTGTCCCACTGGCAGAGCTGGCGGCCCGCCATCGCAGCGGGCTGCACCGGCACGAGCTCGACGAGCGGCCTGGTCGAGATCACCATTCCGCCCGGGTGCTGCGAGATATGGCGCGGCAGGCCGCCGATCTCCGCCGTCAGCTCCGCGAAGGCTCGCCAGCGGGGCGAGAGGAGCTTGCGCTCGGCGTCGGGGAGCCGCTGCATGTCCTCGGCGACCTTGGCGGCGCTCCAGCCGTCGGTGACGCGCGCGAGCCGCTCGAGCTCGGCGAACGGGAGCCCGAGCGCCTTACCGACATCCCGGATCGCACCACGACTTCGGTAGGTGGCGAAGCTCGCGACGAGCGCGGCGTGCTCGCGCCCGTAGCGCTTCGTGACCGCGACGATCAGCTTCTCGCGGATGTCGCGCGGGAAGTCGAGGTCGATGTCCGGTACCGACGCGAGCTCCCGGTTCAGGAAGCGGCCGAGCGAGAGATCGTTCGCGACCGGGTCGACGTGCGAGAGACCGGTGAGGTAGCAGACGATCGAGCCAACCGAGGAGCCGCGCCCGCGGCCGGGCGGCAGGAAGCGACGTGGCGAGTCGCGCCCGCGCACCTGGAACGCGCATTCCCGGGCGAGCTCGAGTACCTCCCAGTGGAGCAGGAAGAAGCCCGCGAGCCCGAGCTCGTCGATCAGGGCGAGCTCCTCGGCGAGCCGCGCCCGCGCCCGCCGCCGAAGCCCTTGTGGCTCTGAGCCACTTGGCCTGCGGTAGCGCTCGTCGAAGGCGGCGTCGCAGACCTGGGCGAGCTGGCGGATCGCCGGCTCGGCGCCCTCGGAGAAGTCGGGGTAGCGGTAGCCGAGCTCCTGGGTGACGTCGAACTCGAGCCGTGCCGCGAGCTCGCCCGCTCGCTCGACGGCGGCACGGTCGTGCGGGAAGCGCTCGAGCATCTCCCGGGCCGAGACGAGCACGCTCTCGCGGTTGCCGCGCCGCTCGCGCTCGCAGCCGTCGAGTGAGGTACGACAACGGATCGCGACCAGCACGTCCTGGAGATCGGTTCGGCGCGGGTGGTGGCAGTGGACGTCCCCGGTGACGACGGTGGGGACGCCGAGGTGCTCGGCAAGGTCGCGCAGCGCGGCGTTGCGGCGTGTGTCGCCACGCTCGAAGGGCCGTTGGAGCTCGACATAGAAGCGTTCGCGAAAGACGCGGGAGAGTTGAGTGGCGGCGTTCGGGTCGCGAACGCCGAGCCCCTGCCTGGCGCAACCCGAGAGGCAGACGATCCCGTCTGCGTGCTGCTCGAGGAGCGCCGGATCGAGGGCCGGTGGGTGCAGCTCGGACTCCCGCCCCGGTAGACGCGTTCCGGCATGGGCAGCGGTGAGGAGGCGGCAGAGGTTCGCGTAGCCCTGCGAGCTCTCGACGAGCAACGTGACGTGGGTGCCGTCCCAGAGTGTCACCTCCGCGCCGGTGATCGGCCGCACGCCAAAGTGCTTCGCCGCGTGGGCGAACTCGAGCGAGCCGTAGACCCCGTCGTGGTCGGTGAGCGCGAGCGCCTCGTAGCCGAGCTCGGCGGCCCGGACGGCGAGCTCCTCCGGCTGCGACGCGCCGTCGAGGAAGGAGTACGCGGAGTGACAGTGAAGCTCGACGTAACTCAGTACGTACCTCCAGCGGGTACGGCTGCGTTGAACTCCCGATGCGCACCCTCGCCGCCCTCATGGCCACCATCACAGCAATCACGTTCTCGCTGTTCGGCTACGCGCTCGCGACGACCGACAACGCGCCTGCCGGCTCGGTCACGCACGTCGCCCAGCGCTAAGCTCGACGAGTGGATGCGCGCGAGCGCTACGACGACCTGGTGGACTTCCTGGCGTTCAGCCGCGACGACGTCGCGCTCTCCCAGATGATGGGGATGCCGTGCGTGAAGCGTGGCGGCAAGATGGTGGCCGGCTTCTCGGGTCGGCTCGGCGGGATGGTCTTCAAGCTGCCCGACGGGGCGGTGCGCGCCCAAGCGCTCGCACTCCAGGGGGCAGTGCTCTTCGACCCGTCGGGCCAGGGGCAGCCGTTCAGGGAGTGGGTCGTGATCCCCGCCGCGCACGGCGAGCTGTGGAGCGAGTTCGCCCAGCACGCCGTTACGCCCGCTGGGTGAACCAGCAGCCTGCCTCCTCGTCGCGGTAGACGCACACGTTCTCGCCCGTTTCGAGCACGAGGTCGAAGTAGCGGCGGTCCACGGGCTGCTCCGTCCACCAGCGGTCGACGACGCGCCACTCCTCGCGCAGTACCGCAACCGTCTGCCGGTTCACCAGCTTCGGAACGCCCAATGCCGCCTCGACCAAAGCCGGCCGGGGCGCATTCACTCGCCCGATTACTCGTCCCGAGGGACGAACAGCGCGCGTGCTTCCGGGATCCGCGACCACGGCGCCACCTCCACGACGGCACAGACGGAACCAGAGCCGGTGCTGGCGCGTACCTGGCGCAGCCCCTCGGAGAGCCGCGAGCCGTTCTCGTCGCCCTGGCTCCTGATCAGTTCGAGCTGCTCGCCGCGGCGCTCGGAGAGCTCGACGGCCTCGAGCCGTAGCTCGAGCACCGGCGCCGGGATCTCGCCGAGCTTCGGGCCGAGCGCTGCACGCAGGCGCGAGGGGTCGGCGCTCGCATCGCGGAGCGTGACGGTGCGCCGCCATGAGCCGCCGCCAACGAGCCGGACGGAGAGCGCGAGCTTGCGGAACGGTCGTCCGTCGCGTTCGGGCCGGGCGAGCAACCGGTCGAGGAGGGCGCCGAATGCTCGGCGCAGGGTCAATTCGTTGCCGACGGCGTCGGGGAACTCCATTGCCTCGGCGAGCTGGGCCGCGGGCCTGCGTCCGCGCACGCGACCTCGCCCGCCTCCCCGTGCGAGGTCCCAGGCCTGTCTCCCCTCGGGCCCGAGTCGCTCCGAGACCGCTCCGCCCGGCAGGGCGGCGAGCTCGCCGAGCCGGCGCACCCCGAGCCCTTCCAGCTCGGCGTAACGGTCGGCCGGCAGCGGCAGCAGCGTGAGTGGGAGCGGCGCCAGGAAGCGCTGCTCCTCTTCACCACGCACAATCATGGCCTGCCCGGGCCGCGCGATGCTCGCCGCCGCAAGGGCGGCGAACCGGCGCTGAGCAGCGCCCACGCGGGGATCCCAGGCAGTTCCTGCGGCGGCGAGCGCCCGTTCGAGCGCCACCTCCAAGCCTCCGTAGAGCCGTTCGACGCCGTCGGTCTGGAAGTAGACGCAGCCGGGACTGTCGGGCTGGACGGCGAAGCCGGCGTCCTCGAGCCGGGCGAGGACGCCCTCCCACTCCTCCTCGACGGCGGCGGGATCCTGCTCGACGAGCACGAGCGCCGGGCAGGTGGCGAGCGCCTCCCCAAGCCGCATCCCCGGCATCACCCCGGCGACCTGCGCCGCAGCGGTGATCGAGCCGACGAGCGGCTCCGTCCCAGGCAGCGGCGCAAGCGCCGCCGGCCCCAGGGACTCCCGCAGCCGGAAGCGCAGCGCAGCGCGCAATTCGAAGCCGGGGATGACGAGGCAGGCGATCACTGGAATCAGAGAGAGTATACGAACATATGTTCGTGGTCAAACCTCCCTTTCCTTCCGGGCGTCAATCAGGCACTGTGTGCTGGCACAGTGCCCGGCGGCGTATTCAGGTCATGACACGAAACCTCCCCATCGCATGTGTTGCAGCGGCCGTGACGGCGGCGCTTCTGGCCTCTACGGCCCAGGCCTCGTGCATCCCGTCGAGCCCCGCCCAGCAACTGGCTCGCGCCTCGGTGGTCTTCGACGGCGTTGCGCTCGACGGCCCAACGCGGACAGGCGTTCAGCGGTTCCGCGTCACCCGATACCTCAAGGGGAGCGGGCCCGGGATCGTGCGCGTGTACACCGGCTACGGCAGGCAACCGGATGGGACGGTCACACTCACCTCCGTCAGCCTCACCGTAAAGCGCAACGAACGCTGGCGGATCTTCGGGTCGGGTTCCGCAAAACAGATTCTGCAATCGAACGCCTGCAACGGCTCGCGGAGACTCCCGCGCTAGACAGCCGGAGGGAGGTCACTGTGAACCGGATGCCGGCATTCTGGCTCGACCTCTCGGTGAAGCTCTCGCTCGTGCTCCTGCTGGCCTTCGGCGCTCTCTCCGGCCTGGAGCGCTTCGCGGGCAAGGCATTCGGCTGGCGGCTCGTCGGCTACTCGATCGCAGCGCTCGTCGTGCCCGCGATCTGGGGCGCACGCGGCCGGCGTCCGCCCTACCCGTTCGCGGCCGACACGCTCTTCGTGCTCCCGTTCCTCGTCGACACGGTCGGCAATGCGCTCGATCTCTACGACACGATCGCCTGGTGGGACGACGCGAACCACTTCGTCAACTGGGCGCTTCTGAGCGGCGCGGCCGCCGTGGCGCTGCTCCGGACGCACCTCGAGCGCCTTGCACTGTTCGCGCTCGTCGTCGGCTTCGGCGGCGTGACGGCGATTCTCTGGGAGCTCGGTGAGTACATCGCCTTCATCCGCGACTCGCCCGAGCTCGCGACCGCCTATACGGACACGCTCGGCGACATGACGCTCGGGCTCTGCGGCGCGACGCTGGCAGCGACGCTCGCCATGACCGTGAACCGGCAATAGAGCGGCTGTCGAATTCCGCGCCGCCGAGGCTCTAGGGCCCCTGTTCTTTACTCGATCCTACGGGCTCGCAGGTAGAGAAGAAGCGCCCGCTCGGAGTCGATCGTCGGCGTCGCTTCCTCGATCTCGAGCAGCCTAAGGCGACCAGTGCTGTCAAGGGATCGTCCGAGTCGTTTGAGGTCCGGAGTCCCGTAGTGCCGCAGACATTCCACTCGGAGACCGTTGCAATCTGCGGCTCTCTGCAACGCAGCCAGACGTGGGGCACGCTCCCAACCGCCGCTCAGCCCGGACAGCCTGCGAACTGGCGGGACGCGAGCCAGAACCGGGTGGGCGAGACACTTCACTCGCAACCGAAGTTTGTGTGGAAGCGCGTGACGGGCGTCACCTGAATCACAGGTTATGAAGAGACCGCCGTTGGGCCGCAACACACGGGCCAGCTGAGCAAAGTCTCGGCGCCAACGCGGCAGACGCTCGAGCACCTGCGTGGACACAACGGCGTCGAAAGAAGCGCTGCCGAACGTGCTGACAAGCTCCCCAGCCGGGCACGTGATCAACGTGACGGGGAAGCCGGCCCTTGCAGCTGCGGTCTCCGTGGCGCTGAGATTCGCGACGTCCGCGCCCACCAGTTCGATGCGTTCCTTCAGAGGGAGAAACGGAAGCCACACGTTGAAGGGCTCGTACTGACCGCCGACGCCGACGTCGAGAATGCGGAGTGGTGCGCGGTGCTCCGCATCGTTCAGCTCGCTTGCCAGGTCGAGGATGAGACGTAGCTTCGCCGTGTTGTTGGGAATAGCGCTGAGATCCAGCCGGAGCATGTCGTTTCCCGTGCGGCTTTCTCGGTGCGATGTCGGCCCTTGTAGGCCAATGCTGATCGGCCGGCCCAAGCTGTCCACGGTGCCGTCAGTCTTGCAGGCTATGGCGAGGGTCGTCGAGCGGTACGGCTGGATCTGTCACGCGTGTGTGGTGACGGAGACGGCCGCTACGGCCCGGTCCGAGCGCCCTTGACGTTCGGGCCTGCGCCGAGCTTCTCGGTCAGCCAGGCGAGCTGCTCCTTGAGCGCCTTCTGGTTCAGGCCATGGCCGGCGGCGTACCAGCGCACCTCGGTTCCCTTCGGCGCTGCTGCCGCCAAGGCGGCCAGTGCTTCCGGCGGAACGACCTCGTCCCGGCGGCCGTTCTGGAGCAGTAGCCGGTCTGCGGTCGCCTTTGCGATGTAGCGGAGCGGGTCGATCGAGCGGAGGATCGGCTCGAGCGGCGGGCGCAGTGCCACCGGGATCTGCGCGATGTACTCGGAGATCGGTGCTGCGCCGCCCGACATGAGGATCACCCCACGGAGGCGCGGCTCGACGCCGGCGAGGATCGCGCCGGTTCGGGCGCCGGAGCTCCAACCGAGGAAGCCGATCCGGTCGGGATCGACGTCGGTGCGCTCGCCGAGTAGATCGACCGCCCGCCGGACGGCGAGGACGTCGGCCACCGAGAGGTTCCGTTCCTGCTCGAGCTGCTGGAGCGGCGTTGCCCCGGCGATTCCCGTCACACCCGTAGACGGTGCGGTCAGCGTCAGCGTCAGTGCGCCGCGACCCGCCATCCAGGTCGCGGAAAGCAGCATCTGGGTGCGGTCGCCGCCCGAACCGTGCAGGAAGATCACCGCCGGGTGCCGCTCCCCGCCGGGCGGGATCGCGAGATACGCCTCGACCCGCTCACCGCCGGAGAGGTAGGAGACATCGTGGATCGCGATCGGGTAGTCGGCGGCGTTCACCCGCCCACCGTCCTGGAAGCGGAGCGCTGCGCCGGCGTCATACTCGAATGGGCTCGTGATCTCCGGCTTCGGCGGCGGGGTGGTCGGCGTTGAAGCTGCGTCCTTCGAGTCGCCGCAGCCGGCCGCGAGCAGCACTACGACAAGCGTGAACGCCGCTCTCACCGCCCCAACCCTCATCGGCCCAACCCTCATACGCCCAGCTCCGCTGCGGTACCGCGCATCCCGACCAGTCGCGGGACGGCCTCCAGCACGCTTTCGCGCGCGCAAAACCGGATGTCGTCGTCGAGGCCCGGGGGGCCATACGTGCGCGCCGTCAAGCCCTCGTAGGCGTCGGTGAAGCCGGCGGCGAGACGCTCGGCGGCAACGGCCGCGTCGGTGCGCTCGCCCTCGAGCAGCTGCACGATCCGGCCCGCGCAATAGGCGTCGTCGAAGGCGAACGCCCCCTTGTAGCCGGCGCAGATCACCGCCACGTCCTCCCCACGCTCACGCGCGGCCAACGCGACCGCCGCCAGGTTCAGCAGCGAGCCGAGCAGCACCTCGTCGCAATGCGCCGCGGCCGTGACGACCGAGCGGGTCCCGTTCGTCGTCGAGAGGACGAGATTCGTGGCGCGCGCCTCGGTGAAATCGCGCGGCGAGGCACCCACGTCGAAGCCCTCGATCACGACCGCGTCACGTTCGCCGCCGACGAGCGCGTCGCCGAGCTCGTCGCGTAGCGCCCGCGCCTCGTCGATCTCGGCGCAGCAGAAGACGCGCTCGTAACCCGCATCGAGCGCCTGGGCGATCGTCGAGGTCGCGCGCAGCACGTCGACGACGATCCCCGTGGGGGCTGCGGCAAGCTCGGCGGGAGTGAAGGCGACGTGCACGCGCACGAAGGTACGCTAGCCGTCGTGGCGGAGCCAATGACCTGCTACCGGCACCCCGATCGCGAGACGGGCGTGTCGTGCTCCGAGTGCGGGCGGGGTATCTGCCCGGACTGCATGGTCTTCCTGCCGGTCGGGATCAAGTGTCCCGAACACGGCGGCAGGCCCGAAGGGATCGCGAAAGTGACCCAGCGCGTGCGGCTCGCCGGCTCGGGCAGCGACGGCGGCTACGTGTCGAAGGCGCTCGTCGCGCTCATGGTGCTCATTTACCTGGCCGAGCTCGCGCAGGGTGCCGACATCAACGGCACGGGCGGCTCGATCTACCAGAACGGTGCCCTCTTCGGCCCCTACGTTGCCCAGGGTGACTGGTGGCGGCTCGTCACTTCCGCGTTCCTCCACTACGGCCCGATCCACCTGGGCATGAACATGCTCGCCCTCTGGTGGTTCGGCCCGGCGCTCGAAGCGTTCCTCGGCCGGGGCCGCTTCCTGCTGCTCTACGTCGTCTCCGGCCTCGCCGGCTCGGCAGGGGCGCTAATCCTGACGCCGCTCTCGCCGACCGTCGGCGCATCCGGTGCGATCTTCGGGATCCTCGGCGCCGCACTTGTACTGGAACGGCAGGGCACGTACGTCTTCGGCGGCAGCGTTCTCGGCCTGATCGTGATCAACCTCGCCTTCACTTTCTTCGTACCCGGAATCTCGAAGGGCGGCCACATCGGCGGCATGATCGGCGGCGGTCTCGGCATCCTCGCCCTCTCCCGGCTCGGCCGTGGACACGCCAGTTACGGCCGGGCTGGCCTCGTCGGCATCGCCGGTCTCGTGGCGATCGGCGCGGCGAGCGTTGCGATCGCCTACTGGAAGGTTCGCGGCTACGCCTGATCCGGCGCGTGCACGTTACGCAGGCGGGGCGGACGAGGCCTCTGCCCCGCCCGCCCCGCCCGTCTAGCCCGCCCCGCCCGTCTAGCCTCGCGTGGCGGACGATACGAACTTAGGCGAGCGCTGTCTAACCGCCGATCGCCACGGCGACGACGCCCGCCTCGGCGAGCGCCGCCTGTGCCGCGGCGAGACGTGCGAGCGGCACGCGATACGGCGAGCAGCTCACGTAGTCGAGCCCGAGGCGATGGCAGAAGGCGACCGACGCCGCCTCGCCGCCGTGCTCGCCGCAGATCCCCAGCTTCAGGTCTTCGCGCACCGAGCGTCCGCGCTCGATCGCGATCTGCATCAGCTCGCCGACGCCGCTCTGGTCGATCGTCTCGAACGGGTCGCGGTCGAGCACCCCGGTCTCGAGGTAGTGCGAGAGAAAGCGTCCCGCATCGTCGCGCGACAGGCCGAGCGCGGTCTGGGTGAGGTCGTTCGTGCCAAAGGAGAAGAAATCGGCGTGCTCGGCGATCTCGTCGGCGCGGATGCACGCGCGCGGCAGCTCGATCATCGTCCCGACGAGCAATTCGAGCTCGCCTTCCTCGGCTGCCGTCTCGAGCGTCAAGGTGCGCAGCCGCTTGAGCTCCTCGCCGAACCCGACAAGCGGATGCATGATCTCGACGATCGGCGGCTCACCGGTGCGCCCGCGGACGGCGATCGCCGCCCGCACGATCGCCCGTACCTGCATCTCGTAGATCTCGGGGAAGAAAAGGCCGAGCCGGCAGGCTCGCCAGCCGAGCATCGGGTTGGCCTCCTGGAGCGAGCGGATTCGTTCGCGCATCCGCTCGTCGTACTCCTCCTCGAGCGAGGGCAGGAACTCGTGCAGCGGCCAGTCGAGCAGACGGATCGTGACCGGCAAGCCGGCCATCGCCTCGAAGATCCCCTCGAAGTCGGCCTGCTGGATCGGCAGCAGCCGGTCGAGGGCGACGCGGCGGCCCTCTTCGTCGGCGGCGAGGATCAGCTCGCGCATCAGCTCGAGCCGCTCTGCCTCGGCGAACATGTGCTCGGTACGGCAGAGGCCGATCCCCTCGGCACCGAATTCGCGCGCCTTGGCCGCGTCGGCCGGCGAGTCGGCGTTCGTGCGCACCTTGAGCCGGCGGATTCCGTCGGCCCACTCGAGGATCGATTGGAAGTCGTCGTTGATCCGCGGTGGCACGAGCGGCACCGCGCCGATCATCACTTCGCCGGTGCCACCGTTGATCGTGATCACGTCGCCCTCGCGGAGCTCGTGCCCGGGCAGCCGCGCGATCTTTGCGACCAGATCGACCTGGAGTGCTTCGCAGCCGGTGACGCAAGGGGTCCCCATGCCACGCGCGACGACTGCCGCATGCGAGGTGAGCCCGCCGTGGGCGGTCAGGATTCCGCGTGCCTGCACCATGCCGTGGAAATCGTCCGGAGTCGTTTCCCAGCGAACGAGGATCACGTCGTCGCCCGCACGGCCGCGCGCCTCGGCGGTGTCTGCATCGAAGACGATCGCCCCGCAGGCAGCGCCGGGGGAGGCGTTGAGGCCCTTCGCGACGATGTCGACCTCCGCGGACGGGTCGATCATCGGATGCAGAAGCTGGTCGAGCTGTGCGGGGTCGATCCGAACGACTGCCTCCTCCTTCGAGATCAGCCCCTCCTCGACCATGTCGACGGCCGCCTTCAGCGCCGCGGCGGCAGTGCGCTTCGCGGTGCGTGTCTGGAGCAGGTAGAGCGTTCCGTCCTCGACCGTGAACTCGATGTCCTGCATGTCGCGGTAGTGCTCCTCGAGGCGCCGGATCGTGTCCATCAGTTGCTCGTACGCCTGCGGCAGCTGGCTCTGCATTCGCTCGATCGGCTCCGGCGTGCGGATTCCGGCGACGACGTCCTCACCCTGGGCGTTCGCGAGGAACTCGCCGTAGACGCCGGCCTCGCCGGTCGACGGATCACGGGTGAAGCAGACGCCGGTGCCTGACCCTTCACCCATGTTGCCGAACACCATCTGAACGACGTTCACGGCCGTCCCGAGCGTGTCGGGGATCTCGTAGGTGCGCCGGTAGACCTGGGCGCGCGGCGAGTTCCACGAGTCGAAGACGGCGCGCACGGCCCGCTCGAGCTGGCCACGGGCGTCCTGGGGGAACGGCCCGCCGGTCTCCTCCGCGTAGATCCGCTTGTACGTCTCGATCAGCTCGTGCAGATCGTCCTCGCCCAGCTCGACGTCCTGCTTGACACCGCGCGCCGCCTTCAGGTCGGTGAGCGCCTGCTCGAACCGGTGCCCGTCGACGCCCTCGACGACCTCGCCGTACATCTGGATCAGCCGCCGGTAGGAGTCGAACGCGAACCGCGGGTTGCCGGTCGTCTTCGCCTGGCCTTCGACCGCCTCGTCGTTGAGGCCGAGGTTGAGGATCGTGTCCATCATTCCGGGCATCGAGACGGCCGCCCCGGAGCGGACGGAGACGAGCAGAGGATCGTTCGGGTCGCCGAAGCGCTTGCCCGCCTTCTCCTCGAGCGCCGCGATGTGCTCCGCGACCTCGTCCTCGAGCCCGTCGGGGATCTCGTTGCCGGCGGCCATGTACGCGCGGCAGGCGTCGGTCGTGATCGTGAAGCCGGCGGGCACGGGCACGCCGAGCGCCGTCATCTCGGCGAGGCCGATGCCCTTTCCGCCCAGCAGCTCGCGGCCGCCGGTGGTCTCCTCGTCGAAGCCATAGACAAAACGCATCCGGCGCTGATCCTGCCACAAGCCCGCACTGCGATACTCGGTGACGTGTCAGCGGGGGAGCCGAGACGCTTCGCGATCGTCGCGAGCGCGAGCGCGAGCGGCAAGACGACGCTCGGCCGCGAGCTCGCGCGCCGGCTCGACGTCCCGTTCGTCGAGCTCGACGCGCTCCACCACGGACCCGGCTGGACCGAGGCGACCGCGGAGGAGCTGCGGGCGAAGGTCGAGCCGATCGTCGCCGGCGCGAAGTGGGTCGTCGACGGTGCCTACAGGAACAAGCTCGGCGACCTCGTGGTCGAAGCGGCCGACACCGTCGTCTGGCTCGACCTACCGGTTCGGGTCTGGCTGCCGAGGCTCCTCCGGCGCACGGTGCGACGGGTTCTCCGGCGCGAGGAGCTCTGGAACGGCAACCGCGAGACGCTCCGGAACGTGATCTTCAGCCGCGAGTCGTTGTTGCTCTTCGCGATCCGCACCTATCCCGGCCGGCGGCGGCGGTATCCCGTCGAGCTGGCTGCCTACCCCGTCGTTCGGCTCCGCTCCCCGAAGGAGGTGGACGCATGGCTCGCGAGGTTCGGCTGAGCAGCGCCGGCCGCGTGCTCTTCCCGGGCGAGGGGATCACCAAGGGCGACCTCTTCGACTACTACGGCCGGATCGCGCCCGTTCTTGTCCCCCACCTCCGCGACCGGCCCTTCACGATGAAGCGCTGGCGCGAGGGGATCGAGGGCGGGTCGTTCTTCCAGAAGCAGGCGCCGAAGGGGATCCCCGACTGGCTCCCGACCCGCACGTTCACGACGCACCCAAGGGAAGGCGGCTCGCGCGAGGTCGACTTTCCGCTCGTCAACTCCCGTGAGGCGCTGCTCTGGATGGTGCAGATGCACTGCGTCGACATGAACGCCTGGTACTCGCGCGTCGACCGGCCCGACCGGCCGGACTTCGTCCTCTTCGACCTCGACCCACCGGACGGCGACTTCCCGCTCTGCGTGAGCGCGGCCCTGCTCGTCCGGGAGGAGCTCGACCGGCTCGGACTCCGCTCCTACGCGAAGACGAGCGGCTCGGAGGGGATCCACGTGCTCGTCCCGATCACCCGGCGCTACGGCTTCGACCGGACGCACGCCTTCGCCGAGGAGGTCTCGAAGCGGCTTGCGGAGGCGCACCCCGGCGTGATCACGACCGAGTGGCTGAAGCGCAAGCGCGACGGCGTCCTCCTTGACTACCACCAGAACGGGGCCGGCAAGACGATCGCCTCCGCCTACTCCGTTCGACCAAAGCCGGGCGCGCCGGTCTCGACGCCGCTCGACTGGGACGAGTTGACGCCGAGGCTCGACCCGGGCTCGTTCACGATGGAGGCGGTGCTCACACGGGTGGAGAAGCGCGGCGATCTCTTCGAGCCCGTGCTCCGCGGCGGGCAGAGCCTCCCGCGCTAGAGCAGCTCCGCGATCTTCGCCGCGGCCCGGGCGGCGCCGTCGGTCGCAACGGGCCGATAGTCGGTCTCGCGCCCGATCTCCTCCGCGATCGCGGCGGCGATCTCCTCCGGGCCGTCGGCCGCGAAGTCCAGCCGCCGCCCCGCGCCGTAGCGACGGAGCCGGTGGTGGACGTGGAAGTTCTGCTCGAAGTGGTGGGCGAGCGGGAAGTAGAGGAACGGCCGGCCGTTCGCGGTCAGCTCCATCGTCGTCGTCAGCCCGCCCTGGACGACGGCGAGGTCGCAGACGGCGAGGTGGCGGTAGAGGTCGGGGACGAACGCCCTTAACTCGAGCCCGGGATGGGTCGGGAGGCTCGCGGGATCGATCCGCGGCCCCGCGACCACGATCATCCGCAGGTTGGACACCCGGCTCGCTGCCTCCGGGAAGGAGTCGATCACGCGCCGGAGCAGGCCGCCGCCGACGCCGGAGCCGCCGACGGTGACGATGCACACCTGCTCGTCCGGCTGGTAGCCGAGCTCGGCGCGCAGCTCCTCGCGCTCCGGTAGCTCGCCGGGGTCGAAGCCGGTGATGTAGCCGGTGAAGTCGTAGTGGTCGACCGTCCAGTCGCGGATCTCCGGGAGGTTGGGCCCGAAGCGCTCGGGGACGATGTCGTCAGGCTCGCCGACGAAGAGCGCCCGGTCGCGAATCCAGGGATACCGGGCGATGTGCTCAATCATCTCGGCGTTGTAGTCGGCGGTCAGGAATGCCTCGTGCTCGCCGCCGTCCGGCATCGGCAGCCAGCCGACGAAGTCGGTCAGCCAGATGTAGGGCGCAGTCTTCAGCTCCGGGTTCTCGTGCAGGTAGTAGTCGAGCTCCCACGCCTCGTCGCCGATCCAGAGGTCGTACGGCTCCTCACGGACGACGTCGCGGAAGACCATGAAGTTCGCAAGCAGGATCTCGTCCATCCGCCGGATCGCCTGGAAGCAGTGGAGGTCGTGCCCCGCCGACTCGCTCTGGATGTGGCGCGACTCGTTGGAAAGCTGCGCGCTCGCGGGGTGGATCCGCTCGCCCCGTGCCTCCAGGGCTGCCGTGACCGGGTGCTGCGCGAGCCAGTCGATCTCGAGCTCCGGCCGGAGCTTCCGAAGCTCCTCGGCGATCGCCGCATCGCGGCGTGCGTGCCCGAGGCCGATCGGCGACGAGACGTAGAGGGCCCGCGGGGGCCTGACCTTCCCGCGCACCCAGCGGCGCGGTGGGCGTGGCGGCAGCAGAAACTCCTCGAGCAACGTGTTCACCTGGACGGGGTCGCGCGCCTGCGGGAGGTGGCCGGCGCCTTCGAGCGCGACGAGCGGGCAGCCGATCGCGGCCGCCAGCTCGACGCCGCGCGCGAGGCCGGTGATCGCGTCCTCCGTACCCTGAATCACGATTGCCGGGCAGGAGAGCCGCGCGCACATCGCCCGAATCTCGTCCTCTGCCGGCGCGTCCGACGCGATCTCGGCGATCATCGTCTCGGGATCGGTCTCGAGCGCCCAGCCGATCGAGTCCTCGATCTGCTTGGTCGAATGGGGCTCGGTGAAGCAGCGGGAGAAGAAGTGCTCCGTGAACCCCGGCCAGTTCGCGAGCCAGTAG
>JBKJML010000164.1:0-5787 GCA_046596415.1 Gaiellaceae bacterium | reverse complement strand
GCGAAGGTCGCTGCCGAGCTTGGGATCGAGCACGAGGTGGTGGACGTGTCGGGCGTGCCCGAGCTCGAGGCGCTTCACCGCGAGTGGTTGCCGGTGGTCGAGATCGACGGGGCCCGCGCCTTCGTGTACTTCGTGCAGCACGATGCGCTCCTGAAACGGCTTGGCGAGACGGGCTGACGGTCGACGCGGCGGCTCTCAAGGGGCGCTGGCACAATGTGCAGCGCTGTTACAAACTTTCGAGGTAGAGAGGCTCCGTTGTGGCTGATCGTTTGACGGTAGGTGTCGCGGCACGACTGTCCCGGTATCTCCAGGTGCTCACCCAGGCGAAGAAGATGGGGAAGGACCGCATCTCCTCCCAGGAGATCTCGGACTACACGAACATCAACGCGACCCAGATCCGGCGCGACCTCTCGAGCTTCGGCAAGTTCGGCAAACGCGGCGTCGGCTACAACATCGACTCGCTGCTGGGCGAGATCCGCAAGATCCTGCGCACCCAGGGGCAGCACAACATCGCCCTCGTCGGCGCCGGCCGCCTCGGTCAGGCGATCGCTAGCTCGCCGATCTTCGCGGAGCACGGCATCAACATCGCCGCCGTCTTCGATACCGACCCCGAAAAGGTGGGTCGCTCGATCGGCCATGTCGCGGTCAGCCAGTACGGCGGCCTGCAGGACAGTGTGCGCGACCACAACATCATCGTCGGGGTGCTCGCCGTTCCGGCCGAGCACGCCCAACAGGCAGCCGACGACCTGATCGACGCCGGTGTGAAGATCATCTTCAACTACTCCGAGGCGCTCCTCGACGTCCCCTCCGACGTCGCAGTGCACACCTCGAACCCCGCAGTCGAGCTCCTGTACGCGCTGTACTTCCACCTGACCTAGCCCGACCGGCCACGTCGCTTCGGGCGCCCGCTCGGGCTCGAAGCCCACGCCGTGTTCGTTCGGGCCACCGTCCCGTGCCTGGCGCTCGTTCGACGGCTTGATCAAGCGGTTCTCGGCGCGTCCCGGCGCGCGCACAGGCGTGGATCGGCAGGATGGGGTCGTGGCGCGGATCCTGCTCTGGCACGGGTACCTGCTCGGTGGAACCGGCTCGAACGTCTACACCCGCGCCCTCGCACGCGAGTGGAGCCTCGCGGGCCACGACGTGACCGTCTTCTGCCAGGAGCCGCACCCTGAGCTCTACGACCTCGGGCGAGCGGAGTTCGTGCGACCCGATGTCGGCGGGCTGCTGCCCGTGTTCGTGCACGATCGCTACGAGGGCTATGAGGTCAAGCTGCTCCAGGACTGCACCCGGTCCGAGCTGGACGTTTGGGTCGAGGCGAACGCAAGCGCGCTGCGCGACCGGCTCCCGGCCGACCTCGTCTTCTGCAACCACGTCCTGCTCGGGGGCCCGGTCGGCGCAGCTGCCGGGGCGCCCTACGCGGTCAAGGCGCACGGGTCAGAGCTCGAGTACTCGTTGCGCGGGAACGACGATCTTGCCGCGTGGGGGCGCGAATCGCTCGAGCGGGCTGCCGCCGTCTACGTGGGCTCCGCCCATATCCGTGAGGTGCTCGAGGACGTCGTCGGCCACGTCGAGCGCGTCCACGAAGTGCCGCCCGGAGTCGATCTCGACGAGTGGCGGCTGCGCCCTCGTGACGAGGCGCTTGCGTGCCTCCTCGACGAGGCGCGCAACGACCCACCGAACGCGGGCAACGCGAACGAGCGCCTCCCTGACGAGGGCAACGCGGAGCGCCTCGCTGCGTTCCTCGCAGGCGACGAACCGACGGTCGTCTACTTCGGCAAACTCCTCTACAACAAGGGCGTCCACGTCCTGCTCCAGGCGCTTCGCGAAGTCGACGCGCGCGCCGTGATCGTCGGCTTCGGCGACTACCGCGCCGAGCTCGAGCGGCTGGCTCCGGCTCGGACGCTGTTCACCGGGCCGCTCGAGCACCGCCACCTCGTCCATCTGCTCGCGCTCGCCGACGCCACCGTTGTTCCCTCGATCTTCCCCGAGGCGTTCGGAATGGTCGCGGCCGAGGCTGCCGCGGCCGGCTCGCCGCCGCTCGTCGCGCGCCATTCCGGGCTCGCCGAGGTGGCGGCAGGGCTCGAAGCGGAGTATCCCGACCACCTGCGGGCGCTCGCCGGCTTCGAAACGGGGGACGCCGCCGATCTCGCGGAGAAGCTGCGCATGCTGCTCACCCTGCCGGCTCACGACCGGCAGGCGCTGGCCGCTGCCGCTCGTCGGGCCGTCGTCCGGCGCTGGAGCTGGGCCGGCGTCGCAAACCGGCTGCTGGAGCCGTTCGTCTAACCTCCCGGCGTGGGCGACTCTCAGCGACTCACCCCGGACGAGCAGCTCCGGCATGCCCGCGAAGCCTTCGACGCCGGCACCGATCTCACGGTCGCCGTCGAGGAGGAGTTCGCACTCCTCGACCCCGTGACGCTCGAGCTCGTCGACCGGTTCGAGGCGGTGCAGGAGGCGAGCCGCGCGACCACCCTCGGCCCCAATCTCGCCGGTGAGCTGATCTCCGCTGAAGTCGAGGTGAAGACGGGCCGCTGCGAGAGCTTCGCCGACGTCCCGGCGGCCCTCGAGGAGCGGCGGCGAGAGCTCGCGGCACTCGTCGAGCCGATGGGGATCGCGCTCGGCGCGACCGGCACGCATCCGTGGTCGAGCTGGAAGGACCAGCACATCATCGATACGCCGCACTACCGCCGAAACGACGAGCTCCTCCGCTACGTCGTCTGGCGCAATACGAGCTTCGGCCTCCACGTCCACATCGGTATCCGCGGCGCCGACCGCGCGATCCGCGTGGTCGACGGGCTGCGCGGTTTCCTGCCGGAGTTGCTCGCGCTGTCGGCGAGCTCCCCGTTCGTCGAGGGCGTCGACTCTGGCCTCCACTCGGCGCGGACGCAGATCTTCACCCGTATGTTCCCGCGCTGCGGCATCCCCGACGCGTTCGGCTCCTGGGACACCTACGAGCGCTATGTGCGCTTCCTCTACGACACCCGCTCGATCGACGAGCACACTCAACTCTGGTGGAGCGTCCGGCCGCACCTCGCCTTCCCGACCGTCGAGATCAGGATCTGCGACGCCCAGCCCGACCTCGCCGAGGCGCAGTCGCTCGTCGCGCTCGCGGCCTCGCTCGCCGCGAGGATCGCGCGCGCGATCGACGAGGGCGAGGAGCTCGTCGACCAGCCGCGCCGGCTGCTCGAAGAGAACCTCTGGCGCGCGATCCGCTACGGCCTTTCGGCCGAGCTGATCGACCTGCTGCGTGGCGAGGTGCTGCCGGCGCGTGCGCGGCTGGAACGGCTGTTCGAGTGGGTGCAGCCGGTCGCCGAGGAGATCGGTGCCGCTCCGTACCTCGCGATCCCGGCAGCGAACGCGGCCGAGCGGCAGATCGCCCGGCATGAGGAAGGCGCGAGCCTCGCGGAGATCTACGCCGAGCAGGTGGGAGTGCCCGTTCGTGGCTGACGAGCCTGCGAACGCGCCGACCGACGAGGAGGTGCTCGAACAGTTCCGGCAGCTGCGCGTCTCCGACCTGCTCGCCCAGACTGCGACGATGCTCGTTTCGCTCGCCGAGGGGAAGCTCCAGACGAAGGAGCTCGACGAGGCTCGGCTGGCGATCGACGCGCTGCGCTCGCTCGCGCCCGTCCTCGCCGAAGCCGTGCCGGCCGAATATCGAAGCGCACTCGAGAGCGCGCTCTCCGGTCTCCAGCTCTCGTTCGCGAGCGCGGCGGCCCCGCCGCCGGCTGACCCAGGTTAGAGGCGACCGCAACGACCGGAGCTTGTGATAGATAATCCCCCGCGCCGAGGCCTCTCGGCGCTGACTTTGTGAGGGGGCCCAGGAGGTCGAATGGACTTTTTCAAGGATCACGCAGTGCTCTTCGCGCTTTTGTGCTCGGGCGCAGCCGTCGCATACGGCATCTACCTGACGATGTGGCTGCTTCGCCAGCCCGCGGGCAACGAGCGCATGCAGGAGATTTCGCGCGCGGTGCAGGAGGGGGCGGCGGCGTACCTGCGCAAGCAGTACACGACGATCGCCGTCGTCGCGGTCGTGCCGTTCCTGCTGCTCGGCTTCTACGACAAGCTCGGCTGGGGCGCGGCGATGGGATTCCTCATCGGGGCCGTGTTCTCGGCTGCGGCCGGTTTCATCGGCATGAACGTCGCCGTCCGCTCGAACTCGCGGACCGCCGAGGCGGCCCGCGGCGGCATCAAGCCGGCGCTGAACGTCGCGTTCCGGGCCGGCTCCGTGACGGGCATGCTCGTCGTCGGCCTCGGCCTGCTCGGCGTTGCCGGCTATTACGGGCTGCTCACGGGCTGGCTCGACAACTCACCCGAGTCGGCCGTCGACGACCTGATCGGGCTCGCGTTCGGCGGCTCCCTGATCTCGGTGTTCGCACGGCTCGGCGGCGGCATCTTCACGAAGGCCGCTGACGTCGGTGCCGACCTCGTCGGCAAGCTCGAGGCGGGTATCCCTGAGGACGACCCGCGTAACCCAGCCGTGATCGCGGACAACGTCGGCGACAACGTCGGCGACTGCGCCGGCATGGCGGCCGACCTGTTCGAGACCTATGCGGTGACTGCCGTGGCCGTGATGCTGCTCGGGATCTCGTTCCCGACCAGCGGCCTCGTCGTCTACCCGCTGGCCCTCGGGGCAGTCTCGATCCTCGCCTCGATCATCGGCACCTTCTTCGCCCGCGTGGGCAAGGGGCCGAACGCGATCATCAACGCCCTCTACAAGAGCGTGCTCGTCGCGACCGTGCTCTCCGCGATCGGGTTCATCCCGGTCACGATGGCCTTCGACGACGGCAAGTTCAGCTTTACCGACCTCTACGCTTCGGCCATGGTCGGCCTGGTGGTCACCTTCTTGCTCGTCGCGATCACCGAGTACTACACCGGCACCCGCTGGAACCCGGTGAAGTCGATCTCGAAGGCGGCCGTCACCGGCCACGCGACCAACATCATCGAGGGCCTCGCCGTCGGCATGCGTTCCACGGCGGCACCGGTGATCGTGCTCGCCACCGGGATCCTGGTCGCGTACCAGTTCGCCGGGCTCTACGGGATCGGCGTGGCGGTGATGGCCCAGCTCTCGATGACGGGCCTGATCGTCGCCCTCGACGCGTACGGCCCGGTGACCGACAACGCGGGTGGGATCGCCGAGATGGCCGATCTGCCCGAATCGGTGCGCGCCGTCACCGACCCGCTCGATGCGGTCGGGAACACGACGAAGGCGGTCACCAAGGGCTACGCGATCGGCTCCGCCGCGCTCGCCGCGCTCGTGCTCTTCGACAGCTACACCACCGGACTTGCGGACGAGGGGTTGCCGACGCTGTTCAGCCTCTCCGACCCGTGGGTGATCGCCGGGCTCTTCATCGGCGGCCTGATGCCGTTCCTCTTCGCTTCGCTCGCCATGACGGCGGTCGGGCGCGTGGGCGGCGAGGTCGTGACCGAGGTGCGCCGGCAGTTCCGGGAGAACCCCGGGATCATGGAGGGGACGTCACGGCCGGACTACTCGAGGGCGGTCAGCATCGTCACCGGCTCCGCGATCAAGGGGATGCTCGCTCCGGCAGCGATCCCGATCGCGTTCCCGATCATCGTCGGCATCATCAGCCCGCAGATGCTCGGTGGGCTCCTGATCGGCACGATCGTCACGGGTCTCTTCCTCGCGATCTCGATGACCTCGGGCGGCGGTGCCTGGGACAACGCGAAGAAGATGATCGAGGACGGGCTGCACGGTGGGAAGGGCTCCGACGCGCACAATGCGTCGATCACCGGTGACACCGTCGGCGACCCGTACAAGGACACGGCGGGCCC
>JBKJML010000125.1:0-2838 GCA_046596415.1 Gaiellaceae bacterium | reverse complement strand
CCCGGAGGTGTGGCCGAAGCCGAACCGCTCGGCCCACGCCTGGAGGCGCGACCAGCCACTCGGGCCCTGGTCGTAGTAGCGCTGGCCGATGTCGTAGAAGTAGGTGTCGCAGGACTGGGCGAGGGCGGTCGGTAGCGTCATCGGCGTGTTCGTGACCGGGTTCCAGTTCTTGAACTTCTGCTTGTCGAGCCCGTAAACCTTGAACGGCGTGCATTGGATCGCCTCGGCGGACGAGATGACGTGGTCCTGGAGCGCCGCGAGCGCCGTGACCGGCTTGAAGGTCGAGCCCGGCGGGTAGCGGCCCGCGATCGAGCGGTTGATCTGCGGCGTGTTGGCGTCGGGCACGGCGAGCGCCTCGAGCTTCTTCGGGTCGACACGGCCGACGAAGATCGACGGCTTGTAGGTCGGGTTCGACGCGAGGGCGAGGATCGCGCCGTCGCGGGGATCGAGCGCGACGATCGAGCCGCCGTTCGCATTGAACTTGCCGTCGTTACGGGCGATCTGGATCCCCTCGCGGAGCGCCCGTTCCGCCGCCCGCTGGAGCTTCATGTCGAGCGTCAGGCGGATCGCGTTGCCCGGTTGCGGCTGCTGCGTGGGCTGCAAGTCGCTCTGCGGCCGGCCGAGTGAGTCGACCCGGAGCTGCGCGAGGCCCGAGGTGCCGCGCAGGTAGAGGTCGAAGGAGCGTTCGATGCCGCTCTTGCCGATCTTGTCGCCACCGCGGTAGCTGGCCCGCGGTTGCTTCTTCGCGGCCTTCAGCTCGTCCTCCGACACCTCGCCGACATAGCCGAGCACCTGCGCGCCAAGCGACTGGTACGGGTAGTCCCGCAGGTAGGTCTGCACGATCGAGACGCCGGGGAACTCGGATCGGTGCTCGGCGATGTAGTTCACCTGGTACTCGTGCACCGCAGTTTTCACGGTCACCGGCGTGAGCGGATCGCCTTGGCGCGACTCGATCTCCTTCAGGACGCGCGGCAGCGGCGCGTGGAGGAGGGCCGAGAGGCGCTTCAGCATCGCGTAGCGGCCCTGCTTCGGCAGGTCGGCGGGCCACACCTGGACCGCGGTCCCGGCGACGTTCGAGACGACGATCCGGCCTTCGCGGTCGAGGATCGGGCCGCGCGGCGCCTCGATCCGGACGGTGCGGAGCTGGTTGTTCTGCGCGACGTTCAGATAGCGGTCGCCCGAGAGCACCTGGAGCGACCAGAGCCGCAGGAAGAGGAGCGCGAACACGCCAAGCGCGAGCGCGCCGAGCACGCCGATGCGCAGCGCGAGCTGCGGCGTGAGCCGCCACGGCTCCGACACGCGCGGGTCGGCGGGCAAGAAGCGCCGGGACGGCGAGCGGCGGTCGCCGAAGCTGCTAGCCAAGGAGCCGAACCTCCTGCACGCGGTCGCCCGCCGGGCCCTCGCCGAGGAAGCCGCGACAGAGCGCGAAGACCGGCGCGGCCAGAACCAGGTTAAGCCCGAGGCTGGGCAGGAGCGTGTCCACGAGAACGCGCCTGGCGTCGACCGGCTCGCCGAGCACGAAATGGAGCGCGTAGCCGGCGAGCGCGACGAGAACCGTGATCGCGAAGACCGAGACCAGAGGTGCGTGCGCGCGGTCGCGGCCGGTGGTCTCGCCGTAGCGCCCCGCCCAGTAGCCGGCGAGCGCGAGCACGAGCGCGAGCACCCCCATCGTCCCGAGCTGGAGCACGTCGAGGAGCAGGCCGGCGCCGAACCCCGCCATCGTGCCGACGACCGAGCCGCGCATCAGGGCCACCCCGAGCAGAGTCAGGAGCAGCACGTCGGGTGTCCCCTCGAGCACGGTCACAGACGAGAGCACGGTCGCCTGGACGAACGCGGCCAGCACGACGAGGGCTGCGATCTTGAGGGCGTCGATCATGGCAGCTCGGGCAGTGGGTTGTGACTGACGAGGACGAGCACCGCGTCGAGCGAGGAGAAGTCGACGTACGGTGCGATCTGCACCTGCTGGTAGAGGTCGGTGTCGGTCTGGCCCACGCTCGAGACGCTGCCGATCGGAATCCCCTTCGGATAGAGCGACGCAAGCCCGGCCGTACGCCACCCGGCTGTGATCACCTCGTCGCCCTGGTGCACGAACTCCTTCTTCGCGACCAGGCTCAGCACGAGCGAGTTCGGGCCCTGGCCGCGCTGGACGAGGCCGGCGGCCTCGGTGCGGACGTCGAGCGCAGAAACGGCACTCGACTCGTCGGAGAGGAGCGTCACCTGCGAGGCGCCTGAGGTCACTCTCGTCACCTGGCCGACGAGCCCGTCGGCGGTCACGACCGGAGCGTGCAGCCGGACGCCGTCCGCTGAGCCGACCGAAACGACGATCTGTTGGGCGAACGCGGTCGGGGCGCGAGCGAGGACGGCCGCCGCGATGCCGCTGTAGTCGCGCGGGAAGGTGGGGCCGTCTCGGTACTCGAGCAACCGCCGCAGCCGAGTGTTCTCGTGCAGCGCCGACTCGTTTTGGATCAAGTTCTGGCGCAGCTCGACGTTCTGCTTGCGCAGGCGCATCGCCTCGGAGCGGGCATCGAGCACCTCTGTCGTCCACCCGTACGCATCACGGAAGGGGCGTGCGACCCGTTCGGCTGCGATCTCGAACGGCCGTAGCACGGTGGCAACGGCTCCCTGGGCTCCGTGGACCGGGCCGCTCGCTCCCTCACGGAAGGAGACGGTGATCAGCGCGAGCGCGGCGAGGACCAGCACGCCGAGCACGAGCCGGCGCCGGAGGGCGCTGGTGCTTCGCAAGGAGAACTGGCTCGAGGCGCGACGCCGGACGGAAAGGCCCAGCACCGCCGATCGTGCGGTGCGGTTTCGAGACACGGGCTGTTCAGTCTAGCGAGG
>JBKJML010000090.1:0-8876 GCA_046596415.1 Gaiellaceae bacterium | reverse complement strand
GCGATGGGCGCCCGGATCATCCTCTGCGATCCGCACCGCGTGATCGTGAGCGGCCCGGCCCAGCTCTACGGCGAGCGCATGGAGAGCCCGGACATCCGCGCCGGCATGGCGATGGTGATCGCGAGCCTCTGCGCCGACGGTGTCTCGACGATCGGCAACGTCGGTCAGATCGACCGGGGCTACGAGCGGATCGACGAGCGTCTGCGCGCGCTCGGCGCTCGCATCGAACGAATCGACGGTTAGGTGATCAGCGCGCGCTGATCAGGAGCGTGCGGCTGGTCGCGGCGGCGAGGTCGGGAGTCGCGATCGAGCGCGCGCGAACCTGGTAGGAGCCGCGCTCCAACATGAACCGCCAGATCGTGCGCCCCGCTGTGTCGGTCGTCGCCGTCGCAGCCCGCGTCCAGACTGTCCCGTCGTACGACTCGAGCACGACCGTGCGTCCACCGACGGCGGACCTGTCCGACGAGCGAAGGCGGGCGGAGATGTCGACAGCGAACGGCGCCTGGCCTCTCGCGCGGGTCGTTGTCAGCCCGAGCGTCGCGGTCGCCTGCGCGATCGAGACCGACCACGAGGCAGTCGAGGTGACGGAGCCCACCGCGCCGAGCGCGTCCACCGTGAAGGTGTGTGAGCCGGCCGGCAGCGTCCACGAGCCCGACGTGGCGCTCGTTGACGGGGCCAGGACGCGCGTCTGCGACGGGGAGGAGAGAGAGACCCGGTAGGAGACTGCACCCGGCGACTGCCAGGTGACCGTCACGCGACGCCCTGCCCTGCTGCCTGCGACCGCCACGGGCCCGACGACTGCCGAGGTCGTGGTCGGCGTCGCCCTGCGGACCGCGGCCGCAACGTCGAGCACGCCGAAGCCGAGCTCCTCGTTCCAGGTGCCGCCGCCGCTCGCGGTCTGCTCGAGGATCTCGGCCACGGCGGCTGCGGTGAGGGCAGGGTTCGCGGCCCACACGAGCGCGGCTGCTCCGGCCACCTGCGGCGCCGCGAACGACGTACCGCTCGCGTACCCGTAGAGGCCCGACCGCGAGCCAGGCAGCGCGACGCGCGGGAACCGCACCGTCGGCGAGCTGCCGGCGACGGCGCCGAACACACTCTCGCCGGGCGCGACGAGCGAGATGTACGAACCGGTATTCGAGAAGGACGCACGTCCGCCGCTCGACGTGGACGCGCCGACAGCGAGCCCGACACCACCCTGTCCGTTCGAGCCGACCGGCTGGAGCAGTGCTGCGGGGTACTCGACGGGGTTACCGCTGTCGTGGTCGTTACCGACCGCCGCCACGAGCAGCACGCCATGCGCTACGGCGTAGTCGATCGCCTTGCGTTCGGTCGAGGACGTCTCGGGGCCGCCGAAGCTCAGGTTGACGATCCGGGCGCCGTGGTCGACGGCCCAAACGATCGCCGCCGCCTCCTGAATGTCGTCGAACGAGCCGTCCGAGCCGCCGGTCTGCACCACCATCAGTTGGGCGTCGCCCCCAGCGCCTGCGATCCCCTCATCGTTCGTGACCGAGCCCGCTGCGAGCGAGGCGACGAACGTGCCGTGCCCGTTCAGGTCGTCGACGGTCGAGCTGCGGGTGCGCACGTTGTAGGTGGAGGGCGTCTTCGCGGCGAGGTCCGGTGCGGTCAGGTCGGCGCCGGTGTCGACGACCGCGACGGTAACGCCAGCGGCAGCCCTGAGCACAGCGGCGGAAACCTCGCCGACCCGGGTCGCGTGGTACTGCCACTGGAACGACGTAGCGCCCAGGCGGGAGGCGCTGACCGCAGGCTCGGTCTGCTGCGTTCGCGCCTGGTGGCGCTCGACGCTCGTGATCCCCGGGCGGAGCGCGATCCAGGCTGCGTAGGACGCAACTGCCTGCCGGGGGCGGAGCTCGACGACCTTGAGCGACGGGATCGAGGAAACGATGCGGGCCGGGCGCTCGTCGAGCGCGCGCCGGAGGTCTGCGGCCGTGCGGTAGCCGACGACGGCTGTCCCGGCGCTCCACTCGCTCGAACGTCCTCCACCTGTCCCGGCCCAGGCACTCGCGGCTCCGAAACCCGCGAACACGAAAACCGCGCCGAGCGCGATCCCTCGCGCTAGTCGCAACTGCACCGCTCCCCTTTCTCCCGTACGCCTCACCCTACGCCCGAAGACCACTTTCAAAAATGGGCCGAGCGGCCCATCTTTCTACGCCATATTCGGCTGAGGCATACGGCCCGTGACACCGCTCCGTTAGGCTCGGACGCGTGACCGAGAGGGCCGTGACCGACAACCGCCGTAGCGCCCGCGTGCGGCTTGACGGCACCGGCGTTGCCACCGCCGCGACCGGCCTGCCCGTCCTCGACCATCTGCTCGAGGTGCTCGCGGCGAGCGGTGGCTTCGACCTGACGCTCGAGCTTGCGCCCGGCGACGCCGAGGCCGAAGTGATCGCTGCCGGCCGGGCGCTCGGCGAGGCGCTGCACGGGCTGCTCCGCACCGCTTCGGCTCGAGGCCATGCGTCAGCTGTCTTGCCCGCGGACGAAGCACTCGCCCACGTCGTGGTGGAGGCATCCGGGAGGCCGCTTCTCGCCTCGAACGTCGATCTCAGCGAGGCGCGCGTCGGCGGGCTCGGCATGGATCTGGCGGCTCGATTCCTCGGCGCGCTTGCCGAGTCGGCAGGATTGACGTTGCACATCCGCCTGATCGACGGCGACGACCCCCAACACGTGCTCGAAGCCATTTTCAAGGCGCTCGGCGTCGCGCTCGCGCAAGCATGCCGCCCAGCCTGAAAGGAGTCTCGATGACGAAGCAGATCGTTCGCACCGAACACGCCCCCGCACCCTTCCAGGGGGCGCCGTACAGCCAGGCGATCAAGGCCGCCGGGCTCGTGTTCGTCTCCGGCCAGCTAGCACTGGTGCCCGGCGAGAAGGAGCTCACCGGTGGCACGATCGAGGAACAGACCGAGCAGGTCTTCAAGAACCTGAGCGCGATCCTCGAGGAAGCCGGGTCCGGCCTCGACCGACTCGTGAAGACGACCGTCTTCCTGCAGCGGCTGGACGACTTCGCCGGCATGAACCAGGTCTACGCCCGCCACGTCGGTGAGCAGCCGCCGGCCCGCTCGACGGTCGAGGTGGCGAAGTTGCCGTCCGGCGCGCTAGTCGAGATCGAAGCTGTCGCTCTCGCCTAGATCCAGCACCGTCTCCACCTTCGTCGAGTCGCTCGGCCTCGACGCGTACGTCGTGGGCGGTGCCGTGCGTGACGAATTGCTCGGCCTGCCTGCAAAAGACGAGGACTTCGTCGTGCCCGGCGTCGGGCTGGACGAGCTACGCGACCTGCTCGCACCACACGGAAAGGTCGAGGAGCTCGAAGTCGCCGGGCGTGTCGTCGGCGTCCGCCTGCATCCGCGCGACGCCTCGGTCCGCGCGGCAGCGCCGGCCGGGATCGAGCTCGCGCCTCCCCGTCGCGAACAGAGCACCGGCCCCGGGCGGCACGACTTCGAGATCGTTCCCGACGCCTCGCTCTCGATCGAGGACGACATGCGGCGCCGCGACTTCACCGTCAACGCGATCGCGCGCCGGCTGACCACCGGCGAGATCGTCGACCCGTTCGACGGTGCGCGCGACCTCCGGGACGGCGTACTACGGACGGTCACGCCGCGGAGCTTCCAGGAGGACCCGCTGCGCCTCGTGCGCGGTTTGCGCTTCGTGTCGCAGCTCGGCCTCGAACCGGACGACGGGACGTTGCGGCAGATGCAGGAGGAGGCAACGACGATCAGGCTCGTCTCCGGCGAGCGGATCGGCGGCGGGCTCGGCGCAGACGGCATGGGGGAGCTGTCGAAGCTCCTGCTCGGAGCGCGGCCCGAGCGCGCGCTCCGGCTCGCTCGAGACACGGGGGTGCTCGTCGAGCTCTTCCCGGAGTTCGTGCCCGCGATCGGCTACGACCTCGAGACCGCACGCCAGCCGTTGCCACTCGAGGAGCACATCTTCGCCGTCGTCCAGAATGCCGCCGACGCGGGCGCGAGCCTCGCGGTGCGGCTCGGCGCGCTCATGCACGATCTCGGCAAGCCCGCGGCCGACCGCGATGACGTCGACCACGCAGAGCTCGGCGCCGTGATCGCGCGCGACGTGCTCCGGAGGCTGCGCTATCCCACTCGGCTGCGGTCGTACGTGACGAGGCTTGTGCGCGCCCACGCGTTCGGCCTCGAAAACGTCGACGCGCTCTTCGCCCGCCGGTTCCTGCGCGCTCACGGCGAGGAGCTCGCTCGCGAACTCGTCGCGCACAAGCGGGCCGACCTCGGCTCGAAGAACGTGGGCGCCGAGGAGCTCGTTGCCGTCGAGCTGCTGGGTGCGCTGGTCGAGAGCGAGCGCGCGAGCCCCTACCGCCTCGGCGACCTGGCCGTCGACGGCGGCGATCTGATCGCAGCCGGATTCGCGCCTGGCCCGGAGCTCGGCCGTGTGTTGTCGCTCCTGCTCGACGATGTCGTCGAGGGCCCCGAGCGAAACACCAAAGCGTTCCTGCTCGAGCGCGCCACGCAGGAGCTCCTGTGAGCGTGCCGCTCCTGCGATGGGCGGCGCCCGGGCCCTATGAGGTGGCGTTCTCGACTCGGCTCGGCGGCGTCAGCGAAGGACCTTACGACTCGCTGAACCTCGGTTTGCTCACCGATGACGAGCCCGAGCGGGTGCTCGAGAACCGGCGGCGCCTCTGCGAGGCCGTCGACGCAGCGGGAGAGCGCGCAAGCATGCCCTGGCAGATACACGGTGGCGACGTGCTGCGTGCGGACGCGCGCGGGATTGCAACGCCCCGGGCCGACAACCCCCGTTGCGACGGGCTCTGGACCGAGACGCCCGGCGAGGCCGTCCTGGCCCTCGCGGCCGATTGCCTGCCGATCGCGCTCGCCCGGGCCGATGAGGCCAGGGCACCGGCTGTCGCAGTGCTGCACGCCGGCTGGCGCGGTCTCCTCGCCGGGATCGTGGCGGCCGGCGCCCACGCGCTCGGCGGCGGCACGCTCGCGGCGATCGTCGGGCCGTCGATCGGCCCGTGCTGCTACGAGGTGGGGGAGGAGGTCGCGGCTGCCTACCGCGAGGCGTTCGGCGACGATGTCGTCAGCGGACGGAACCTCGACCTCTGGACGGCCGCCGAGCGCGCCCTCCGCGCCAGCGGCGTGGACGAGGTGGAGCGCCTCGACGAGTGCACCGCGTGCCGCCCGGAGCTCTACTTCTCACACCGGCGCGACGCCGGCAGCACTGGGCGGCAGGGGGTGATCGCGCTTGTCCGAGGCTGACCTGCCGGCGGTCGCGGAGCTGCGGGAGCGCTACGAGCGGATCGTCGGCGAGGTCGGTGCGGGTGTCACCGTCGTCGTCGCGACGAAGTACGTTCCGCTCGACGGGCTGGCCCTGCTCGCCGAGGCCGGAATCGCCGTCGTCGGCGAAAACCGCGCCCAGGACCTCCAGGCCAAGCACGAGCGCTACGGCGATGCGTTCCGGTGGCACTTCATCGGGCACCTCCAGTCCAACAAGGCGAAGCTCGTGAGCGACCTCTGCGAGCTGGTCCACTCGCTCGACTCCGACTCGGCGGCCACGCGCCTCACCGCACCGGCGCTCGTCGAGGTGAACCTGAGCGGCGAACCGTCGAAGCATGGCGTCGCGCCGGAGGAGCTCGGCGCGTTTCTCGACCGCAATCCCGGGGCGCGCGGCCTGATGACGATGCCGCCGCCGGCCGCCGACCCGGAGGCGTCGCGGCCCTTCTTTCGACGCCTACGGGAGCTGGCGGCGGAACACGGACTGGCCGAGCTCTCGATGGGCACCTCGCAGGACTACCGCGTCGCGGTCGACGAGGGGGCAACGCTCGTGCGGCTCGGCTCGGTCGTTCTGGCCGGCAGCGGCCATCGAGGGCAGTAACATTGCCGCCCATGGGATTCTCCGACGTCTGGAACCGCACGCTCGTCTACTTCGGCATCGCCGAGGAGGACGACTGGGACGACGAGGGGTATGTCACCGAGGAGGATGCCGAGCGCAGCTACGCGCGTGAGAATCGCCACAACGTGCGTCGGCTTTCGCCGCGCCGCGGCCGCGACCTCGACGACTGGACCGACCCGGAGCCCACCGGCACGACGCAAGTGTTGCGTCCGCCGACGCGGCTGCGCGGCGTCGAGTCGGTGCCGAATCCCGCCTCGGTGAAGGTGCATCTGATCCTGCCGCGGAGCTTCAACGATGCGCAGCAGATCGCGGACAAGTTCAAGGACGCGACCCCGGTCATCCTCAACCTCCAGAGCGCCGACCAGGATCTCTCGAAGCGGCTGATCGACTTCGCCAGCGGCCTGACCTATGCGCTCGACGGGGGTATGCAGCGGGTCGCCGACAAGGTGTTCCTGCTGACGCCGCGAAATGTCGAGGTCTCCGCCGAGGAGCGTGCTCGCATGCTCGAGCGCGGCGCCTTCTTCAACCAGGCGTAGGAACAACCGACCTGACCCAGAATGAAGTGGCCGTGGGCGACCTTCTCGCCATCATCGGTCTGCTCGCCGACACGGCTACGTCTGTGCGGCGATTCGTGGACGTCTTCGTCGGCGTCTACATCCTGCTTCTCTTCGCCTACATCCTCACGTCGTGGATCCGCCTGCCGTACCAGCCGTGGCTCAGCAGGGTGCAACGGTTCCTCTACGACGTCTGCGACCCGTACCTACGGATCTTCCGGCGCTTCGTACCGCCGCTCGGGCCGCTCGACCTCTCACCGATGGTGGCCGTCATCACGCTGATCGTCATCCAGCGGCTCCTCGATGCCTTGATCGTGGCGCTGCTCTAGGGAAGGAACCACACATGTCGCTGACACCGGTCGAAATCAGGCACCTTCAGCCCGCACGCGGGCTCTTCGGCTACGGCCGGCCCGCCGTCGACCGACTGCTCGCGGAGATCGCGGACAGCTTCGAGGATGTCTGGCGTGAGCGGGCGGACATGGCCGACCGCGTTGAGCACCTCGACGGCGAGCTGAAGCGTCACAAGGAGCTCGAGTCGCTGCTGCGCACGACGCTCGTCTCGGCCGAGCGCTCCGCGTCGGAGCTGAAGGAGCAGGCGCGCCGTGAAGCAGACCAGATCGTGAGCGAGGCGCATGCCGAGGCGCGCGCTGTCACCCGCCGCGCCTCCACCGAGCACGAGCGCCTCCAGGGCGACCTGCGCCGCGTCAAGGCACTGATGCGAGCTGCCCTCGCGACCGTGAACGAGTCGAACGACGAAGAAACGGCAGCGCCCGAGGCGAAGGACGACCCGGGCGAGAAGACGGGCGAGATCCGCCGGCTCGTCAGCTAGCCGCGGCTATCCTGTCGCCGTGGAGGCGACGCGCGTACAGCTGCGAGTGGCCCCGGGGGCCCGGCGCGCCGGAGTCGTCGGGCGTCATGGCAACGCGTGGAAGGTCAGGGTCGCCGCGGCACCCGAGCGTGGCCGCGCCAACGACGAGGTGCTCGCCCTGCTTGCCCACGCGCTCCACGTGCCGCGTGCCGATGTTCGCCTCGTTGCCGGCGGCGCCGGCCGAGACAAGATCGTCGAGGTCGTCGGGATCGGCCCGGCACTCGTAGACCGTCGCCTCACCGCGGCTGGGGGAAAGGACGAAACATGAGCCGGATCGACACCGAGCGCTTTCGCGCTGATCTGACGGAGCGCCGTGCGCAAGTCGTCGCTGCGATCGAGAACATCCGGGGCGACCACCCCGGCGACCTGCTCGGGGACTCCGGCGAGCTCGCGAGCGCCGGCAGCGACCAGCATCTGGCCGACACGGCCACTGACACCTACGACCGGGAGCTCGACGCGGGCCTGGAGCTCGGCGAGGAGCAGCTGCTCGGTGAGATCGACGCGGCGCTCGGGCGGCTCGACGACGGCACCTTCGGCATCTGCCGCACCTGCGGCAAGGAGATCGGCCTGGAACGCCTCGAGGCGCTGCCGTACGCGACGCAATGCATCGAGGACAAGCGCCGGGAAGAGGCTTGAGCGAGCCGGCTCCCGAGTCGCGTCCACGGGTGCTGCCCGACATCAGGGTCGGCTCATCGACGAATGCTCTGCGTCCGATCTCGAGCGCAGAGCGCTCGCTCGCGGCCGGCAGGCGCCAGTGGACCGGGCTCGGCGCGATCGCAGTCGCCGCCGTGCTCGCCGACCAGCTGACCAAGTACATCGTCTCGAGTGCTCTCTCGATCGGCGAGGAGGCGCAGATCGCCGGCCCGTTCTCGATCCACCACGTTCAGAACTCGGGCATCGCCTTCGGCCTCTTCGCACGCTCGACCTCGATCGTGATCGTGCTGACCAGCATCGCAGTGGCGTGGATGCTTCTCTTCTTCGGCCGCTCCGGAGCCCGCCATCCGGTGCTGCCGGTCGCGCTCGGTTTCGTCCTCGGCGGCAGCATCTCGAACCTGATCGATCGGATCCGCCTCGGCTGGGTGACCGACTTCCTCGACCTGAGCTACTGGCCCGCATTCAACCTCGCCGACATGTTCATCGTCGTCGGCGTCGGCATCCTCTTCCTTGCGCTCCTGGCGGCCGATCGGCCGCCACACGTACCGCGCCGCAGTGGCAACTCTCCGCTTTCGCGTCCCTAGGGTAGCCGCCGGCTCGCGACTCGATCGCGTGCTGGCGGAACGTCCTGAGCTCGGCTCGCGGGCCGCAGCCGAACGCGTGCTGTCGGGCGGGACGGTCCGGATCAACGGGCAGTCGTGGGCGAAGAGCCATCGCGTCGAGGGAGGCGAGCTCGTCGAGCTCGAGCTTCCCGAAGGGGCGGGACCGCTCGAGCCAGAGCAGATGGACCTCCGGCTCGCCTACGAGGACGAGCACCTGCTCGTCGTCGACAAGCCCGCCGGCCTCGTCGTGCATCCGTCGGCCGGCCATCGCGGCCCCACACTCGTGCATGGCCTGCTCGAGCACGACATCGCGGGCGGGGACGACGA
>JBKJML010000274.1:0-3602 GCA_046596415.1 Gaiellaceae bacterium | reverse complement strand
CGGTGACGGCGCTCTCGATCATGGGCCTGATCCCGCAGCCGCCCGCGGAGATCGCCGGCGGCTCGGTGCGCTTCGAGGGGCGCGAGCTCGAGGACGTGCGCGGCCGCGAGATCGCGATGATCTTCCAGGATCCGATGACATGCCTGAACCCGACGTTGACGATCGGGACGCAGATCACCGAGACGATCCGCCGCCACTATGGCGTCCCGAAGGATCAGGCCCGCAAGCGCGCGGTCGAGCTGCTCGAGGAGGTGCAGATCCCGCGTGCGGCGGAGCGCATCGACGACTACCCGCACCGGTTCTCCGGCGGCATGCGCCAGCGCGTGATGATCGCGATCGCCCTCTCCTGCAACCCGAAGCTGCTGATCGCCGACGAGCCGACGACCGCACTCGACGTGACCGTCCAGGCCCAGGTGCTCGATCTGCTCGACGACCTCCGCCGGGAGTACGAGATGGCGATGATCATCATCACTCACGACATGGGCGTCGTCGCGGAGGCAGCCGACGACATCCTCGTCATGTACGCCGGTCAGATCGTGGAACAGGCCGGCGTGCTCGACCTCTTCGACCGCCCGGAACACCCGTACACCGAGGCGCTCCTCGGTGCGCTGCCGCAGCTCGAGGGCGAGGGGATCCGCCAGGGCAGGTTGACAGCGATCGCCGGCCGCCCGCCCGACCTGATCGATCCGCCCAAGGCGTGCCGTTTCGCTCCCCGGTGCGCCTACGCGAACGCGCACGACGGCTGCGCGGCGCACATGCCCGAGCTGCGAGAGCTGCGCCCGGGGCACTGGGTTCGCTCCGAGCACCCGGCGAGCGAGCGAGCGCAGGCCCGCGAGGAGGTGCCGGCGCCGTGAACGTGCCCGAGCCGCTCCTGCAGGTGAAAGAGCTGAAGAAGTGGTTCCCGATCAAATCGGGTGTCCTGCTCGAGCGCACGGTCGACCACGTCAAGGCGGTCGACGGCGTCAGCTTCGAGATCGCCGAGGGTGAGACGCTGGGGCTCGTCGGCGAATCGGGCTCCGGCAAGTCGACGACCGGCTACTGCGTGCTTCAGCTGATCAAGCCCACCGCCGGCTCGGTCCGCTTCATGGGCCAGGAGCTCACCGAGCTCGGCCGCGAGGACCTGCGGCAGATGCGGCGGGAGATGCAGATCGTCTTCCAGGACCCCTACGCCTCGCTCGACCCGCGGATGACGGTGGGCGACATCGTCGCCGAGCCGCTCGTCGTGCATGGGATCGGCACGCGCCGCGACAGGCGCGCGCGGGTGCGTGAGCTGCTCGATGTCGTCGGTTTCGACCCGACGTTCACGAACCGCTATCCGCACGAGTTCTCCGGCGGCCAGCGCCAGCGGATCGGGATCGCCCGCGCACTCGCGCTCTCCCCGAAGCTGATCGTGTGCGACGAGCCCGTCTCGGCGCTCGACGTCTCGATCCAAGCCCAGATCCTGAACCTGCTCAAGGATCTCCAGCAGGACTTCGGGCTCACCTACCTCTTCATCGCCCACGATCTCGCCGTCGTGCGGGCGATGAGCGACCGCATCGCAGTGATGAACAGCGGCAAGCTGGTCGAGATCGGCCCGGCCGAACAGGTCTACACGGCGCCACGCGAGGAGTACACGAAGGCGCTGCTGTCCGCGGTGCCGATTCCGGATCCGCGCGCCATGAAGGAGCGCAAGGCGGAGCGCCGCAAGCACCGCCACGCGCTCGCCGAACCGATCGGCTGATGCGCGTCGCGCTGCTCGCGGCGCTCGTCCTGGGCGTCGGTGGCTCGATCGGCGCTGCGCTCGCGCTCCGCGGCGGCGACGAGCAGGCACCGTGGCGGTTCGGAGCGGCGATGTCGCAGCGGCGCAGCTACCTCGCCGCGGCGGAGGTCGGCGGCAGCATCTACGCGGCGGGCGGGATGGTCGGCGAGACCGGACGCCCGCTCGCGACGCTCCAGCGCTACGACCCACGCCAGGACGCTTGGACGACGCTGGCCCAGCTTCCCCGGCCGGTGCGCGCTGCAGCGGCGGCAGCGGTGGGCACGACGATCTACGTCGTCGGCGGCTCCGGCGCGGATGACGGCAGGAGGCTCGTCGCCTACGACGTCGACGCTGACACCTGGGCGGAGCGCGCGCCGCTCCCGGCGCCGCGCCAGAACCACGCCGCGGTCGCCTTCGGCGGCAGTCTCTATGTCCTGGGCGGCTTCGACGGGGGCCGGATCCTGCGGTCGGTCGAGGTCTACGATCCGGCGCGCGACCGCTGGAGCCGCGGGCCGGCGTTGCCCGAGCGGCTGCACGCCTTCGGCGCGCTCGTCTTCCAGGGTGAGATCTGGGTGATCGGCGGCCGACGCGACGAGACGGTTGCGCGAACGGTCTGGATCCTCGACGTCCGCCACGGCGTCTGGCGGCGCGGGCCGGCGCTGCCGAAGCCGATGGAGCTGCTCGGTGTCGCCGCAGTCGGTGACGAGATCCACGCCGTCTGGGAGTCGACGTACCAGATCTACGACGCCGGGACGGGGCGCTGGCGCGACGGGCCCCGGCCGCTCGTCACCAGGCACGCCCTCGAGGCATTCGCGATCGACGGGACGCTCTACACGATCGGCGGCTGTACCACCGAGCTCCGTGACTCGCCGATCGTCGAGCGCCGCCGCGTCTCCTGACGCGGCTAGGAGCGCGGTAGGCGGGGCACGAAGGCACTTGTGCGGCGCACGTACTCCTCGTAGCCGGGGCGCCGCTGTGCCAGCGAGCGTTCGAGCAGCGTCACCCCGGAGACGCGCCGCAGCAGCACGGTCATCACCACCGGCCCGATGACCGTCCACCACGGGGCGCCCGCCGCGAGCGCGACGAGCCAGAGCCCCCACCAGACGCACGCGTCGCCGAAGTAGTTCGGATGGCGCGTATAGCGCCAGAGGCCGGTATCGAGCACGCGGCCACTCGTTCCCGGGTCGGCTCGGAAGCGCGCCAGCTGCGCGTCCCCGACCGCCTCGAACGCGAGCCCGATCGCCCAGACGACCGCGCCGGCCGCTCCGATCGCGTGGCGGCCGCCCTCGTAGGCCGGCGCGAGCTGCAGCGGCAGCGCCACGACCCAGAGGAGCAGGCCCTGGAGCCCGAACACGATCACGAGGCTCGTCAGCTCGAAGCGCGGGAACCGCTTGCGCATCGCCTGGTAGCGGAAGTCCTCGCCGTGGCCGAGATTCCGGCGCGCGAGATGGATCGAGAGGCGAAGCCCCCACGCGGTCGTGAACAGAGCGAGGACGATCCCCCAGCCGGAGAGCTCGCCGGCGAGAGCTGCTGTCCACCCGACGACGACGAAGCCGAATCCCCAGAAGGGATCGACGATCGACGCGTCGCGCAGTCGCACGCTGATGAGCCAGAGAGCGAGCATCAGTCCGGCGATCACGCCCGCATCGAGCGTGAGGATCGCGCCGGCGCTCAAGTGCTGGCTCCCTGCGCACCGATCCAGCTGTCGACCTCGTGCCAGCGCTGCCAGAGCCAGGCCGTCCTTGCTTCGCGCCCGTCCGGCAGGGAGGAGCCTGCGAAACGGCTGAAGCGGATGTGAACCGTCCGCCGGACGAGCCCACCGCGCCAGAGATCGCCGATGCTCGCGAAGCCGTCGAGGCCGTGG
>JBKJML010000268.1:0-11186 GCA_046596415.1 Gaiellaceae bacterium | reverse complement strand
GCCGAGCATAGCCTCGAGCTGTGGGCTGACGTACATCGCCCCGCGCTCGACGCCCATCGAGTTGATGTAGGCCCCGATCGGGAGCTGCTCGACGAGCGTGCGGTAGCGGAGCTCGGCCGACCGGAGGAGGGCCTCGCGGTGCTCGCGTTCGATGACGATGCCGGCAACGTTCTCGGCCATTGCAAGGATTTCCCGTTGCTCGTCGCTGAGCTCCGCGCGCGATCGGCCCGCGTGAACCCGCGGGGGAGACTCAGTGTCGAGCTCGAGCGATGCTTCCGGCCCGACGTGGTCGACGAGAAGCCGGCGGATCACGGCCAACACGTCGTCGAGCGGGGCCCCACTCGCGATCAGCTCGAGCGCCTGCCGACGGTCGACCGCGAACGCCTCGGCCCGCTTGCGGGCCGTGATGTCGAGTAGCAGGCCCTGCCGGAAGAGCGGCCGACCCTCGTCGTCGCGGACTGTGACCGTCTCGTCGTGGACCCACACGACGCCGCCGTCGCGGTGGAACAAGCGGTACTCGTCTATGAGCCGGGTGTCCGTCCGGCGCGCCTCGGCCGACCGCTCGAGCACTCGCTCGAGATCGTCCGGGTGGGCGATGCTCTCGAAGAAGTGAAGGTGGTTCCAGTCCTTCTCCTCGTAGCCGAGCATGCGGACGAGCTCCGGGTTCGCGTAGACCGTGCGCAACGACTCGTCGACCGTGTTGATGTAGGTGCCGATCGGCAGTTGCTCGACGAGCGTGCGGTAGTGGCTGTCGGCCAGCGGGATTGTCGCGTCGACGGGGAGGGGCTCGTCGCGTCGGTCGGTCATGGCGCCGCCTCGAGGAGCTCGAGGCGGTTTCCGAACGGGTCGTCGACGTAGAAGCGACGGATGTCCGGGATCGCGTCGTCCCAGACGGGTTCGCTCCCCCCAGTGGCGAGAGCCGCCGCGAGCGCGTCGAGGCCTTCGACGGCGAAGGCAGGGTGCGCCTTCCGAGCGGGAGCGAAGTCGGGCTCGACACCGACGTGGAGTTGCTGTGGCCCGGCCTGGAACCAGACGCCGCCACGTGCTTGCAGCGACTGGGGCTTCTCGATCTCGGTGAGGCCGAGCAGGCCGCCGTAGAAGGCCCGGGCATCGTCCTCCCGGCCGGCCGGTGCGGCTACCTGGACATGGTCGAGGCCGACGATCACGTCAGCGCGAGCACGCGCTCGCGCGCGGCGCCGGTGCCGACGAGCGACACCTCGACGTCGAGCGCGCGCTCGACGAACGCGACGTAGGAGCGGGCGGCCGCCGGCAGCTCGTCGGGTGACTCGACCTCGTCGAGGGGCGTCGACCAGCCGGGAAGCGTCTCGAAGACGGGCCGGCAGTGGTGGAAGTCGCTCTGGTGAGCCGGAAAGTCCTCGGTCTCGGTGCCGTCCCGGAGCACGTAGCGGACGCAGACCGGCAGCTCGGCGAACGCAGACAGCACGTCCAGCTTGGTCAGCGCGAGCGAGGTGATCCCGTTCAACCGCACCGCGTAGCGGAGTGCGACGAGGTCGAGCCAGCCGCAGCGCCGCTCGCGGCCGGTGACGGTGCCGAACTCGCCGCCGAGCTCGCGCACCCGCTCCTGCTCGGGGCTCGGGATCTCGCTCGGCAGTGGGCCCTCGCCGACCCGCGTCACGTACGCCTTGGAGACACCGACGACGTGGTCGATCCTGTTCGGGCCGATGCCGAGGCTGACAGCCGCCATCGCCGCAACCGGGTTCGACGAGGTGACGAAGGGATAGGTGCCGTGATCGAGGTCGAGCAAGGTTCCCTGGGCGCCCTCGAACAGGACGCGCTTGCCGTCGCGCAGCGCGCGGTCGACGAGGAGGGAGGTATCGGCCACATAGGGGCGCAGACGCTGCGCGAAGCCTTCTGCTTCGGCTGCCACCTGCTCGAGCTCGAACGGTTCGAGCTCGTAGACACGCTGGAGCCAGACGTTCTTCTCGGCGAGCGCGGTCGCGATCTTCTGGCGCAGGATCTTCGGGTCGAGCAGGTCCTGCACACGGATTCCGATCCGGGACGCCTTGTCGGCGTAGGCCGGGCCGATGCCACGCCGCGTCGTCCCGATTGCGAGTGAGCCGAGCCGCCGCTCGCTCGCCTGGTCGATCGCCACGTGCCACGGCATGATCAGATGTGCGTTACCCGAGACGTAGACGACTCCGGCCGTCGCGTGGCCGCGCGACTCGAGCATCTCGAGCTCCTCGATCAGCACCGCCGGGTCGATGACACAGCCAGCGCCGAGCACGCTGACCCGGCCCGAGACGACGCCGCTCGGGGTCTGTCGGATCTTGTAGGTCTCTCCGGCGACCACGATCGTGTGGCCCGCGTTCGGGCCACCCTGGTAGCGGCAGACGACGTCCGACTCCTGGGCGAGCAGATCGACGATCTTCCCCTTGCCCTCGTCGCCCCACTGCGCTCCGACGATCACGGTCGCAGGCACAGCGGGAGTCTGCCTGATCGATCGGCCCGCGGGGGTTCTAGGCGACCTGGCGCGCGCGGTAGTCGATGCCGGTGTCGAGCGGTACCGGCCGGCAGAGGCTCGTCATTCGGCTTGCCGCCGCCTTGCCGAGCCGCTCGGGCAGATCGGCCGGAGCGAGGTTCGTGGTCGCGATCGTCAGCGAGCGATTGGACGCCTGGTGGTTGAGGACGCCGTAGATCCGCTCGCGGGCCCAGTCGGTCGAGTTCTCGGCGCCGAGGTCGTCGAGGATCAGGATGTCGAAGCCGCGCGGGTTCAGCGAGGCGCTCCCTTCGCCTGTTTCCAGCGCACCGCGGAGCGAGTCGAGCCATTCCGGCACGTTGAGGTAGAGGCAGCGCGCGAACTGGGAGTAGATCGCCTCCCGGAGCACCGAGATCGCGAGATGCGTCTTGCCGCCGCCCGGCGGGCCGTGCAGCAGGAGGCCGCGGCGCGGACGCCGCCCTTGCCGGAACTCCGTCGACCAGGCGTTCGCCGCGTGCAGGGCGTCGCCGGCGCCGGGCAGGCGTTCGAAGCTGGAGAAGGAGCAGTCGCGATAGGCCTTGGGGATCGAGGCCTGCAAGAGCAGCACGTCGGCCCGCTTCTGGTCGGTCTCGGCCTGCTCGGTCTCCAGGCACATGTCGCAGTAGCGCTGCGCCGGGAACCGGAAGCGGTACATCGAGACGACCTCGGTCGTGAAGCTCTTGCCGCAACTCGGGCAGGTGGCGGAGAGCGGCTCAGCCATGGGCGCTCACGAACTTCGCGTAGCGGCTGAGGAAGGCGAGCTTCACCGTGTCGGTAGGCCCGTTGCGGTGCTTGGCCACGTGCACCTCGGCCATGCCCTGATCTTCCGACTCCTCCTTGTTGTAGTACTCGTCGCGGTAGATGAACATCACGAGGTCGGCGTCCTGCTCGATGCCGCCGGACTCGCGGAGGTCGGAGAGAATCGGCCGCTTGTCGTGGCGCTGCTCGACGGCGCGCGAGAGCTGCGAGAGGGCGAGGATCGGCACGTCGAGGTCCTTGGCGAGCGCCTTCAGCCCTCGCGAGATCGACGACACCTCCTGCAGGCGGCTCTCGACGTTCCCGCCCGCCGTCATCAGCTGGAGGTAGTCGACGACGACGAGGCCGAGCCGGGGCTCACGCCGCTTCAGCGTCTGCGCGCGCGAGCGGAGCTCGAGCAGCGTCAGGCCCGGCGTGTCGTCGATGTAGAGCGGCACCTTCTCCAGGTCGGCGCACGCCTTGGCGAGCCGCGGCCAGTCCTCCGGCTTCAGCTTGCCGGTGCGGATGTGCTGCGAGTCGACCTTCGACTCCATGCACATCAGCCGCTGCGCGATCTCCTGGTTCGACATCTCGAGGCTGAAGAACGCGGCGGGGATCCCTTCGCGCACGACGTTCGCGATGATCGAGAGGCCGAGGGCGCTCTTCCCCATCGACGGCCGCGCGGCGAGGATGACGAGGTTGCTGCGCTGGAAGCCGGCCGTGATCTGGTCGAGGTCGCGGAAGCCGCTCGGGACGCCCGTCACCTCGGCGCCGTTCTCGTAGAGCTCGTTGATCCGCGCGAACGTCTCGACGAGCGTCTCCTTGATGATCTGGAGCTCCCCGGTCGAGGTCGCCTCGCCGATCTCGAACACGAGCCGCTCCGCCTGTGAGACGAGCAGGTCGGTCTCGGAGCCGCGCTCGTGGCCGAGCCGTGCGATCTCCGAGCCGGCCCGGATCAGTCGCCGCAGCGTCGACTGGTCGCGGACGATCTTCGCGTGGTGGACGGCGTTGCTCGCCGCGGTCGGGAAGCTCGCGATCTCGACGAGCTTGCCCTTGCCGCCGACCCCCTCGAGCTCCTGCGCCTCGGCCAGCTTGTCGGCGAGCGTGGTCGGCTCGACCGGCAGGCCCTTCGCGTAGAGGGTGAGCGCCGCCTTGAAGATCGTGCCGTGGCTCTCGCGGTAGAAGTCGCCCGCGGAGATGACCTCGAGCACGTCGCCGACCACCGAGGACTGCATCATCATCGCCCCGAGGACCGACATCTCGGCGTCGAGATCGTGGGGCGGGAGCCGGCGCTCGTCGGTGTCGTTGCGAATGGGTGCGACTGCGGACACGGACGCTCTAGACAATCAGGCCGCGGGCGCGGCCGATAGGTGTGCACAAACGATGCACAGGCGCCGCCGGACACCGTCGGTGATGGGCGTTTGCAGCCACAAGGGAACACATGTTCCCACACGGCCTGGACGGAGCTGTGGGAAACGACCCCGCTCCCTGCAGGAAGTTCGGCCTGATTTCCACAGGCCCCTGGAAAACAGCGAGGGGCCTGTGGAAATCTCCGCGTCAGATTCGGTCGGGGTCGAGCTCGGAGCTTTCGGAAGGCTCGGCCTCGGTCTCGCCCTCCGCTTCGGTGTCCGGCTCGGCTGCGGCCTCGCCGTCGGCGTCGGGCTCCGCGACCGCGGGAGCCTCGTCGGCCTCGTCGGCCTCGTCGGCGGGATCGTCCTCGTACTCGTACTCCTTCGACTCGACCGCCTCCACGGTTGCGGCATCGGCCGCTGCCGCGGCTGCGACGTCGGCTGCCTCCATCGCCGCGAGCTCTTCCTCGGGCGGCAGTTCGCCACCTTCGGGGACGACGAGCATCTTGACCTCGACGCTCACGTCCTGGAACACCTCGATCGGGATCGAGTAGCGCCCGATCCGCTTGATCGTGTCGGTGCCGATCTTCTTCCGGTCGACGCGGATCTTCCGCGTCCGCCAGAGCTCGTCCGCGATGTCGGTTGTCGTGACGGAGCCGAACAATGCCCCCGTCGGGCCCGACTTGACGTCGAAGCGGAGCACCGTCTTGTTCAGCGTGTCTGCGATCCCCTGTGCCTGCTCGGTCGTGCGGGCCTCGTGCCGGGCGCGTTGGGCGTCCCGCTTCGCAAGCTCGGCGACCTTCGCGGTGGTGGCCGGCTCGGCCAGCTTTCGCGGGAGCAGGTAGTTGCGGGCGTAGCCGCGGGCGACGTTCACGACCTCGCCGCGCAGGCCCACCTTGTCGACGTCTGTGAGGAGGATGATTTCCATGGTCAGTCCGCGACGTACGGCAGGAGCGCCATCTCGCGGGCCCGCTTCACCGCAACGGCCACCTGACGCTGGTGCTTGCGGCACGCGCCGGTGATGCGACGGTTGCGGATCTTGCCCTTCTCCGAGATGTAACGGCGGAGTTGGTTGATGTTCTTGTAGTCCACTTCGTCGATCTTGTCCTTGCAGAAGTGGCAGCTCTTCCGGCGGCCTGGGGCCGTGGAGGAGCCTGGACGCTTGCGCGTCTCACGGGTCTTCGGTTGTGCCATTCGATGCTCCTTAGAACGGAATGTCGTCGTCGGCGGGCGCGGAGCCGAAGTCGGCCCCCGCGGCGGTAGCGGCCTGCGGCGGCACGAACTGTCCGCCGCCACCGGCAGCGTCGCCGCCACCCTCGCGGCTACCGAGGAACTGGACGTTGTCGGCGACGACCTCGACGGACTGCCGCTTGGTGCCGTCCTGGGCGTCCCACTCGCGCCAGGTGAGCTTCCCCTGGACGCCGACCGGGCGACCCTTGGCGAGGTACTGCGCGCAGTTCTCGGCCGTGCGACCCCAGACGGTGACGTCGAAGTAGTAGGCGGCGTCGCTCCACTCCTCACCCTTCTTCACGCGGTCGTTGACCGCGATCCGCAGGGTCGTGACGGCTGTGCCCGACGGCGTGTGCCGGAGCTCAGGGTCGCGGGTCAGGTTGCCGACCAGGACGACGCTGTTGATGTTGACTGCCATTAGTCCTCCTCGAGCGGGGCTTCGGTGCTGACGGGCTCATCCTCGCTGGGAGGCGGGCCCGGCGCTACCGGCTGCCCGGTACCGCGCAGATACCGACGTGTCGCAAGATGTCGCATCACGGCGTCGTCGATCTTGAGCACGCGGGAGACCTCATCGAGCGTCTCGGCGTCCGCGCCGAAGCTCAGCAGGTGGTAGCTGCCATCGTCTTTCTTGTCGATCGGGTAGGCGAGCTTCCGCCGGCCCCACACGTCGTGCCGCTCCCAGGTGCCGCCGCCCTTCTCGATCAGCTCGCGGGTGCGCGAGACGATCTCGGACTGCCGCTCCTCGGGGAGCTCGGGGTCCAGCATCAGCAGGATCTCGTAGTCGATCATAGGTTCCCTGTACTCCTTCCTTCGGTCTTAGGCGGCCTCGCCGGCAGGCGGCACCGGGAACGGGTGACGCGAGGCGAGGCAGGAAGCGCGGTGAAGAGTAGCAGCATCTAGCATCAACCCCGATGCGCCGCCTCCTCTCGTTCCTGCTCGGTGCCGCCGGGGTCGCGGCCGGGGCGCGACTGCTCCGCCGACGTGGCCGCGGCGCGCCCACCGGCGTCGCCGACCCGGCGGAGGAACTGCGGCTCAAGCTCGAGGAGTCGCGTGGGGTCGCCGAGGATCGGGCCGAGTTCGAGGCCGGCGAGACCCCGGTCGACGCGGTCGAGGACATCGTGCCGCAGTCGCTCGAAGCGCGCCGCCGCCGCGTGCACGATCGCGCCCAGGAGGCGATCGATTCGATGCGCCTGCCGCCCGGCGAGTAGCAACCAGCCAGGGAGGAAAGGGTCGCGGTGATGAGAAAGGCCTGCATACTGTGGGGTCAATGACACCTGACGACTCGCTGCCGCGGATCGACGACCTGCCTGCCGGCGACGGCTTCGACCGTCACGCCGTCGAGGAGGCGTTCTCGGCGTACCAGAGCCGGGTGCGCGAGCTCGAGACGGCTGTGCGCGTGTTGCGCTCGCCGCGCCTGGCGCCGTCGCCCTCGCCGCTACCCGACTACCTCGAGGAGGACGAGAGCTGGCCCGGCCTCGACGGCGACGCCGGCCCGGCGCCGGAGTGGGTCTCGACGGTGCCGCCGCCCCTCCCTCGCCCGCTCGTCGTGCCGCGGCTCGTGCTCGAGGGGGCGTTCCTCGCGCTCGTCGCGGTCGGCGCTGCGCTTGCCGAGCTCGGTGCGGCCGGCATCGTCTTCCTGATGGCTGCCGCGTGGGCGCTCGTCGCCGGCTCCGAGTGGATCGCCGCAGCCCGTCGGGCGCGTTGGCGCCTCGAGCAGGTCTCGTTGATCCCCGTCGCGCCGACCACGCTCTCCGAGGAGACCGATCCGTGGGCCGTGCCGCCCGTCGAGCTGACCGCGATGGCGCCTCCCGACGGCTCCGAGTCGCGCACGATGGTGGCCAAGCTGCCGCCGGCGGTCGGCGAGGAGACCGAGGTGCACTCCGTGCCGGCGTTACCCGAGCCGACTGCAGCTCGCGACGACTAGCCCGGGACTCGGGCGGCCTCGAGGAGCGGCGGGCGTCGCGCACGCGCCTCCTGTTCCGAACGAGCACACGGCGAGGAGGGCCGCGCGAAGCGCGAGCCACCGGGCTCGGCACACGGAGGTCAGGCGGCTGCGGCCGGGGTGTCGTAATGCGACCGGGCGGACGCGAGCACTCGCTCGGCGAGCCCGGGCATCTTGTCGCTGATCCACATCAGGACGAGCTGGGAGGTAGGCATCCGGTCCTCGTAGATCTGAGTGCCGACGAGGAGCTGCACGTTGGCGGCTTCGGTTTCGCCGAGCACGTCGACGAGGGCGAGATCGACGGCGCGCGCGAGCCGGTCGGCGTCGTGGGCGGGGAGGACGTGGGAGTGCGCTGCGCACACCTGCGGCAGCGAGCCGACCTGAGCGCCCGGGTCGAAGACGTCGAGCTGGTAGGCGCAGAGCAACGAGAAGCGCCGCGTCTCCGCGCTGTCATTCCAGAGCGATTCGAGGGCGAGCGCAGCCTCGGGGCGGCCGCTCTCCATGAGCAGGTCGACCATCTCGCCGAACACCCGCACGACACCGGAACCGTTGGTCGCAGCGCGGTCGAGCAGCGTTCCGACGATCTGCTCGAACCGGGCCTCGGAGGGCGCTCCGCCGTCCATGATCGCCTCGAGCGTCTCGGCTGCATCGGTGACCAGCAGGCGCCCGTCGCGCTCGAGGGCCGGCACGTCCCAACCGGCGGCAGCGAGTGTCTCGCGGAAGCGCATCGTGTGTGCCGGCCGTGCGACGACGAGCGCCGCCCCGCCGGCCGAGAAGCCGGTGGAAAGATGGGTCGCGACGGACTCGGTGAGCTCGTCGAGGTCGCTGTAGATCTCGACCGCGTGCCCCACAGTGTCCGCCTCGCCCAGGAAGTCGGCCCAACCACGCCGCATGCCGGGAAGTGTAGACGTGGTTCACCGGGCCTGCGTGGCGCCCCTGGGGCCGAACTAGCGCAGGCGGAGGCGCTTGAGGGCGAGTGCGTTGACCGCGACCAGCACGCTCGAGCCCGACATCGAGATCGCGGCGATCTCCGGCCGGAGCGTCAGCCCCCACGGCTCGAAGACGCCGGCGGCGATCGGCAGCGCGAGCGAGTTGTAGCCGATCGCCCAGCCGAGGTTCTGGCGCATCTTGCGGACCGTGCCGCGACCGATCACGATCGCGGACGCAACATCGAGCGGGTCGGAGCGCATGAGCACGACGTCGGCGGTCTCGATCGCGACGTCGGTGCCGGCGCCGATTGCGATGCCGACGTCGGCCTGGGCGAGGGCGGGCGCGTCGTTGACGCCGTCGCCGACCATCGCCACCTTGCGTCCCTGGGCCTGGAGCTCGGCCACCTTGGCCGCCTTGTCGCCGGGCAGCACCTCGGCCAGCACCTCGTCGATCCCGAGCGCGGCGGCGATTCGCTCTGCGGTCTGGTGGTTGTCGCCGGTGAGCATGACCGGGCGGATGCCGAGCTCCTTGAGCGCGGCGATGGCTTCGGCCGCGGTCTCGCGCACCGCGTCGGCGATCGCGATCAGCCCGGCGGGTGAGCCGTCGAGTGCGATGTGGACGACGGTGCGTCCCGCCCCGGCCAGCTCGTCGGCGCGGGCGGTGAGGCTGCCCAGGGAGATTCCCTCGCGCTCGAAGAGGCGGCGGTTTCCGACCACGACCCGCCGGCCTTCGACCGTCGCGATCGCGCCGTGCCCGGCGACCGCCTCGAACCGTTCGGCGCGGATCGAGTCGACACCTCGGGCGTCGGCTGCCTTGACGATCGCCTCGGCCAGCGGATGCTCGCTCTCGCGCTCGACGGCTGCGACGAGGCGGAGCAGCTCCGTCTCGTCGACACCGTCGGTGTGGATCTCGACGACGTCCGGCTTCCCGAGCGTGAGCGTCCCCGTTTTGTCGAGCACGACCGTGTCCAGGTGCGCCGACTGCTCGATCGCGATCGCGTTCTTGAACAGGATCCCGCGCTGTGCGCCGAGGCCGGTGCCGACCATGATCGCGGTCGGTGTTGCGAGCCCGAGCGCGTCCGGGCACGTGACGACGACGACCGTGATCGCGAACAGGAGCGCGACGAGCACCGGTCGGTCGAAGACGCCCCACCAGGCGAAGAAAGTCCCGAAGCCGCCGAGCAGCGCCACCAGCACGAGCCAGAAGGCCGCGCGGTCGGCCAGTCGCTGGGCGGGCGCCTTCGAGTTCTGCGCCTCCTGGACGAGCTTGACGATCTGGGCCAGTGCCGTGTCCGAGCCGACCGCTGTAGCGCGCGCTCGGAGCGTCCCCTGCTTGTTGATCGTCGCGCCGATCAGCTTATGGCCGGGCCGCTTCGTGACCGGCATCGATTCGCCGGTCACCATCGACTCGTCGACTGCGCTCTCACCCTCGACGACCTCGGCGTCGACACTCACCTTCGAGCCAGGGCGGATCAGGAGCAGGTCGCCGACCGCCACCTCCGCGGTCGGTACCTCGACCTCCTGCCCGTCGCGAATGACGACGGCCTTCGGCGGCGCCAGGTCGAGCAGGGCCCGGATCGCGTCATTCGCGCCGCCGCGGGCGCGCAGCTCGAACCAGTGTCCGAGCAGGACGAACCCCGCGAGGAAGGCGACCGCTTCGTAGAAGACATCGCTCTCGATCCAGAAGGTGGCGGCGACCGAGTAGAGCCAGCCGGTGCCGATCGCCACGGCGACGAGCACCATCATGTCCAGCGTCTTCGCGCGCAGCGCCTTCCAGGCACCCACGAAGAAGAGCGAGGACGAGTAGAAGACGACCGGGAGGCTGAGGAAGAACTGCCAGAGCTCGTCGCCGATCTCGAATGGCGTCGGCGGCGTCGAGCCGAAGAGGCTCTCGCCGAGCGGCGACCAGAGCGCGATCGGGATCGCGAGCGCCACCGCGACGACGAAGCGGTTGCGCATGTCGAGCACCATCGCCGCCATCGACATGCCGGCGTGACCGCCGTGGCCCTGACCATGGGCGTCGTCGGCGCGTGCGGAGGCGGCGTTGTCGTGCGCAGGCGCGTCGGCGTCCTCGCGCGCGAGCGGGTCGCAGACGTGGCCTGGCACCGAGCGGCCGGCACAGTGGAAGCCGCAGGCCTCGATCCACTGCTTGAGCTGCTCGATCGAGGTCGCCGACGGGTCGTACTCGACCGTCGCTGTCTGCGCGACGGGGTTCGCGTCGACTGCTGCAACGCCGGGCTGTGCCGCGAGCGCTCGCTCGACGACCGCCTTCTCGGACGCATAGTGCAGCCCACCGACGTGGAACACGGCCTTGGTCAGGTTTGCGTGGTCTATGCGCACGCCAGTGCTCCTAGGTCGTCTTGGCGAAGCGCTCGACGGCTGCCAGCAGCTCCGCGGTCTTCTCCTGTGCCGCCTTTGCATCGCCCGTGGCGAGCGCGCCGTGGACGCAGTGGTTGACATGTTCCTTCAGCACCTCGAGCCCGACGCGCTCGAGCGCCGTCCTCACCGCTCCGACCTGCGTCAGG
>JBKJML010000157.1:0-4070 GCA_046596415.1 Gaiellaceae bacterium | reverse complement strand
TCCGGGCGGGTTCACGGGCGTCGACGTTTTCTTCGCGATCTCCGGCTTCGTGATCGCCAGCACGCTCCTGGCCGAGCTCGAGCGGACCGGCGGGATCTCGCTGCGACGCTTCTATGCCCGCCGCGTGAAGCGGCTGCTCCCGGCGCTCGCGCTGATGGTCGTCACGGTCGCAGTGCTCGGCACGCTGCTCGGCCCAGCGGGAACTCAGCGAACGGGTGCGATCACCGGCATCTGGGCCTCATTCTTCTCGGCCAATGCCTACCTCTACGCGCTCCCGAACGGCTACTTCGCGACCGCCAGCGAGCTGAACCCGCTGCTGCACACGTGGACGCTCGCAGTCGAGGAGCAATTCTACCTCGTCTTCCCCGCTCTGCTGCTACTCGCTTGGGTGGCGTCCGGCCGGGTATCGGCGGCGAGTGGGCGGCGCCTTCGTGCGGCTGCGGCACTCGGTGCCGTCGCAGCCCTCTCGTTCGCCCTCTCGGCGAGCTGGCACAAGGTGGGCTCACAGGCCTTTGCGTTCTACGGCTCACCGACGAGGGCGTGGGAGTTCTGCGCCGGAGCTCTTCTCGCAGTCGCCGCACCCTGGCTCGCCCGCCTGCGCCCGGCGCTCTCGAACGTGCTCGGTGGAGCGGGCCTCACGCTCGTCGGGCTCGGGGCCTTCGCGCTCCACGGGACGGCCGACTTTCCGGGCACGAAAGCGCTCCTGCCGGTCGGCGGTGCGGCGGCGCTGCTCGCCGCCGGGACGATCGCCGCCGGAATCCCGTCGCAGCTCCTCGCCCTGCGGCCGCTCGTCTGGATCGGCGATCTGTCGTACAGCTGGTATCTCTGGCACTGGCCGCTGATCGTGTTCGCGCAGGCGCTCTGGCAGGGAGCGAGCTGGGCTCCGCCCGCCGCCGCCGCCCTGTCGCTCGTCCCGGCCTGGGCCTCGTTCCGCTTCCTCGAGAACCCGATCCGGCTCGGCGAACGCCGTGGGCGCGCCGTGCTGGCTCTGGCGGCAGCCTGCATCGCCGTGCCCGTGCTCGCGAGTGGCGCCGTACTCGGTGTCAACCGTGCTCTCTCCACAACCGCGGCGTTCGGTGAGTGGAGCGAGAGCCGGGCGCCCCACGCCGACCGGATTCGCGGGTGCGACTCGTCGGCGCCTCTCGGCGACCGTGCCGTCGCCGACTGCACATGGCCCGCGGACGCGGGCCGTGGACAGGCAATCCTCGTCGGCGACTCACAGGCCGGCCAGTTGAGCGAGCCGTTCGTGCGCGCCGCGAACGGGCTCGGTCTCGACGCGACGATCGCGACCTTCCATGCCTGTCCATTTCTCTCAGGGGTAGGCGTCCTCGACTCGTTCGCCGGCGAGACGGACTGCGGGCAGTTCACGGCCGCCACGCTGGCGACGCTCGTGCGCCTACGCCCGGCTGTCGTCGTGCTCTCCCTGCAAACAGACGGCTACGTCTTCAACTCCCGGATCGGCCTGCGGCCCGCAGGCGGCGAATCGACCCACGACACGGCCGAGAAGTCGCTCCTCTGGCGTGCGGGGCTAGGGGCCGTCGTCCGTCGGCTCGACCGGGCGGGCGTGCCCGTCCTCCTCATCCACCCGGTTCCGGCGTTGCCGTTCAACCCAACCGCGTGCGCGGTCGTGCGAGTGCTCTCGGGCTCCTGCGCAGGTGGCCTCGACCGCGCCGAGGTCGACCGCAGGCGTGCTGCGACCGTCGCGCTCGAGGTGAGCTCGCTCGCCTTTTCCTCGAGCGCCTCGAGCCTGGACGTCATCGACCAGCTGTGCAGCACCGAGCGCTGCTCGGCCAGGCGCGGCAACACGAGCCTCTACAGCGACCCCGTTCACCTGAGTGTCGGGGGAGCGCTGACCCTCACGCAGAGCCTCGCTGCCGCGATGGTGCGCGCCCGCGGTCATCCCTCGCGATAGGCGACCTCGGCCCGGCGGTTTCGCCGGCGGGTGCGGAGACCCAGAACGACCGGGATCGTGAGCAGCCCGCCGACCAGCAGCACCGGCACGAAGAGCCAGAGCACACCGAGCGGCGCCTTCGGCGGCTTGATCGTCCGTAGCGGCTCGGAGCCTGCGGGCCTCCCTGGCGGCGTCGCGCCCATGCCACCGCCCGCGGGTGTCCAGGACTCGACGAGCCAGCGGCGCCCGTCGCCCTTTCCGACTGCCGTCAGCGACATCATGAAGACCATCGGCCGAAGCTCCTGACCGCGTCTCGGCAGCACGTAGACCTGGAGGCCGACCTCGTCGGCGTAGGAGTAGTCGAGCTTCCAGCGGGCCGCGTCGACCGGGTACGGCACGACGGGGATGTTGCCCTCGCGCCACTCCTCGCGCGTCATCCCCTGGCGCATCTGCGGGCCCGCCAGCTCCCACGCCTCGTCGAGCCGGACTCGCTGGACGGCGGTGTCGACGAAACGCGCAGCCGCGGAGATCGCCGCGGCATGGTCTCGCTCCGAGAGCCGCACGCTCTGCTGGGGAACCGCGATGACGGCCGGACCGCTCTCGGTGACGGCTGGCTGAACCTTCACGCCGGTGTTCCAGAAGAGGATCGAGATCGTCGCAGCGACGGCGGTGACTGCGGCGAGGCCGGCGAGCTTCAGCAGGCGGCGGCGGAGCCTCGGCGAGGAGAGCCGCGCCACCACCGAAGGTGGGCTACCCGTCCCCGGCGTTCGGGACGGCTGCGGAGCCGCGTGGAGCCCAGTAGTCGACGAGCCAGGCGCCCTTCACTTTCTTCAGTCCGATGAAGAAGATCTGCGGCTTGATCGTCTCGCCGGCCTTCGGGATCAGTGCGATCTCGAGTACCGCGTCGGCGGGATGCGACTCGTCGATCTTGAAGGTGGCGTTGTCGATCGCGTCGGCCGGATAGAACTGGACGGGGATGTTGCCGGTCTCCCACTCCGCGAGCGAGAGGCCCTGCCGGAGGTCCGGGTGCGTGATCTCGTAGGAGCGGGCCAGGTTCTTCCGTGCTACCGCGGTGAGGATGAACTCACCGGCCACCTTGCGCACTTCCGGGTCGATCGCGACGCTCGGCGTCTTCGTGGGCACGACGGCGGCGCCCGTCTCCTTGTCGGTGACCTTCGAGTCGACCGGCTCGGCCGTGTTCCCGAAGAAGACGATCAGGAAGGCGACGATGCCGGCGACGAGCACGAGGCCCGCGACCCAGGGGAAGACCTGCTGGAAACGCCTCGACTGGAGAAAAGAGGGGCCGCTGCTCACTGGAACATCGTAGACGACAGGCCTGCGAAATGGTTTGTGGCGCGGGGCCTGGACGGGCGCTCAGAAGACCGGTGTCTCGCGCCAGACGCCCCACACCTCGCGCCAGGCGTCACACATCTCGCCCATCGTGACGTGGTCGCGCGCGGCCTCGACGATCAAGGGCATCAGATTGACGCCGTCGCGAGCAGCGGCCTGCTTGAGCTCGCCGAGGCGCTGCTCGACCTTCGCGCTATCACGGCGGCCCTTGTACGCGGCAAGCCGCGCGATCTGCTGCCCCTCGAGCGCCGGGTCGACCTTGAGGAGCTCCGGCTCGACCTCGTCGGCGAGCTGGTAGCGGTTGACGCCGACCACGATCCGCTGCTTCGACTCGACCTCGGTCTGGTACTGGAACGCGGCGTCGGCGATCTCCCGCTGCGGGAAGTTCTGCTTGATCGCCTCGACCATGCCGCCAAGCTTGGCGATCCGCTCGAAGTACTCGTACGCCTGCGCTTCGATCGCGTTCGTGAGCTGCTCGACGTGGTAGGAGCCGCCGAGCGGGTCGATCGTGTTCGCGACTCCGGTCTCGTGGGCGATCACCTGTTGGGTGCGGAGCGCGAGCCGCACCGCGTTCTCGGTCGGGAGCGCGAGTGCCTCGTCGAACGAGTTCGTGTGCAGCGACTGGGTGCCACCCAGCACAGCCGCCAGAGCCTCGATCGCGGTGCGGACGATGTTCACCTCGGGCTGCTGCGCCGTCAGCGAGACCCCGGCGGTCTGGGAGTGGAAGCGCATCAGCAGCGAGCGCTCGTCCGTGGCGCCGTAGCGGTCGCGCAGCACCGTCGCCCAGATTCGCCGCGCGGCCCGGTACTTCGCGATCTCCTCGAAGAAG
>JBKJML010000129.1:0-7691 GCA_046596415.1 Gaiellaceae bacterium | reverse complement strand
TCGCCGTCGACGAGTGCGCGCAGATGCGGGACTACCAGCAGCTGACCTTCACCTTCTGGCGCGAGCACCCGGGTGAGAAGGCGAAGCTCGCCGCCCAGGCGGTGCGCATGCAGTGGGCGCCGCAGGCGACGCAGACCGAAGGCCGCCCCGGCGCGAACACCTGGCTCGACCGCGGCCGAACGCTCGCCCAGCCCGCCTACGTGCTTGGCCTGTACGCCTTCGCGCTCTTCGGCCTGACGCTCGTCCCGCGGTCGTTCGCCGTGCTCGCCGTGTCGTTCCTCGGCTATCAGACGCTGGCTGCGATGCTCTTCGCGGGCTCGACCCGCTACCGCGCCCCCTGGGACTTCGTGCTCGCGCTGCTCGCAGCGCCGGCGATTCTCCGGCTCTGGGGCTACCTGCGAGCGAGGGCGGCACGGTAGAGCGAGTCCGTCCGTTCGACGCAGCGCTCGACCGAGAACTCCTCGACCACCCGCCTTCGACCGGCCTCGCCGAGCGACCGTGTCCGCGCCGGGTCACCTGCCAGGGCGAGCAGCGCCGCGGCGAGAGCCTCCGGATCGCCGGGCGGGACGAGCAGGCCCGTCTCACCGTCGCGGACGATCTCGGGTAGCCCCCCGACCTCGGAGGCGACGACCGCACGTCCGCGCTCCATCGCCTCGAGGGCGACCATCCCGAACCCCTCGCCGAGCGACGGGACGACGATGATCCCGGCGCGCTCGAGCTCGGGCTCGACCGGAGAGACGTGGCCGAGCCACTCGACGCCCTCGCCCGCGCGGGCCTGCAGCTGCTCCTCGAGCGGGCCGCTGCCGGCGATCGCGAGCGTCAGGCCGGGCAACGCGGCCCGCGCGCGGGCGAACGCGTCGAGGAGCAACGCGTGACCCTTGACGGGAATCAGGCGCCCGATACAGAGGATCCGGCGCGGGTCGCCGGCCGTCGCCGGCTCCGGCCCGGCCGGGATCCCGTAGTGGACGATCTCGAAGCTGCGCTCATCGAAGCCCTCGACCTCGCCGAGATACCGGGCGAGGCCACGCGAGATCGCGATGTGGAGGTGCGCCCGACGACCCGCGAAGCGGTCTGCCGCCGCGACGAGCCGGTGCTCGCGGAACGGATCGAAGCCGTGCTTGGTGCTGACCCGGAGTGGCACGCGGGCGAGCGCTCCCGCGACCTGGCCGAGCAGGTCGGCGTGCACGAGGTGGGTGTGGAGAATGCGGGGCCGGTGCCGTGCCAAGCGAGCTGCGAGGCGCCCGGGAGTCAGGAGATTGGTTCCCATGCGGTCGACCGGGACGCCGGCGGCGTCGAGCCTCGCCGCGAACTCGTCCGCGCCTGGCTCGCCTTCGTGGAGCATCAGCATCCGCGCGTCGAAGCCGCGGGCGCGAAGCCCAGGCAGGAGCGTCAGCAGGTGCGCCTCCGAGCCCGAGATGCCCGAGACCTTCTGCACGTGGAGCAACGTGTCGCCACTCATCGCCGGGCCGCCGCGAGGACGCCCTCGGCCCAGGAGCCAACGGAGTGGGCTGCCTCGACCTTGTCCCGCAGCGCGTGCCCCAGAGCGGCCCGATCGCCGCTCGAAAGGCCGGCGAGCTCGCGCAGCCGTTCGGCGAGCTCGTCGGGGCGGTCGCGGGCGAAGCGAAGCTCGGCCGGCAGCAGCGTGTCGAAGACCGGGTTCGACGCGAGCACGGGGACACACGAGGCTGCCGCCTCGTAGACGACCTTGTCGGGTGCGCCGGCGCGCATGTTGTTCACGAGCGCGTCCGCGTCCGCCAGAAGCCCAGGCACCTCGGCCCGGGGCACGGCGCCTTCGAGTGCCACCCGGGCGCCGACGCCGAGCTCGGCTACGAGCGCGGTGAGCTCCTCGCGATGGGCGCGCTCCTCCGCAGTGAGCGCCGGGCCGTGGACGACGAGCGTCGCCTCGTCGACGAGCGCGACCGCACGGACGATCGTCTCGAGGCCCTTGGCCGGCGAATAGCGCCCGAGCGCGAGCAGCCGTAGCGTCTCGCCTGCGCGATCGCGGCAGGGGAACTCGGCCAGGTCGATCCCGTGGCCGATCGGGCGTACCTTGCCCGACTCGAGCGGGAACGAACGCCGGTCGACCGTCACGACGGCATTCGAGAGCGTCGCCGCGAGCTGCAGCAGCCGGCTTGCCTTCCAGTGCGTGAACCAGAGCACGACCCGAGCACGCCGAGGGCGGGCGAGCGGCGCGGCGAGAACGGCGTAGATCGGACACATGTGCGCCACGACCGCCACCTCTCCCGGCCGGCGGAGCTCGTCGGCGAGCGCCCGCGCGAAGCGGACCCCGCGGCCCACCCGGCTCGGAGCCGCAAAGAGGCGCACACGGCAGTTCGCAGGCAGCTCGACTCCCTCCGCCGCGCCGTCGGCCAGCACGACGAGCTCGTCGACGCGCCCGGCCAGAGCGCGGATCTTCGGCACTGTCGCAGCAAGTGCCGGGTGCGCCGGGTCGACCTGCTGGGTGACGAAGACGAGCCTCACGCGAGGACGCGGTCGACGAGCGCGCGGATCCGCGCCGCATACTCGTCTGGCGTCGCGATGAACGGCTCGGCGCTCCCGCGCGCCGCCGCCGCCATCCGGGCGACGAGCTCCCGGTCGGAGAGGACGCGCACCAGCACGTCGGCGAGTGTGTCCGTGTCCTCGGGGTGGACGAGGATGCCGTTGACGCCGTCGGTGATCACGTCCGGCGTGCCGCCCGACCAGCTCGCGACGACCGGGCGGCCGCGGCAGAGCGACTCGACGATCACGCGTCCGAGCCCCTCGGAGCGCGAGGGAAGGACGAACACGCTCGCCTCGTCGAGCGCCTCCGACACTTCGCGGGTCGTCAGCACGGGCGTCCAGCTCGTCTGCTCGGGTAGGTCGGCGACGAGCTGCTCGACGATGTCGGTGCGGCTGCCGATGCCGACCAGCCGGAAGGTCGCGTCGGGGACCTGCGGCGCCGCGCGCCGCCACGCCTCGGCGAGGCCGTCGATGTTCTTGTAGAGCTCGAGCACGCCGATGAAGAGCGCCTTCGGCGTCTCGGGCAGCGGCGAGATGGGACGGTCGATGAACCGCTCCACGTCGATGAAGGCCGGGAACACCTCGGTCGGCTCGGCGCCGACGCTGCGCACGATCTCGGCCATCCCGTTCGAGACCGGCCTGATCGAGTCGGCCCGGCGCACGGCCCAGGCAGCGACGCGGTCGGCGAGCGGCCCGAGCGCCGCCCGGCCCGGCGCGCCGTAGAGGCGCGTCGCGGTGCGCCAATCGCCGTGCACCTCGAGAATCAGTTTCGGACGGCGGCGCGCGAGCACGCGCGCGATCAGGACCGCGGCCGCCTCGTACGGGCTCTCGGTGATGACCGCGTCCGGCTTGAAGGAACGCAGCTGACGGGCGACGCGGAGCGGTAGCAACAGGTAGAAGAGCGCTCCGTCGAGCTTCCGTGGCCGGGTCGGCGGGTAGAGATCCCAGAAGCCGTTGCGGACGCGGGGCCCCTCGGCGACGCTTGCCAGCACCTGCATCTCGAGCACGTCCTCGAGCGCGTCCCATTTGCGCTGCAGCGACTCGTTGAGCGGCAGCCGATAGCGCGTCCGCCCGGCGAAGAGGACTCGGGGCTTCACGCGGTCGCGGACTCCAGCATCGCGTCGAGCCTAGCGAAGAGGATGTCCGGCGCATACGCCGCCACCGACGGCACCGCCGCTGCAGCGAGCCGGGAGCGAAGCTCGGCGTCGCCGAAGAAGCGGGCGATAGCGCCGGCGAGTGCCGCCGGATCGCCGGCGCGAACGAGCAGTCCGTTCTCGCCGTCGCGCACCACCTCGGCGACGCCACCGACCGCAGTCGCGATCACGGGTGTCCCGACCGCAAGCGCCTCGACGACGGTGTGCGGGAAGTTCTCCCAGTCCGACGAGAGGAGGGAGGCATCGGCTGCGGCGAAGAGCTCGAGCACCCCCTGCCGGTCGGCCGCACCAAGGAAGCGCACGCGTGGGCCGGCCAGGCGTTCCAGCCGTTCGCGCTCCGGGCCGTCACCCGCCACAAGGAGCGTCACGCCGTCCACGAGTCCGATCGCCTCGAAGGCGACCTCGAGCGCCTTCTGAGCAGTCAGCCGCCCCGCGAAGGCAAGGGTAGGCCCGTCAATCCCGTACCGCGCTCGCAACTCCTCCCGCGGCGGCAGTGCGATCTCCGCCGGCGCCGGGTTCGGGAGCACGTCGACGCGGGCGGGATCGGCGCCCCAGCGCACCGCGAGCTCGGCGAGGTAGGCGCTCGGGCAGAACACGTGCGCCGCGTGGCGCACGGTCCGGTTGCGCACGAACCGAAGCATCGGAGCGCCGCCGGCCTTCTGGAACTCGTCCACATCGCCGTTGAAGCGGCCGCGCGCGCGGGCGCGTTCGAACGCGGGGTCGGCGGTCAGCTTGACGACGAAGGGTCGGCGGGCGAGAAGGGCGCCCACAAGCGTCCGTCCGAAGAGCCCGGTCGAGTAGACGACATCGGCGTAGCGCGCACGGCGCGCGATCAGCAGCACGCCGTGCAGGTGGCGGAGCCCCACGGGGAGCCGCCGGGACGTCCAACGGACGGGGTACGGGCGTAGCGCGGGCGCGGCGGCCGCGGTGGTTACGACCTCGACCTCGCGCCCTCGGCGCGTGAGGAAGGCGGCCACGTCAGGCGCGTGGCTCGCCGGACCGCCGACGTCCGGCGGCCAGATGCCGCTGACGATCAACACCTTCACGCCTGGCTCCGTGAGTGCCATTCGCGACGCAGCCGGAAGACGAGCACCGTCCACGTCATCGCGAAGGCGGCGACGCCGAGGACGACGGCGGCGCCGGCGCCGGTCGCACTCCAGATCGAGCCCAGGACGAGGAGCGCTGGGACGAGCACGACGATCTCGGCCGCCTGGCCGACGATCCTCAGGTTAGGACGGCCGATCGAGACCGGGAACGGCTTCGTCCAGGCGTAGACGGCCTGGATCGCAGCAGCGAGCAGAATCAGGCGGGCCGCGTTGGTCGCGCCGCCGTAGTCGTCGCCGAACACCGTCTCGACGAGCCACGGCATCAGCCAGAGCGCAGGCGGGACGAGGACGAGCATGAGCGCCGCGGCGGCGAGCATGTAGCGCCGCAGCGTCTTCGCGACGCGGTCGTACTGGCCACGCTCGATCTCGCGCGTCTGTTCGGTGAGCAGGATGATCCGCACGGGCGCGCTGAGGACGGAGAACCCGAACTGCGGCGCCTGCGCGATCTTGAAATAGCTGACCTGGGTCGGGTTGGAGACGACGCCGAGCAGGAGGGCGGGAAAGATGCCGCGGAGCGACTCGAGCGTTGTCCCGACGGTCGAGGAGAGCACGAACCGGCGCAGGCCCGGCACGTCCTCGCCGAGCGGTTCGAGCTCGGCGCGCGGGAAGCGACGCAGAGCGGCGAATCCGATCGCCCCGATCACGGAGCTCGTCGCCACCTGGGCGACGAGCAGCAAGACGACCGTCTCCGTGACGCCGATCTGGGAGCCGATCGCCATCGCGACGAGACGCCCCGTCATCGTGATCAGCGTGACGATGCCGTGGAACTCGTAGCGGCCGCGAAGGATCACGAGCGCGTTGGCGAGCCCGATCGGCAGCGCTGCGAGCGGCACGAGCGCCGAGATCAGCAGTGGCCGCTCAAGACCCTCGGTGCCGAAGAGCGAGTCGGCGAACGGAACGAGCGCGAGCGTCCCGAGGCAGCCGAGGACGGCGCCGGTCGCCTGCACGCGGAAGGCGACTCCGACCAGGCGCCGCAGACGGCCGAAGCGCTCCGCCTCCACGTAGCGGAAGCCGTACTTGATCATCGCGTCGCCGACGGTGAAGTCGAGCAGGAGCTGGAAGAACCCTTGCGCGGCGAGCACGATCGAGAGCAGCCCGAACGCGTGGGGGCCGAGCGAGCGTGCAGCGATCACCGTGCCGAGAAAGCCGGTGGCGGCAGCGGCGTAGATGCTGCCGGCGGTTATGAGACGCCGCCAGGCGGGCCGCGAGACCATCGGGAGGCCAGTATAGGGGAGCGGTATAGTTGCCTCGTTGGAAGCCGAACGACCCTTGAGCGCGGGGCTCGTAGCACGTGCCCGCTCGTGGGCCGGCTCGCTGTCCTCGCCCGGGGTGCTCGTGCTCCTCGCTGCGCTCCCGCTCCTCTTCCTGCACGTCGAGTTCCAGCCGACGCTGAGCCTCGGCTCGACGACCGTTGCGCTATCGGACCTCGCCGTGCTCGCCGTGGCAGCCGCAGCCTGGCCGATCCTTCGCCGCGAGGGTCTCGGGACACTCCGGCGCGGCCTCCCCGTCTGGATCGCGGGCGCGATCTGGCTGGCGTTGATCTTCCTCGGCACGCTGTACGGCCTCGCACGCTTCGACGCCTATCCGTTCGGCTCGCATCTCGTGACGGCACTCAAGTACGCCGAGTACGCGCTCCTCGCTCCGGCGGCGGCGCTCCTCGTCCGCACGGCCCGCGACCTGCGCGCCGTGCTCGTCGTCGTCGCAGCCTGGTCGGTGATCGCGCTCCTCTGGGCGCTCGCGCAGTTCTCGGGCCTGATCACGGCCTTCGGCCTCGAGCCGGTGCTCCAGCGGGTTCCCTCGTTCCTCGGCTTCGAGGATTTCGCGCTGCTCGGCGCCGCCGCGGTCGCAGGGGCATTCGTGACCCGGGGGCTGCTCGCGTGGACGCTCGCGGTCGCCGGCGCCGCCGACCTCGTGCTCTCCGGTGCGCTCGCCGGCGTGCTCGGGCTCTTGCTCGGCGGCGCGGGAGTCGCTCTCGTCCTGCTGCGCGAGCGCCGGCTGACGCTGCCGCGTGCCGCGGCGATTGCGGCAGCCCTCGCAGTGACCCTCGCCGGCGCGTTGACGATGAGGAGCGGCGACATCAACTCGTTCTTCCGTTTCCTCGGCGCCGAGCCGCGGAGAACGGCAGACGAGGGTGACGTGCAGAGCTACGACCAGCGCGTCGTGCTCGGTTACATCGGCCTCGAGATCTTCCTCGACGAGCCGCTGCTCGGCGTCGGTTGGCAGGGCTCGAAAGACGAGTACGGCTACGGCCCGCAGCTCGCCGAGGCGCACCGGCGCTTCCCGCGCGAGCCGGACCTGACGTTCCCCTCGCCCGACCACCCGTGGGGCGTCCACAACGCCTACGTGCAGGCGCTCTCCGACCTCGGCGTGCCGGGGCTGCTGGCCCTGCTCGGCCTGCTCGGGGCCGCGGTGTTCGTTGCCGCACGGCGCGGCGCCACGCTTGCCCTCGCGTGGTTGCTCGTCTGCGCCGGGATCTCGAACGGGCGCGGCCTGGTGGCGGGCGTCCCGCTCGACGCGCTGCTCTGGCTTTCGGTCGGCCTCGCCGCCGCGGAGGCTCGCAATGCGAGCTGACACCTGGGCGGAGCCGGAGCGCCGCGACCCGCCTCGCTCGATGGCGACCTGGGCCGTCCGTGAGCCGCTCGCCCGCTGGCTGCGCGACGAGGCCCGCCGCGCCCACGAGGAGCTGGGCCGCTACAGCGTGCTCGACGTCGGCTGTGGCCCGAAGCCCTACTACCCGTTCTTCGAGCCGTACGCCACCGACTACGTCGGTGTGGACGTCAAGGACGCAGCCGCCGAGCTCGAGGGGACGGCCGAGTCGATCCCGGCCGCCGACGGCTCCTATCAGGTCGTTCTCTGTACGCAGGTGCTCGAGCACGCCGACGACCCGGCCGCCGCGATCCGCGAGCTGCGGCGCGTCACCGCCCCCGGCGGG
>JBKJML010000073.1:0-7936 GCA_046596415.1 Gaiellaceae bacterium | reverse complement strand
TCCACCTCCACCGTCGGGTTGCCGCGCGAGTCGAGGATCTGCCGTCCGTTCACTGTTGAGATCGCGGTCATTCCCGCTCCTTTGCCTGATCGAAGTAGCCGTCCTGCTCCTCGAGCGAGAGCGAGGCGAAATCGTCGCCGCCCAACGCAGCAAGCCGCTCCGCCTCCTCGACCCGCGCCGTGAATCGGTTCACCGTCGCCCGCAAGGCCAGCTCCGGGTCGACATTCAGCTTGCGCGCGACGTTCGCCGCCGCATAGAGCACATCGCCGAGCTCTGAGAAGACGCGCTCGTCGGCCTCGGTCTCGGGTGCCGGCTCGCCGGCCGCTGCGATCGCCTCCTTCAGCTCGCGGACCTCGTCGTCGAGATCGCCGATCGCCATCGCAGCATCGGGATAGTCGAAGCCGGCCGATGCTGCACGACGCCCGGCCTTGCGCGCGAAGAGGAGTGCCGGCAGGCCGAGCGGAAGGTCGTGGAAGATCCCCTGCCGCCCCTCCGTGTCGGTCTTGATCTGCTCCCAGTTGTCACGGACTCGACCGGCCGTTGCCGCCTCCGCCTCGCCGAAGACGTGCGGGTGACGCCGAACGAGCTTCTCGTGCACGAGCCGCGCAACGGCTTCGAGATCGCCGTGGCCCTGCTCGTCGAGGAGCAGGGCGAGGAAGTAGACCTGGAAGAGCAGGTCGCCGAGCTCGTCCAGCAGCGCCTCGGGCTGGCCGGCGAGCGCAGCGTCGGCGACCTCGTAGGCCTCCTCGACCGTGTGCGGCACGATCGTGCGCGCCGTCTGCTCGCGATCCCAGGGGCAGTCGCGCCGGAGGCGCTGCGTGAGCTCCTGTAGCTCGAGCAGCGCGTCGGCGAGAGCCACTATTTCGTCTGCGTGCCCGTGCTGGTGGTCGACGGCGTCGGCGGCGGCGTAAAGCCGACCGCGTAGGTGACCTTGCCGTCGTAGTCCTTCTTGACGCCGTCCACCCACTTCGTCATCGCCTCGTTCCGCTTCGTCTGCAGCAGCTGCTGGCGGATCGAGTTCTTGACGTCCTTGAGCGGCGTCGTCTTCGCTTCACGGATCGCCGAGAGCGGCTCGATCAGGTGGTAGCCGTACTCGGTCTTCACCGGCCGCGAAAGCGTGTTCGCCTTCAGCAGGAACGCGGTCTGATCGAACGGGGCGACGGTCTGGCCGCGCGAGATCGTCATCTTGCCGCCCTGATCCTTCGAGCCGGGATCCTGTGAGAACTTCTTCGCGAGCGTCGCGAAGTCCGCGCCGCCCTTCAGTTGGGTGTAGAGCTTGTCGGCCTCCGCCTTCGACTTCACGAGGATGTGGCGCACGTCGCGGCTCTCCGCCTGGCCATACTGGTCCTGGTTCTTGGCGTAGTAGGCCTGGACGTCCTTGTCGCTCACCTTCACGTCGGCCGTCACCTTCTTGAAGATCGACTCCGAGACGAGCTGGGAGCGGATGTCGGCCTTGACCTGCTCGTCCGAGAGCCCCTGCTGGGCGAGTTGCTTGGCGTACTTCTTGTCGTCGCCGCCGAAGTACTGCTTCTTGATCTGGGCGAGCCGGTTCGCGACCTGCTTCTCCGAGACCTCGATCCCGAGACCCTTGGCCTCCTGCTCGAACTCGACGCGCTGAACCAGGAACTGCACAGCCTGGTTACGCAGCGTCTGCAGCTCGGAGGAGCCGGCCTTCGGGAAGTCACGCTTCTGCGCGGTGTAGCTCTTACGCGCCTGCGTCAGCAGGCCGTCGAACTGCGACTGTGGCACGGGAGTGCCGTCGACCGACGCGACCGCATCCTTCGGCACCTTCCCGGAACCGCCACCGCAACCGGCCGCGAACAGCCCGAGGAGCAGGCCGATGACGGCGACGAGGACGATGAGGAGACGGGGGGACTTCATGAAAAAGGCGTCACACCGAGCTTCGCTCAAGCGGCCTGACGCGCGGCCACTATAGCATCGACAAGCGCCACCGCCCCTTCGAGCGCGTCGACACGCTGGGAGACCTCGCGCCTCGCGGAGGTGTAGACGGCGATGTCGGAGATGTCTCTGAGAGCGCGCAGCTCGGAGCTGCCGAGGACGAGCGGCCCGACGGTCGCACGGCCGCCGCGGAAGACGAGATAGTCGGCCCCGAGCAGGGCCAGCTTGAGCTTCGCCTCCTGGATCGAGAAGAGGCTCTGGACCGGCTCCGGGACGGGGCCGTACCGGTCTTCGAGGGTCGCGTGCAGCTCCCGCAGCTCGTCCTCGGTCTCGGAGAGCGCGAGCCGGCGGTGGATGTCGATCTTCAGCGCCTCGGAGGCGACATAGGTGGCCGGCACGTAGGCGTCGACGCGGGCATCGACGCGCACCGGGCGAGCGGCGATCCGCCGCTGACCGGAGAGCTCCGCCACCGCCTCGCCAAGCAGCTCGACGTAGAGCTCGAAGCCGAGCGCGGCGACGTGGCCGGACTGCTCGGCGCCGAGTAGGTCACCGGCACCCCGGATCTCGAGGTCGCGCATCGCGATCTGGAAGCCGGCCCCGAGCTCGGTGTGGTCGGCGAGGGTCGAGAGGCGGGCTCGTGCCTCAGGCGTCAGCTCCTGCGCGTCCGGATAGAGCAGGTAGGCGTGCGCGGTGACGTCCGAGCGGCCGACGCGGCCGCGGATCTGGTAGAGCTGCGAGAGCCCGAGCACGTCCGCGCGCTCGACGATCAGGGTGTTCGCCTGCGGGATGTCGAGCCCGGACTCGATGATCGTCGTCGAGACGAGCACGTCGGCGTCGCCGGCGAGGAACGCGTGCATCTTTTCCTCCAGCTCGCGCTCTCTCATCTGCCCGTGCGCGACGAGGAAGCGAAGCTTCGGGCAGAGCTGCTGGAGCTTCTCCGCCGTCGCCTCGATCGTCTCGACCCGGTTGTGGAGGTAAAACGACTGGCCGCCGCGCGCCGTCTCTCGCTCCAGGGCCGTCTGGATCAGCTCCTCGTCGTACTCCCCCACCGTCGTCCGGATCGGGCGGCGCCCCTCGGGCGGGGTCTCGATGATCGAGATGTCACGGAGGCCGGAGAGCGACATGTGCAGCGTGCGCGGGATCGGCGTCGCCGAGAGGGCGAGCACGTCGGTCTCGAGGCGGAGCGAGCGGAGCAGCTCTTTCTGAGCGACCCCGAAGCGCTGCTCCTCGTCGAGGATCACGAGCCCGAGGTCCTTCGGGATCACGTCGCGGGAGAGGACCCGGTGAGTGCCGATCAGCACCTCGACCTTGCCCTCCGCGAAGTCCTTCAGCACCTGCTTCGTCTCGGCTGCGGTGCGGAAGCGCGACACCATCTCGACGCGCACCGGGAAGTCGCGGTAGCGGTTGCGGAAGGTGTTCCAGTGCTGCTCGGCAAGGATCGTCGTCGGGCAGAGGAAGAGCACCTGCTTGCCGTTGACGGCGACGGCGAAGGCGGCGCGCAGCGCCACCTCGGTCTTGCCGAAGCCGACATCGCCGCAGACGAGCCGGTCCATCGGGCGCGGCGCCTCGAGGTCTTCCTTCACCGCTTCGATCGCGCGCGCCTGGTCCTCGGTCTCGCGGTAGGGGAACTCGGTCTCGAGCCGCTCGAGCCACTCGTTGCGCAGGTCGTACGCGTGGCCGGGCGCCTGCTGGCGCCGGGCGTAGAGGGCGAGGAGCTCGCCGGCGAGCTCGCGCACCGACTCGCGTGCACGCGTCTTGAGGAGCTGCCAGGCCTTGCCGCCCAGCTTCGAGAGGGCGGGCGCCTTGGCGTCGGCGCCGATGTAGCGCGAGATCCTGCCGAGCTGCTCGTGCGGGACGTAGAGGCGGTCCTCGCCGCGGAAGGCGAGGAAGAGGTAGTCGCGCGTGACGCCCGCCACCTCCTTGGTCTCGAAGCCGAGCAGCTTTCCGACGCCGTGATCCTCGTGCACGACGTAGTCGCCGGTGCGGAGGTCGGCGAACGATGCGAGCGCCTTGCCGAGGCGGCGGTCGGCTCGAGGCGGGCGCTTGCGGAAGACCTGGTTGTCGGGCAGGAGCACGAGCCCGAGCTCGCGCCAGACGAAGCCGCGGCGGGCGGGCGCGACCGCGAAGAGGAGGGTCGGCCCGTCGGGGAGCTTCTCTTCGAGCAGGTCGGCGTCGACTCGGCGCAGCAGGTTCTGCGTGCGGAGCGCCTCGCCGCGGTGCGGGAACGCGACGACGACCCGGTTGCCGGCCCGGACGAAGCTGCCGAGCTCGTTCTCCGCCTCGGAGAGGCCGCGGGCGGCGAGCGCCGGGCGCTGCGCCTCGAACGAGTGCGGTTGGCCCTGTGGGAACGGGTCGAGCTCCGCGACACCGTCGAGCGAGAACTCGGGGAGGCCCAACTCCTGCCAGACGCGGCGCACCTCGTCGGGCTGCCAGACGAGGTCGGGCGCCGACGGGAGCGGCGGCACGAGGTCGGTGGGAACGGCCGGTGCGGCGACCGCGTCGCCCCAATCGTCGTCGGGGAGCGTCGGCTCGGTCAGGTCGGCGCGCCGCTCGACGGCCGGGTAGACGACGGCCTCGCCGACGGCGTGGAGCGCGCGCTGGGTGAAGGGCGAGAAGACGCGGACCTGCTCGATCTCGTCGCCGAAGAGCTCGATCCGCAGTGGCTCGCGGCCGGTGGTCGCGAAGACGTCGAGGATGCCGCCGCGCACGGCGAACTGGCCGCGCTCCTCGGCCCGCTCCACCCGCTCGTAGCCGGCGAGGGCGAGCGCCTCGGCGAGGCCGTCGATGCCGGGCTCGTCGCCCACCGCGAAACGGATGGCGGCGCTGCGTGCGGCGGGGGGCGGCATGCCTTCCGCGATCGCTGCCGCCGAGGCGCAGACAAGGCCTCCCGCCGCGAGCACCTCGAGCGCTCGCGCCCGCTCACCGACGAGGTGCGGTGGCGGCTCGAGGCCCGACCCGTGCCTGACGCCGCGGCTCGGCAGGAGGGCCACCTGCTCGGGGCCTGCGAACCAGGCGGCGGCCTCGGCCGCGTCGCGGGCGTCGGCGTCCTCCGGCAGGACGCAGACCAGAGCCCGCCCGACCTGCTTGTGCAGCGCGGCGAGGACGAGCGGCAGCACCGGCTCGGACACACGCGCGCGCGACGGCAGCGCGGCGGCGAACGCCTGGAGCCGCTCGTGCTTGAGCAGCTCGTCGACGAAGACGTGGAGGGGTGGGCGGTCCATGGCGACTGGCCGGAGCGGCCGCTCCGGCCCGCTCAGATTAGCCGCTGCGGGTGATCCCCGACCGACGTACTCCAATTCGAAAACCCGGTCTGTACACTCGGCGCCGGAACCCGGTCGTGGACACCGGGGCTCGTCCGAGCGGGAGGCACGGGGTCTTGCAGAAACTGACGGTGGAGGCACCGCACGACGCTGCTGCGCTCGCGCTCCGTCAGCGCCTGGCGGGCGTGCCAGTTGAGGTCGTGCAACTGACGGGTGACGCCTGCGAGTTACGGATCGGGACGGGCCGCGAGTCGATCCAGGAGCTCGTCTCGATCTTCAACGCGATCGAGCGCTGGCTCGTCGCCGAGCGGCTGCCGTCGACGAGCGTCGTCGTGGACGGCCGCCAGCACACGCTGGTGGCTCCCGACTCCGGTTAGAACTCCTTTCAGAACGAAGCCTTGCGCCCGTCGGGCCAAGGGTCATTCCGAACTGAGTTCTTAGTTGTAGGTGCCCTGCGTCCGCTCGAGGCCGTCGACGGCGAGCGACTCAACCGCGTCGGCTGCGCGAGTCACGAGTGCCTCGGCGTCGTCCTCGGGGGCGAATCGCGAGAGCACGTACTCGGCGACCGGGCGGCGGTCGCCCCGCCCCGGCCGGCCGACGCCGACCCTGATCCGGAGGAATTCCTGCGAGCTGAGCGCCTTGGCGATCGAGCGGAGGCCGTTGTGTCCGGCGAGCCCGCCGCCGAGCCGCACCTGGAGCCGCCCGGAGTCGAGGTCGACGTCGTCGTGGACGGCCGCGATCGCCTCGACCGGCACCTTGAAGAATCGCGCCGCGGCGGCGAGCGAGCGCCCGGAGTCGTTCATGTAGGTCTCCGGCTTCAGGAGGCCGATCCGACGCTCGTCGAGCCTGACCTCCGCGAGCTGCCCGGAGAACTTCGAGCGGAAAGAGCCGCCGTGACGGCGGGCGAGCTCGTCGACGACCAGCCAGCCGACGTTGTGCCGGTCGGCGGCGTGCTCACGGCCCGGGTTGCCGAGCCCGACGACGAGCAGGTCGAGCGTCGAGGCGGCCTCGCCCCGACGAAAGAGCTTCAAGGGTTAGCCCTCGGTGGTGGAGTCGGGCTCGCCGTCGGCGCTCGCCGCGGCATCGCCCTCGGAAGCGCCGTCGGCAGCACCCTCGGCGGGCTCCTCGGCGGCACCCTCGGGCGCCTCCTCGGCCTCGTCGCCACCAAGGCCCTCGGCTGCGGCCTCGTCGGTCGCCGCCTCGAGCTCCTCCTCGCGCATCGGCGTGCTGACGGTTGCGAGCACCGTCTCGTGGAGGTCGTCCAGCAGGGTCACGCCCTCGGGCACCGTGAGGTCCTCGAGGCGCAGAGAGCCGCCCATCTCGAGCGCGCTGACGTCGAGGTCGATCGACTCCGGCACTTCCATCGGGAGCGCCTCGACGTTGATCTCGGTCGTCGGCTGCGACATGACGCCGCCCTCGCGGACGCCGGGGGAGTCCTCGGTGCCGAGGATGTGGATCGACACGACAGCGTGGATCGGCTGGTCGAGCCGGACTTCCTGAAGATCGATGTGAGCGACGTGCCCGCGGATCGGGTCGCGCTGGTAGTCCTTGAGGATCGACGGGTGCGGAGTTGTCTGCCCCTCGAGCACGACGTCGAGCACTGCGTGGAGCCCCGAGGTCGTCGTCAGGGCGGAGCGCAGGTCGCGCTCACCGACGAGGAAGGGCTTCGGGCCACCCTTGCCGTAGAGGACGCCTGGAATCAGCCCCTGCTTGCGCAGGCGGCGGGTCTCGGCGGAACCGAGCAGGTCGCGCTCCTTGACCTCCAGGCGATGTCTGTCTCCGGACACGGCCGCGGATGGTAGCCGAAACCGTCGCGGCTAACGGATGTGCAGGTCGATCCCGACGAGCAGGAGCGGCCAGAGCACGATCGCGAGCAGCGCCGAGACGAGCCGCTTCGCGGTGTCCAGGTTGTCGAGGTAGTTGCGGTTCGCGGCGAGCGCGACACCGATCGCGACATAGATCAGGAGAACGAGCTTGCGTGGGAAGAACATGACGAATGGGTTCCCGGCTCGACCGAAACTCACGCCTCGAGGGTCGCGCGGTGCGTCAGAATGGGGATGCGTGAACCTCACGAGCCCTCTCTTCGGTGACGGCGGGCACCTCTTCCGCCCTCATGACCGCGTCTCGCCTCCGCTCGCCTGAACCGCACCACCTCCCGGCACCGCCTCGCTTGCGCTCGCCGTCGAGCGAGCACTCAAACTCGACACGCCGTGGGAGCACGTGCTCGCGTCCGAGCCGGAGACGTACTGGCTCGTTTGGGGGCTGCCCCCGTTTCCGGGCCGGCTCGACGCGGGCGTGAACCCGCTGGGGAGGGCACGAACGCGTCTGGGGAGATTGGCTACCGGGTCTCGGGACTTTGGCCGGCGCACGGGCGGCTCCTCTTCCGCCTCTTCGCGTTGTCGGACGAGCCGCCGCTCGAACGCGCTGCGTCGCGCCGGGACTTCAACCTCGCAATAGCCGACCTCGTGCTCGAGCAGGTGGAACTTCGAGCAACGCTCGAACGGGGCCGCTCGCTGTTCGACCTGCTGCGCCCGCGTCGCCAGACACGGCAGCGTTAGAAGAGCTGGTTCTCGCCTGCGAAGATCGCCGAGACGGAGTCGTCGGAGAAGACGTTCATGATCGTCTCTGCGAGCAGGCCCGAGATCGAGAGCACCTCGACGTTCGGCGGGCGGTCGAGCTCGATCTGGGGCACGGTGTCGGTCACGATCACGCGCTCGAAGGAGCTGCCCGCGATCCGCTCGAGCGCCGGGCCGTTGAAGAGGGCGTGGGTGGCGCAG
>JBKJML010000153.1:0-26003 GCA_046596415.1 Gaiellaceae bacterium | reverse complement strand
TCAAGCTGAGGTTGACCCCTCCGCCTGGCTGCTGCTTTACTGATCGAACGAACCGCCGACGCGAAAGGCTCCCGTGGAACCCCTGCCCGATCTCGCCACGCTCGCCGACTCCGACCTCAGGACGCTGATCCACGACCTCGAGGCGGAGGAGAACGAGGTCTCGTACCGCCGCAGGCTGCTGCAGGGGCGGATCGACATCCTCCGCGCCGAGCTCGTGGCGCGCCTCCAGAAGAGCGTCGCTGCGGGTGAGAGCGACCTCGCCGACGTCGACCGCCTCACCGAAATCCTCTCCTCGAAAGCTGCACCGCACGTCGAGGAGCCGGCCGAGTGAGCCACGTCTACTGCCCGGAGTGCGGCTTCCAGAACGCGGAGACAGCCAATTTCTGCTCGAAATGCGGCTCGCTGATCCGCCGTGACGACAGCGGCGAGACGACGATGGCGCTGACGCCAGAGGAAATTGCGAGCGACGCGTCAGCCAGCGGTGGCCGCGGCGTCGATGGGCCGGCGCTCGTGGTTCGCTCCGGCGGCGGCAGAGTGGGGGAGCACTTCTTCGTCGAGGGCGACACGACGCTGATCGGACGCTCGCCGGACTGCACCGTCTTCCTCGACGACGTCACGGTCTCGCGTCGGCATGCGGAGATCACGCGCAGCGACGAGCACTTCTCGATTCGCGACCTCGGCAGCCTGAACGGGACCTTCGTCAACCGGCGCCGGATCGAAGCGACTGAGATCGAGGACGACGACGAGCTCCAGATCGGCAAGTACCGCCTGACCTTCCTGATGCGATGAGCACCGCGACTCCCGAACGCCGCCGCGAGAAGCTCCACACGATCGGAGCTGTCTGCGCGCGCCTCAGCGAAGAGTTCCCGGACATCTCGATCTCGAAGATCCGCTACCTCGAGGACCAGGGGCTACTGACGCCGAAGCGCACCCGGGGCGGCTACCGGCTCTTCAGCGAGGAGGACGTCGAGCGCCTCGCAACGATCCTGCGTCTCCAACGTGACGAGTTTCTGCCACTGCGCGTGATCCGGCAGGAGCTGGCCTCGGGCGCGGGCTCACAGGAGCGCAAGCGCCGCCGGCCGGTCTCGCTCGGCGAGCGCGAGGGGGAGATCGACCTGACCGAGCTCTGCGAGCGAGCCGAGGTCGGCGCCGACTTCGTGCGCTCGCTCGAGGAGTTCGGCCTGCTCCTCTCGCGCCCCGAGGCGGGAGAGCGGCTCTACCGCGAAGCGGACGCGGACATCGCTGCCGCGGCCGGCAGGCTCCAGCGCTACGGGATCGACGCGCGCCACCTGCGTACCTTCAAGAACGGTGCCGGGCGGGAGTCCGCGCTGCTCGAGCAGCTTGTGGCGCCCGCGCTGCGCGCGCGCAGCCCCGAGCGTCGCAAGTCGGGCCTCGAGGATCTCCAGGTGCTCGCAGAAGCCGCCCAGGAGTTGTCGCAACTCCTCTTCTGGCGCGAGCTGCGGCTACTCGCAGAGCGGTAGGGTTGCCCGCGTGACGATCGATCTGCGCACGAAGGTCCGCGAGGTCGCCGACTTCCCACTTCCCGGCGTCGGCTTCAAGGACATCTCGCCGATGCTCGCCGACGCCGCGGCACTCGACCAGGCCGTCAGGCAGCTCGGGGACTGGGCACAGGCCAGGCACCCCGATCTCGTGCTCGGCGCGGAGGCGCGCGGATTCATCCTGGGTGCAGCGATAGCCAGGCACGCCGGCTGCGGGTTCGTCCCCGCCCGCCGGCCCGGCAAGCTGCCGCCGGAGACCGTCAGCGCCACGTACATGCTCGAATATGGCGAGAACTCGCTCGAGCTGCACGGGGCGGCGATCGCGCAGGGTGCCCGGGTGCTGATCCACGACGACGTGCTCGCCACGGGCGGCACGGTCGGTGCGATCGCCGGCCTCGTCGAGAGCCTCGGCGGCATCGTCGTCGGGTGCGCCTTCATCATCGATCTGACCTTCCTCGGCGGCCGCGAGAAACTCGACCGCTACGAGGTGTTCTCCCTGCTCGAGTACTAGAGGCTTCCGCTCTGTCGTCCTTCCGCAGCCTCGATCGGCTCGCGAGCACCGCACACCCCGTCGTCTACCGGATCCGCTTCCCGTGCTGCTGCGGCGCCGCCGCCGGCGCGTTCGTGAACCTGATGACGAACCGCCTCGACGACGCCGGCGTGGAGCTAGCCGAGCTCGCAGCCTCGCGGATCAAGAAGGGGCAGTGGCCGTGGCACGCGCACGTCGACCTGCCATTCTGGAACGACCGCCGGATCGGGGTCGTCGAGCACAGCTTCGGCGAGGACCTGCTGTGCTCGGTCGACGAGTTCCGCTCCGAGCTCTACTCGTCGCGCTTCGACGAGCGCCGCCTGCACCTCTGACGCGCCCCTGTTCGGTTTCCGACCGCAGGGGTAGAAGCAGACAAACGACGGGAGGGAATTCGATGCTCGGGATCACCAGAGGTTTTGCAACGCTTGTCGGAGCCGCCGTCGCCGGGTTCCTGATCTGGATCGCGGCCCAGGTCGGCAGCGGCAGCTCGTCCGACTACTGGCTCACCTACGGCCTCGTGGCAGCAGCTGGCCTCACGATGGCGCTGTCGCAGGTGCTCGGGGGCTGGACGAAGTGGGGCTGGCCACGGCTCTCCGGTGGTGTGTTCCTGCTCGGCTTCCTGCCCGTGTTCGTCGTCGGCGGCTGGGTGCTGCTGGCGCGCATGCCCGCCGAGACGCTCAACACGGGCGGGTTCTCACGCGAGATCGGGATCGGCGATGTCGTCAGCGACCTCGGCGAGCTGCTCGCCGCAATCGTGTTCGGAATCGGCCTGACCTTCGGCCTGACGTTCGACACGGCGCCACGCCGCCGCGACGTCGACCGTGACGTTGCCGTCGACGACCGGGATCCGCTCTCCGAGCCGCCGGCCCGGGTCGAGGACGGGGCGGTCGCCGACGAGCCGCTCACGGCCGAGCGCGAGGCGTCTCGCGGGCGCGACTCGGACGGCGACGCCTGAAGGTCGGTTCACTCCCGTCAGGGATCTCGAGATCGCGGGCGGCGGCCGATCGTGTACTGGGATGAACGCCGCCGCCCAGAGCCGAGAGACTTCGATCCGGACCGACCTCCTGCTGCGCCATTGCCGCGCAACCGAGCCGGAAAGCCGTCCGAGCGCCCACGCGCGACTCGAAGCGCTGCTCGGAAACGACCTGGCACGACGCCTCGTCGCAGCGCTCGCGCCCCGCTGACAGTCGCGGCCGTCTAGGCGGGGTCGTCGCCGCCGTGCACGCGGACGAACAGGAAGATCGCGCCCGCGGTGACCAGCGAGAGCACGAAGGCGGTCGCCTGTGAGACACCGACCGCAAGCATTCCGAGCCAGAGGATCAGGAAGAAGATCGCGGCCCAGATGAACGCCTGGACGCCCTGGTCGATGCTCGGCATGCGGAGGTGCATTACGACAGCGATCCTAGTCGAACGGCCCGCCGAAGCGCCCCTCAAGTGGGCGAGAGAGAAAAGTTGTCGCAAATTGCGGACTTCCTTCCTCGAGGCCCTTGCTCGGCGGGGCCAGGCCCCGTAAGTTCCCTCTTGCACCGAGCACGGAGCCCGAGTAGGTCGAAGTCGCTCTTGAGGGTCGTAGGCGGAAGCCGAAGATCAATGGGGGCGGTGGACGAAAGGGACACCGACTCGGTGAATTTTTTTGGTCCAGCGCACAGTGCCGCGAGCCTGGGCCCGACCTGATCCGTAGGATCGCCTCGTGCAGCGACGCCTTCTCTTCGGCTCGGCGGTCGCGCTGCTCGCAGCGATCATCCTCGCTGCCGCGCGGGTGGGGGAGCAGCCCGGCGCGCTCTCCGACTGGCAGGCGCTCGTCCTCGGGATCACGCAGGGGCTGACCGAGTTGCTGCCGATCTCCTCATCGGCACACCTGATCCTCGTGCCGTGGCTCGGCGACTGGCATTACCTCGAAGCGCACCCGGGATTCAACAAGACCTTCGACGTCGGGCTCCATCTGGGGACGCTCGTCGCGGTGGTCGCATACTTCTGGTCCGACATCGTGCGCCTGGTGGTGGCCTGGGTGGGGTCGTTGCGGCGGCGCCGGATCTCGTCGGTCGACGAGCGGGTCGCCTGGTACGTCGCAATCGCGACCGTCCCGGCGGCGCTCGTCGGCGCCCTCGGCGAAAGCGTGATCGACGAGCGTCTCGGTGAGCCGTGGCAGATTGCGATCTTCCTAGCGCTGTTCGGCGTCCTGCTCTGGATCGCCGACCGCCAACCGGAAACACGCGACGTCGGCGGGCTCACGTTCGTCAGCGGCGTGGGAATCGGCCTCTCGCAGATCCTCTCGCTGATGCCGGGCGTCTCGCGCTCGGGGATCACGATCACGACCGGACGCTTCCTCGGCCTCGGCCCCGATGCGGCCCCACGCTTCTCGTTCCTGCTCCTCGTGCCGATCACGTTCGGCGCGGTTCTCTTCAAGGGGGCCAAGGTCGCGACCGACGGACTGCCCCCGGGGTCGATCGGGCCGTTCGTCGTCGGGATGCTCGCCGCGGCCGCCGTCGGCTTCGTCGCGATCGAGGCGCTGCTCGGCTTCGTGCGCCGGCACGACTACACGCCGTTCGTCGTCTACCGGTTGCTCGCCGCCGCAGTGATCCTCCTGCTGATCGCCTCCGGCGTCCGCGACTCCACCTTCTGAGCCGGCTCGCTCAGGGCAGGTCTCGCCGAGCTGGGGCCGAGGGGCTGTCGCTCGAACATTCTCCAGCTTGACATAACGCACCTTATCGTGCGTCAACCTGGACATCAGGGTTTGAACGAAGGATGGTGATGGGAGAAGAGGTGTGCCAAGCCTTTGCACGTCTGCCAAAGGGAGAGTCAATGACGTCGGTCGACATCGAGCACGTGCTCCACACCGAGGAGATCAAGCAGCTCCTCGATGCGTCGGAGCAGTCGGGATCGCTTCGCCAGGCCGACCTGACCGAGATCGTCGAGCTGCACGAGTTGGACGCGCTCGAGCTCGAAGCGCTCCACCGTGAGCTCGACCAGCGCGGGATCGAGCTCGTCGACGGGCCGCCCGCCGCCCCGGAGGCCGCGGCGCCCGCTCCGGCCACGACGCCCACCGAGACGACCACGGACGCGCTCCAGCTCTTCCTGCGCGAGGCGGGCCGGCACCAGCTTCTGACGGCCGCTCAGGAGGTGACGCTTGCCAAGCGCATCGAGGCCGGCGACATGCAGGCCAAGCAGGCGATGATCCAGGCGAATCTCCGCCTCGTCGTCTCGATCGCCAAGAACTACCGCAACCAGGGCCTGCCGTTTCTCGACCTGATCCAGGAAGGGACGCTCGGCTTGATCCGGGCGGTCGAGAAGTTCGACTGGCGCCGTGGCTTCAAGTTCTCCACCTACGCCACCTGGTGGATCAGGCAGGCGGTGGCGCGCGCGCTCGCAGACAAGGCGCGCACGATCCGGATGCCCGTCCACATCGTCGAGCGGCTCCAGAAGATGAACCGTGCCGAGCGGACGCTCTGGACGCAACTCGGCCGTGAGCCGACGCTCGAGGAGATCGCCGAGGAGGCGTCGCTGCCGCTGCAGCAGGCGATCGAGGTGCGCGCGGCCGCCCGTGCCTCGACGAGTCTCGACCAGCCCGTCGGCGAGACCGACGATGCCGTTTTCGGGGACTTCGTGGCCGGTAACGACCCGCTGCCCGAGGAGGAGGTCGAGGTGTCCCTGCGCAGTCAGGCGCTGGCGCTGGCGCTCGAGGCGCTCCCCGACCGCGAGCGACAGGTCGTCGTGCTGCGCTACGGGCTCGCCGACTCGGAGCCGAAGACGCTCGAGGAGATCGGGCGGAGGCTCGGGATCACGCGAGAGCGCGTCCGCCAGATCGAGCTCGACTCGCTCAAGCGTCTGGCGTCGCTGCGGGAGATGGAGTCGATCGGGCACTGAGCCCGTCGGCGCGCACGCCCAACGCGCTCCCGTCGAAGAACCGGTCGGCAGCCTCCCCCAGCCGCTCACGCACCGCCGCGTAGGCCTCGTCGAGGTGGGGCGGTCGCGCTTGCCGGTGGCCGTCCGAGGCAACGAGCGAGGCGATGCTCCGCTCGAGCAGGTCCCAGGCGAGCTCGCGGCTCGAGATCCCGTGCCGGCCGAGGAGCGAGGTTGCGTTCACCTGCAGCAGCCAGCCCCGCTCGGCGAGGCCCGCCGCCAGCGTGGGCCTCGCCAGCACCTCAGCGGCACGCTCCGGATGCCCGATCACCGGCCGCAGGCCGGCCGCCACGGTGTGCTCGGCGAGCCGCTCGAGCACGTCGAGATCGTCGCTGAACGGCGCCTCCATCAACACGCAGCCGGTGCCCTCGAGCTTGTACCGGCGCGGGTCGTCCTCGAGCAGGGCGGGCGAGGGAGTCAACTCGAAGCCGAGCCGCAGCTCGAGCCCGGCTACGGGCGCGAGCTCCTCGAAGGCGTGACGTATCCGCCGCTCCCGCTCCTCGGTCAGGGTCAGGTGCGGCCAGACGTGCGGCGTCGCGAACAGAACGCCGGTTCCCCGGCGCGCGGCTGCACGAGCAAGGATCGCGCCTTCTGCGACCGAGGATGCGCCGTCGTCGCCAGAGGGGCAGACGTGGCTGTGACAGTCGACGAACAGAGGCACCACCCGAGGGTAGCGATCAGGGGGTCAGGTACAGCTCGAGCCCCGGCGCAACCACTCTCAGCTCGCGCAGGGCCCGAGACTCGATCTGACGCACGCGCTCGCGTGTGATTCCGAGCCCGACGCCCACCTCCTCGAGCGTCTGCGGTGTACGGCCGTTCAGGCCGAATCGCTCGGCCAGCACGTGTCGCATGCGCGGGTTGAGGCGCTTCATCGCCTCGGAGAGCTCGCGGGCGCGCAGCCGCTCCGCCGTCTGCACGTCGGGCTGGTCGGACTTCGTATCCTCGATCAGGTCACCGACCATGCTCTCGCCGTCGCCGACGGGCGTTTCGAGGCTGAGCGTGTCCTCGACGAGCTCGAGCAGCTGCTGGACGCGCTCGCTGCTGAAACCGCTTTCGACTGCGATCTCGTCGAGCTTCGGAGCCCGATTCAGCTTCTGGGCGAGTACCCGCCGCGCCCGGGTGACGCGACGCACCTGCTCGGCGACATGCGCGGGCAGCCGGATCGTGCGACCCTGCTCGGTGAGGGCACGGCTGACGGCCTGGCGGATCCACCAGGTGGCGTAGGTGGAGAGCTTGTACCCCATCGTGTAGTCGAACTTCTCGACCGCCCGGATCAAGCCGAGGTTCCCCTCCTGGATCAGGTCGAGGAGCGGGACGCCGGCTTTCGTGTAATGGCGTGTGATCGACATCACGAGCCGCAGGTTCGATTCGATCAGCTTGCGCTTCGCGGCCTCGTCGCCGAGATCTTTGCGCCGGGCGAGCTCGCGCTCCTCGGCGGGTGTCAGGAGGCGCCCGTCCCCGATCTGGCGGACGTAGAGCTTGAGCGGATCCTGGGTGGCCTCGAGCACGACGATCGGCGCCTCGTCGTCCTCCTCCTCCTCCCCCACCTCGACAAGCTCGTCCGACTCTGTGTCCGGCTCGTCAGGCGCAGGCAGAAGCTCGAGGCGCCGCTCAAGCTTGGCGTCCTCGAGCGGGTAGTCGGCGAGGGGTTGCTGCTCCATCTGCCGGCTCTATCGGCGCGTTGCTTCGCCGGCTTGAGCGAAAAGTCGCGAGGGATCGAGGACGTCGCCACGAACCTAAGTGCAGATTCCTTACAAACTTCACCTTCTCGAGCAGCGTCTACTACTTACGAGTCGGAAAGGTCGCCTTGGCCGGCCGTCAACCTAGGATGAGACACCGTGTGCGGAATCGCCGGTTATAGCCTGAGCCCGGAATCGAGCGTCGATCGGACGTTCGCTGCGCAGGCTCTCCTGGCCGGGATCGCCGAGCGCGGCGCCGACGCGGTCGGCTACGCCCACAGGGCGTCCTCTGCGCCCGTCACGATCCACAAGCGTCGGTCGGGCGCCAGCGAGCTCCTCGAGCACGTCGATGTCCCGCAGGGCGCCCTGCACGCGCTCGTGCACGTCCGCGACTACACCAAGGGCCACCCGACGATCGAAGCGAACAACCACCCGATCCGGCACGGGGCGGTGGTCGGGATCCACAACGGGATCATCGTCAACGACGAGGAGATCTTCGCGCGCTACCGCTTCCAGCACGCCGAGCCGGAGATGACGGTCGACTCCGAGGCGATCTTCGCGCTCGTCGAGCACAGCGAGGGCGAGGTCGAGTCGCTCGCAGAGCTCCACGGCGCGATGGCAGCCGCCTGGCTCGACGAGCGGCGCCCTGCCACGCTCTTTCTCGCGCGCGCTGTCGGACGACCCCTGTGGATCGGCACCGGCTCCCGTGAGGTCTTCTTCGCCTCGACCCGCGTCGCACTCGAGGTAGTCGAGAACACACTGCGGATGACGCTGCGCAAGAACGAGGTCCAGGAGGGCTCGCTCCTTCACGCCGAGGACGGCCGGATCGCACGCGTCGAGCGCTTCCATCCCGACCGCTCGTACGTCGAGGAGACGATTCTCCCCGCCGTGCGCGCGCCGGAGGAGGGCAAGTTCTGCCTCACCCGGCTGGCTGCCCTCGCAGGCGCCGCAGCGCTCTAACCGAGCAGCGAGCCATCGGGCGCGACGCCGACGCCCTCGTCGCGCAGCCGCTCACGCACGAGGAACTGAAACGCCGACCAGGTACCCGGCTGGATATCGACCATCCGGTAGACCTGCCACTCGGTCAAAAGCGAGGGGTCGTCCGTCCGCGCCGCCTTCCAATCGGCCATCTTCGGGAGCCGGCCAAGCCGTCGCGCCAGGACACCGCCCTGTTCCACGGCTCGCTCGAGGCGCTCCTCGCCGATCGGAACGTCGAACCCGGCCTCCCGTAGCGCGTTCGCGAGCGAGCCGAATGTGTGCCAGAGCAGCGACTTGGAGGGGATCGAGCCCTTGCGCTCGTCGACGTCGCGCGCCGTCGGCGTGCGACCGAGCTCCACTCCTAGTGCGCGCAGGCGCCCGAGGAGCTCGTCTCGTGTCGCGAAGCGGCGCGGTACGAGGCCCGCCTCGCGCTTCGCCGCGTTCCACGTCCCGAAATGCTCGATCACGGTTTGTGGATGCACCTGCGTCCCCGGATCGGCCGCGAACTCACGCATCGTCGGCGAGCGCCCGAGCCGGTCCGCGCAGGCGCGCAATTCCTCGAGGATCTGCTCGTTGGAGTAGCGCTTGCGGATGCCTGCCTGGAACTCAGCCAGTGCGTCCGCGTCGATGCCCGCTACCGCCGGATGCCGGCGGGCTCGTGCCATGCAAAGAGTCTAGAGCAACCTACGCAAAATGCAAGACCGCGCGAGCGGTGCTGGTTTTGGGTGCTACGAGGCTGCAATCAGCTGCGGCGACCGCGGCGACTCCCGTAGGGCCTCCTCGGCCGGCAGGATCCGCTCGAGCGCCGTGACACAGCGGGGGCAGAACTGGCTGCCGGAGGCGTTACGGAGCTCTTCCAGCGCCTCCTCGAGCGGCCTGGCCGCCCGGTAGATCCGCGTCGTCAGCATCGAGTCGAGCGCGTCGGCGACATGAATGATGCGGGCGCCGAGCGGGATCTCCTCGCCGACCAGCCGATCGGGGTAGCCCGTCCCGTCGAAGCGCTCGTGATGGTTGCGGATCGACGGCACCGCGTCGTTCAGGAAGCCAAGTCGGTCGATGATCCTGGCCCCCTCCTCCGCGTGCCGCTGCATGATCACCCACTCGTCCTCGGTCAGGCTCGCAGGCTTGAGCAGGATCGAATCGGGAATCGCGAGCTTGCCGATGTCGTGGAAGAGCGCTGCGTGCCCGAGCAGGTCGAGCTCCGCCTGCGAGAGCGCCAACTCACGGCCGATCGCGAGCGCCAGCTGCTGCACACGGCGCGAATGGCCGGCCGTGTATGCGTCGCGGGCATCCACTGTTGCCGAGAGGCTCTCCATGGCGGCCGTCGAACGCTCCTTCAGCAGCCGGTTCGCCTGCTCGAGTGAGACGTTCTGGGTGTGGATCGTCTCGGCGGCCTGGCGCAGCTTCTGCGCGCTGCGCCGCGTATGCGAGAGATACGCCTCCTGGGTCTTGCGCATCAGCAGCAACGGCACGGCGAAGACGGCGAGCGCGTAGAGCCCCGCCGCGTGGTAGCCGATCGCGATCACGCCACCGACGAAGCCGTAGACGACGTAGTGCGGCACGAGCCAGGCGAAACGCTCTTGCCAAACACGCCGCCAACGCTCGCGGCCCTCGATCGCGAGCGCAAAGGAGAGCAGGCCGGTGTTGACCGCGAAGTACGCAGCGCCAGCGACGAGCCCTGCGGACACCGTGACGAGCTCCCCCAGCCCGCCGTCGAACCCGACGGCGAAGGCTCCGGCTGCCGCCAGCGAGGCAAGCGAGAGAGCGCCGACGTTGAAGAGCACTCGGTGGATCGGCGACCGCCGCGCGCTCCACTCGACGATCGCGGTGACGAGAGCGAGCGGGAGCGCGGCTCGAGGCCCGAAGAGCGCAGCGCCGGCGAGCGCGCCGACGGCGCTCACCGAGATCGTCCCGTCGTCGACCTCGAGCGCGAGCGCCTGCCCGATCCCGACGAGACCGATCACTGCGAGTAGGCCGACGATGTCCGTCGATGCGCCGAGCGCAAGGCCCATCGCGCCGGCGACGAAGCCGATTGCGCTCACGATGCCCACCATCGCGCCGAGTCGGCCTGAAAGCTTGAGGAAGCGTGGGCCGTGGATCGTGTGCATGGTGTGCACGGCCTGGCGGCGCTCCTCCTCCGGGAGCACTTCCTCGACGCGCGGGAGCGGCGCCGTATGGTCGCCGTCCTCGGGCACCGAGACGAGTCGCTGGGTGCGGTCGGCCGGCATCATCAATGGCTCCGAGCTGGCCCCGAGGACGCGGTTACGGCCCTGGAGCTTCGCCCGGTAGACGGCGAGGTCGGCCTGGTGGATCAGCGCGTTCGCGTCCTCGGCATCCTTCGGGTAGGCGGACACACCGATCGAGACAGTGGCGCGGATCGGCTCGCTGGAGGTTTCGACCTCGTACAACCGCTCGGCGACGGCGCGCCGGATCCGCTCGGCGATCTCGAGCGCCTGGTCGGCCGGTGTCTCCGGCAGCAGAATCGAGAACTCCTCACCGCCGAACCGAGCCGGGACGTCGTAGTGACGGAGCTGGGCCCGGAAGACCTCGGCAATGCCCTTGAGCACCGCGTCGCCGGCCAGATGCCCGTACGTGTTGTTGATGTCACGCAGCAGGTCGAGGTCGGCCATGATCAGCGACAGCGGCCGCTCGAAGCGCTGGGCGCGGCCGAGCTCTTCTGACAGCGCGGCGGCGAAATGCCGGGCGTTGAAGAGGCCAGTCTTTGCATCGACACGCGCTTCGGCCTGGAGTTGCGGCACCGAGAGGGCCCGGTGGATCAAGAGGAGCGGCGCGATCGCAAACGGGATCAGCCACGGATTCCAGCTCCAGAAGGCGGCCACGACGACGCCGAGCGCGGCGAACACGAGCTCGGTCGGGATCTCCTCGAACGTCGCCCGCAGCGGGTGCGAGCGGCCGAGACGAAGCATCGGCGCCATCACGGCAGCGTTGACGACCACGAAGACGAGCGCCGCTCCCGCGCCCGCGAGCGCGAAGCGCGTGTCGCCGCTGGGGATGAGCCCATCGGCGCTGCGCACGAGTTGGGCCACGCCCCACGCGGCGAGCGTCGCGAGTGTGTAGTCGAAGATGTTGAAGCTCTGGATGTACCAGGCCGAGCGACTCTTGAGCCATTCGGGGAGATGCTGGACGAGCGCGACGAGCACGACGAACTCAGGCGGCAGAAGCAGCGCCGCCGGGATCAGGAACACGCCTGTCATGTGGTAGCTCTTCGGTGGCATCCGCACGACGAAGAGCTGCGCCGCGGCCGCCGCGAGCGCGAGTACGACGAACGTCGCCCAGTCTTCGGTCTGCGCACCGAGCCGCGGCACGAGGAGCGCGGCGATCCCGCCGGTCACGGCGGCCACGACGGCGTAGTAGACGAGCGCCTTCGGGGCGAGCCTGGGAGCGGCTCCGGGCCGGGCCTCCTCGAGTGGGATGTCATTCGGGATAGCGCTCATCGGGAGCAGCCCCCCGCCGATCGATTCCGCAACTGCCTTCCTCTCCTTGACGCCGGGATGCGCGTCTGCCGCATGCAAGAGATGAAACGGGCCAGAGCCCGCGAATCAGAGCCTAGGTGCGAATCGGGCCGGTGGTATCCCCCGTTCGCGGTACCCCGCCCACTTCACCCGTCCGGGTGAGGGCGGAACGAGGAGCGGCGGCCCGAAGGCCGCCGCTCCTCACGTCAGTTGCCGTTCCGGGATCAGCCGGCGGCGACCGTGTCGACGAGCGGGCCCACAGCGAGCTCCGGATCCGTCGCCGCCTCGATCTGTTCGACCGGGGTCAGCTCGTAGCCGTCGGTGCCGAGGAGGTTGTCACCCTCGGTCGCGGCCGCGTCCTCCCAGGAGACGTCAGTCCACGAGACGTCAGTCCAGGAGACGTCAGTCCAGGAGACGTCAGTCCACGAGACCGAGTCCCAGGAGACGTCGGTCCAGGAGACGTCGGTCCAGGAGACCGAGTCCCAGGAGACATTCGCCCGCGCAGCGTCCGTCCAGGACACTGCATCGAACGTCGGGGTCTCCACGGCGCCGGAGGCCGGCAGCTTGAACTGGTTCAGCGCCGCATTCGGGTTCGGAGCGTTGAACGACCGGGTCGCTGCCGCAACGGCGTTGATCTCGCCGACGCCGTCCTGCATCAGGACGGCACCCGGCACGTTGCGAGCCGTCTTCATCAGCGCACCCTTGACCTGATCGGGCGTCCAGTTCGGATGCCGAGCCAGGATCTGTGCGGCGACGCCGGCGACCACGGGAGCCGAGAACGACGTGCCGGAGAGCTGCATCAGGCCAGGCCCGACGACATTCGCCGGCCGCAACGCGGTGAGCGTCGAGGCGATCGGCACCGGGCCCACCATGTAGCGGCCAGGAGCGACGAGCTCCGGCTTGGCGAAGCCGTCGTAGGTGCGACCCCAGGCCGACCACGGGGCGACGTCGTCGTCCCTCGGCCTTGCGGTACCACCGATGTCGAGCGCGCCGACCGTGATCACGAACGGGTCGTTGCCCGGTGCGAAGCGGACGCCGCTCGGGATGTCGCCCGTGCCGTAGTTGCCCGCGGCCGCGATGACCGTGACGCCGCTGAACCACAGCTTCTCGACCGCCTGGTCGAGCGGATCCGCATAGAACGGAGCCACCGACGTGGCGTGGAGCGAGAAGTTCGCGACCTTGATGTTCTTGGCCACGCGGTTCTCGTAGATCCACTGAGCAGCCTTGATGACGTCGGTCGTGTAGGCGGAGCCGTTGTCGTCCATGACGTCGACCGAGATGATCCGCGACGACGGGGACGTACCGGCATAGCCTGCCAGACGACCTGCTGCGATGCCGGCCACGAAGGTGCCGTGACCTCGGCCGTCGCCCGCGCTGTTCGGGAGGCGCTGGGTCATCGTGACCTGCTCCACCTGACCCAGGCCGAAGCTCGGGTTGGTCGCATCGACCCCCGAGTCGACAATCGCGATCGCGGGTGCTGCCGGGCCTGGATTGAGCGTCGTGCCCCAGAGCCGGTCGATCCCGACCGCGGCGGGCCAGAGCTGGCTCGTCGTGTAGGCGGGGCCCGAGAGCCGTACCGGCTGGTTCTCGGTGATGTTCAGGCCGCCCTTCCGAGCCAGCTTCTCGAGCCGCCGGCCCGAGATCTGGACGGAGATGCCGCCGATCAGGTTGAACTCGGCCTTCTTCTGGCCCTTGGGCGCCTTGCCCAGGTCAGACGCGTCGGCCTCGACCGCGCCGAAAGCGCCGTCCGCGACAGCCGTGCCTGCGTTGCTCTGCACGATCACGTCGAACATGGCCTTCGGATCCGCCTTGGCCCTCACGAGGAGGTCGGCCTGAACGAAGCCCGGCTGGCCCTGCGAAGACGCCCAGAGGGGGCCTTTGCCGCCACCGGCGCCTGCGTTCGAGGTCAGCGCGAACGGGACCGCGAGCGCGACCGTCGCAACCGCGACGAGCACACCCTTGCCGCCCTTGCCCCAGAGTGCGTTGGAGCGAGATTCTCCACCACGGTTGCCCGAGCCCCAAAGTGCGCTCGCGCGATCCTCCCCGCGGTTGCCGCTTGTCTTCCTTTGCATCCTTACTCCCTCTGAGTGCCGCGCCACATGGCGCGGGCCGCAGTTCACGAGTCTTTACACAGACGACGAAGATGCGAGGAGCCGCAGCACCTCCGCCATTCGGGGCAAACCTATGCGCCTTTACCGGGGCCAACGCCCCCCTTTTGGGGGAGGGAAGCCAAGTTCACTCGATCGAGGGAGTCCCGTTTGGACGAGCGGGTACGCTCGTGTCGATGGGCCTCCGCCTCGCCGCCGAGATCGCCACTGCGCGGGCGGTCGGACGACTTTCGCGCCTCGCCGGCAGGGGCGGTGGGACGACCCTGCCCGGCAAGCTGCTCTGGAAGCTCGACCCGGCCGCGCTCGGGCGCCTCGCGGCGCGGCTGCCGCAGGGGGCGGCCCTCGTCTCGGCCACGAACGGCAAGACGACGACGAGCGCGATGGTGGCCCGGATCCTCGAGCACAGGACGCACCTGGCCTGGAACAGCTCTGGAGCGAACCTCGTCTCGGGCATCACCTCGACCCTGCTCGACGCGGACGGAGCCGAACTCGGATTGCTCGAGGTCGACGAGGCAGCGTTGCCGGAGGTCGCGCGGCGGGTGCGCCCGCGCGCGATCCTGCTCGGCAATCTCTTCCGCGACCAGCTCGACCGCTACGGCGAGCTCGAGCTCGTCGCGGCGCGTTGGCGGGAGATCGCCGAGCGGCTCGATCCCGCAGCCACCCTGGTGGTGAACGGGGACGACCCGCAGCTCGGGGAGCTCGCCCGCGGGCGCCCAGGCTCCCTGGTCTACGGTCTCGACGACCCGCGGCAGGCGCGACCCGCACTTCAGCATGCAGCCGATTCCAAGTACTGCGTCGCGTGCGGCCACCCCTACGACTACGCAGCGGCCTACGTCGGCCATCTCGGGGAGTACCGCTGCCCCGCCTGCGGCAACGCACGGCCGACGCTCGACATCCGCGCGACCGAGGTGGAACTCGACGCGCTCGAGAGCGCGTCGTTCCGGCTCGTGACGCCCCAGGGCAGCGTTACGGTCAAACTGCCCCTCCCCGGCCTCTACAACGTCTACAACGCGCTTGGAGCCGCCGCTCTGGCTCTGACGCTCGGTGCGTCGCTCGAGGAGGTGAAGGACGGTCTCGAGGGCTTTGGTGCCGCCTTCGGTCGCTTCGAGCGAATCGAGTGCGGCGGCAAGACGATTCTCGTGCTCCTGATCAAAAATCCTGCGGGTGCGAACGAAGCAGTCCGGACGCTCGACCACGGTGGCCAGACGAAGGTGCTGCTGATCGCGCTGAACGACGAGATCGCGGACGGGAAGGACGTCTCGTGGATCTGGGACGTCGACTTCGAGCCGCTGCTCGCCGCTGCCGACCGGGTTGTCGCCTCGGGCGGGCGCGCAGCGGAGCTCGCCGTCCGCTTTGTCTACGGCGGCCTCCCTCGCGAGGCGCTCGAGGTCGCGCCTGATCTCGGCCGTGCGCTCGACCGTGCTCTCGAGCTGACGCCGGCCGGGGGCGAGCTCGTCGTCCTCCCCACCTACACCGCCATGCTGGCGCTGCGCGCGATCTTTGTCGAACGCGGCCTCGTCCGTCCCTACTGGGAGCGCCAGACGTGAGAATCCTGGTCGGCCACCTCTATCCCGACTACCTGAACATCTACGCCGACCGCGGCAATATCGCGGTGCTCACGCGGCGCGCGGCGCTGCGCGGGCACGAGCTCGACGTCCGTGCCGTGAGCGTCGGCGACGCGCTCGTGGCCGGGGAGCACGATCTGCTCTATGTCGGCGGCGGCCAGGATCGCGAGCAGGCGCTGATCGCAGCCGACCTGGCTGCGAAGAGCGACGCAGTCAAGGAAGCAGTCGCCGGCGGCGCGGCGCTGCTCGCCGTTTGCGGCGGTTATCAGCTGCTCGGGCGTGGGTACCGCGACCGCGCCGGCGTCGAGCTGACGGGAGTGGGCCTCTTCCCCCACGACACCGTCGCAGGCGAGCGGCGAATGATCGGCGACGTCCTGCTCGAGTGCGAGCTCGAGCCGGGCGAACTCCACCCGGTCGCGGGCTTCGAAAACCACGCCGGGCGCACGCGGCTCGACGACGGCGCGGCGCCGCTCGGTCGGGTCGTCGCGGGCTTCGGGAACGACGGCGAAAGCGGCTACGAGGGTTGTCGAGTCGGCCGCGCGATCGGCACCTACCTCCATGGCCCGCTCTTGCCACGCAACCCGTGGCTCGCCGATTGGCTGCTCTCGCAGGCGCTCGCACATGCGACCGGAGCCGATCCGCCGCCCCTGGCGCCGCTCGATGACGAGCTCGAGCTCACCGCACACGGCATCGCGGCGCAGCGCGCGCGCGACCGCGGTGGGCGGTACACCTGATGCGCACTGTCAAACGAGCTTTTGGGCCGCGGGCGGCCCCTTCAGGGGTCTGCGCGCGCAAAAGATCAGGGAACCCAGACACGACCCAGGTACACGGCCGGTTCGCCGGGCTGCCAGCGCTGCAGGAACCGCTGGATCGGCGGGTGGAGGACGATCTCGTCCAGCTCGTCGAAGGTGAAAAGCCGGTGCCCACGGACGGCGGTGTCCTGGGAGGACACCGCCTCCAGCGACCCATCGAGGTCGCCCGCGAAGATGATGTGAACGACGTGCTTCGCCGCGAAGCTCCGTTCGGGCGCGATCGAGTCGGCGATCGCCACCGGCCCCTCGACGGAAAGCTTCTCACCGTCGCCGACCCGACCCACCTCCTCCTCGAGCTCCCGGTGCAGCGCGTCGACGAGGCTCTCGCCCGCGTTCACCCCTCCCCCCGGCAGCAGCCAGTACTCCCTGCCGCGCTTCTCGTGCCGGCACAGCAGAACGCGGCCGTGCCAACGCAGGATCGCCGAGACGCGAATGCGAGGCTCAGGCGCCATCAGGCGCCCGACGAGCCGAAACCGCCGGCTCCCCGCTCGCTCGCCGGCAGCTCGTCGAACTCGACCGGCCTGACACCGGGCAACGAGACCACGACCAGCTGAGCGATCCGCATCCCGGGCTCGACGGTGAACGACTCGACGGCGTCGGTGTTCAGCAGCAACACCTTCAGCTCGCCGCGGTAGCCGGCGTCGACGAGGCCGGGCGCGTTGACGATCGAGATGCCGTGCTTCGCAGCGAGGCCGGAGCGTGGCAGCACGAGCCCCGCATGGCCGTCGGGGATCGCCACGGCAAGACCGGTGCCGACGGCCGCCCGGCCGCCGGGCTGGATCACGACCCGCTCGCACGCGGCGAGATCGAGGCCCGCGTCGCCGTCGTAGGCGCGCGTCGGGATCGAGGCGTCCTCGCGAAGCCGCGCGATCGGGACGTCGATCACCGCTCGGAGCTCGCCGGGGTGTCGCGCGCCTCGGCGACGAGGTAGCGGGCGAAGCGGGCGATCTCGCGCCGCGGCAGCCTGGCGCGGACGAAGACCCCGTCTTCACCGTCGCGCCGCTCGTCGATCGGAGCCCCAAGCGCGTACAGCTCGGCGAGCCGTCCCCCCTCGTCGTAGGGCAACAGGAGGCGGACGTCCTCGTAGCGGTCCGAGAAGCGGTCGGCGATCCGCTCGCGCAACTCCTCGATCCCGGCGCCGGAGAGGGCCGACACCTGGAGCGCGCCCGGGAAGCGATTCGCGAGCCGCCGACGCCCGAGCGGGTCGACCGCGTCGATCTTGTTCAGGACGAGCTCGATCGGAACCTCGTCGGCGCCGATGTCGGCGAGCACCTGCTCGACCGAGGCGATCATCTCCTCGAGGCGGTCGTCCGCGGCCGACGCATCGGCAACATGGAGCACGAGGTCGGCGACGAGTGTCTCCTCGAGCGTCGACGCGAATCCCTCGACGAGCTGGGTCGGGAGGCGCCGGATGAAGCCGACCGTGTCGGTCACGAGGTAGCGCTTCCCGTCATGGGCGAAGCCGCGCGTGGTCGGGTCGAGTGTCTCGAAGAGCCGGTTGTCGACCGAGACGTCGGCGTCGGTCAGCGCGTTCAGGATTGTCGACTTGCCGACGTTCGTGTACCCCGCGAGCGCTACGGTCGGAGTCGCCGTACGCTGCCGCTCCTGGCGCCTCAGGCCACGTTGCTTCTCGATCTCCTTCAGGCGCCGCCGAAGGACGACGATACGGCGGTTGGCGATCCGACGGTCGGTCTCGAGCTGCGACTCGCCAGGGCCACGTGTGCCGACACCCGCACCGACCGCGCCAGTGCCGCCGCCGAGCCGCTCGAGGTGCTTCCACATGCCTCGCATGCGCGGCAGGTTGTACTCGAGCTGTGCGAGCTCGACCTGGAGCTTGCCCTCCGCGCTCCGCGCATGCTGGGCGAAGATGTCCAGGATCAGCTGCGTGCGGTCGACGACGCGCGCCTCGAGCGCGTTCTCGAGGACGCGCTGCTGGGTCGGGTCGAGCTCGCCGTCGACTAGCAGCACGTCGGCGCCCGCGGCCTCGTAGGCCAACTTGAGCTCCTCGAGCTTTCCCTTGCCGACGTAGCTGCGCGGGTCGGGTGCGCTGCGCTGCTGGACGAGCGCCTCGACCGGCTCGACGAGCGCCGTGCGGGCCAGCTCGCGCAGCTCGCCGAGCTCCTCGTCCGCAGCCGCCCCTTTTGCGAGCACGGCGAGGATGAACCCGCGCTCGGGCTCGGTCCCGGGCACAGGGTCGGACTGGCGAGACGTCACGCGTCGATTATGCCCTGCCGCGGGGTGAACTAGGCTGGCGCGGATGGACGCTCTCGCCGATCGCCTCGCGCGCCGGACGCTCGAGCTCGTCGACATCCCCTCCGAGAGCCGGCATGAGGCCGAGGTGGCGACGCGTGTCCGGTCGCTCGTGCCGCCGGCCTTCGAGCCGGTCTACGAGGGTGAGGACGCTTTTCTCTGGGCACTGCCGCGCCGGCCAAACGTGCCGCTCGTGCTGCTCGCCGGCCACTACGACACCGTGCCCGCACAGGAAAACCTGCCCGGCCGGATCGCCGACGGCGCCGTCCACGGACTCGGTGCAGCCGACATGAAGGGTGGATTGGCGGTCCTGCTCGAGGTGGCCCGCGACCTGGACTCCCCCACCCTGGACGTCGCGCTGCTCGCCTTCGGCAAAGAAGAGCTTCCGGCGAGCGAGAGCCCGCTGCCGCACCTCTTCGAGACGGCCTCGCTCGTGCACGAGGCGGGTCTGGCGATCCTGCTCGAGCCGACCTCGAACGCGATTCAGGCAGGTTGCGTCGGCAACCTGAACGCACGCCTTCACTTCCATGGCGTCAGCGGCCACAGCGCACGCCCCTGGCTGGCCGACAATGCGATCGAGCGTGCGATCGCGGGCCTTGGCCCGATCGCAGCCCTCGAACGGCGCGAGGCGATCGTCGGCGGGCTTCCCTTCTACGAGGTCGTGACGATCACCCGCATCGTCGGCGGCATCGCCGACAACATCGTTCCCGATCACGTCACCGCTCACGTCAACTACCGCTACGCACCCGATCGAACACCCGCTGAGGCCGAGCGGTACCTGCGCGCCCTGGTCCCGGACGGCGCCGAGCTCGAGCTGACCGGCGACTCGCCGCCTGCACGCGTGGTCTCCGACACGCCGCTCGTCCGGACGCTGCGCGACCAGGGCGGGCTCGAGCTCGAGCCGAAGCAGGCCTGGACGAACGTCGCCGATTTCACGACCCGCGGGATCGACGCCGTCAACTTCGGCCCCGGCGCTCCCGCCTTCGCGCATCGGCGGGACGAGCAGGTCGAGATCGCAGCCCTCGTGCGCACCTACGAGTCGCTTCGGGCCTTCCTCGGCGGGTAGCGTCCGACCATGCCGATCTCGCCGATCCTGACCGGGCAGACCGTCTACCCATTCGTGCGCCTCGGTGAGGCCCGTCGCGCGGTCGAGGAACGTGGCGTGAACGTGATCGACTTCGGCACCGGCGACCCGCGCGAGCCGACCGACCCCCGGATCCGCCAGGCGCTCGTCGACGGGCTCGAGGAGCGGCTGGGCTACCCGTCGTCGGTTGGCTTGCCGGAGCTCCGGGAGGCGATCGCCGCCTGGTGTCGCCGGCGCTTCGGGGTCTCACTCGACCCCGAGACGGAGATCGTGCCGACGCTCGGCAGCAAGGAGGCGATCTTCTCCTTTGCGCTCGTGGCCGTCGATCTGGAGCGCGGCAAGGACACGGTGCTCGTCACCGAGCCCGGCTACCCGGTGCAGGAGCGCGGCGCCCGCTTCGCACACGCCCGCGTGCGCGCCCTGCCACTCCTGGAGCGCAATGGCTTCTTGCCCGACATCGACGCGCTCGAGCCGGCAGAGCTCGATCGCCTCGCGATCCTCTGGGTCAACTACCCGAACAACCCGACGGCCGCGACGGCACCACTCTCGTTCTACGAGCGGCTCGCCGAGCTGGCCCGCCGACACGACTTCGTGCTCGCCTCCGACGAGGCCTACACGGAGCTCTGGTTCAACGAGCCGCCGGCATCGGCGCTCCAGCTGGCCGACCGACGCAACGTGCTCGCGTTCAACACGCTCTCGAAGCGTTCCTCGATGACCGGCTACCGCTCGGGTTTCGTCGCAGGCGATCCGGCGCTCATCGCCGCGTTGAAGCTGTTCCGCCCCACCGTCGGCACCGCGCCGCAGGAGTTCGTCCAGCGTGCCTCGATCGTTGCCTGGAGCGACGAGTCGCACGTCGAGGAGACGAGAGCACGCTACGCGCGCAAACGCGCTCTCTTCCTCGATCTCTTCGCGCGCAAGGGGATTCGGGTCGCCGGCGCTGCGGCAACGATGTACCTGTGGTTCGAGGTGCCGGCGGGCGAAACCTCGGAGGGCTTCGCGACTCGCCTGCTCGAGGGCGGGGTGCTCGTCACTCCAGGCTCCTACCTGGGCCCCTCCGGCGAGGGGTACGCGCGCCTGGCGCTCGTTCCGACCGAAGAGGAATGCCGCCAGGCTGTCGAGATCCTGGATGATCTCCTCTGATGGATCTCGCAGCGCGCATCGAGGAGCTCTATGAGCACGGGACACCCGAGGCGGGGCCGGTCGAGGAGGCGATCCGCCTGCTCGACACCGGTGAGTTGCGTGTCTCGGAGCCGGACGGCGAAGGCGGCTGGCTCGTCAACGAGTGGGCCAAGAAGGCGATCCTCCTCTACTTCAAGCTGCGCAAGGTCGAGCCGATCGAGGTCGGCGGCCTCACCTTCCTCGACAAGATCCCGGTCAAGCGCGACTACGCGGAGCGTGGCGTACGGGTCGTGCCGCCGGGCGTCGCGCGGTACGGCTCGTTCCTCTCCCCGGGCGTGGTGCTGATGCCCGGCTTCGTGAACATCGGCGCCTGGGTGGGTCCCCGAACGATGGTCGACACCTGGGCGACGGTGGGCTCCTGCGCCCAGATCGGCGCCGATGTCCATCTCGCAGGCGGAGTCGGGATCGGCGGCGTGCTCGAGCCGCCGCAGGCCAGCCCGGTCGTGATCGAGGACGGCGCCTTCGTCGGTTCGAGGGCGATCATCGTCGAGGGCGTCCGTGTCGGCGCCGGTGCCGTGATCGGACCGAACGTCGTTCTCTCCGCCTCCGTTCCGATCATCGACGTGCGCGGGCCCGAGCCGGTCGAGCACCGGGGTTACGTGCCGCCGCGCGCGGTGGTGCTCCCCGGGACGCGCTCGCGGCAATTCCCGGCGGGCACCTACCAGCTCTCGTGCGCGCTGATCGTCGGCGAGCGAAGCGCCTCGACCGATCTGAAGACGTCGCTGAACGATGTGCTGCGCGAGTTCGAGATCGCGGTCTAGCTTCGCGTGACGCCGATCGCGAGCTCGCCGCTTGCGATCTCCTCGGCGGGGCCGACCAGCGTGGCCCGGTTCTCCTCGTCGATCGCGACGACGAGATCGCCACCAGGCATGTGGACGACCACCGGGCTCTCACACCACCCGTTCGCGACGGCCGCCGCTGCGGCGGCGACCGAGCTCGTGCCCGACGCTGTCGTCTCCCCCGCGCCACGCTCCCAGACGGCCACGGTCAGCTCGTTCAGGCGCTCGACCCGCACGAGCTGGACGTTGGTGCGCTGCGGGAAGCGCGGATGCCGCTCGATTGCCGGCCCGAGCGTGAGCAGGTCGTCGTGTGTGTACTCGCGTCGCACGACCGCGTGCGGGTTGCCGACCGAGACCGGTGTCAGCTCGATGCGCTCACCGAGCACGTCGATCGTCTCCAGCTCCCCCACCTCGACGGTTCCCACCTCGGTCTCGACCTGGGTCGAGTCGAGCATCCGCGCCGCGACCTCGCGGGTGCCAACGAGTATCCGTACCTCGTCCAGCCCGGTTCTCCGGGCCAGCCAGCGGGCAGCAATCCGCGTTCCGTTGCCTGAGAGCTCGGCGGTCGAACCGTCGGGGTTCCAGATCACGATCTCGGCGGTCGCTCCCTCGACGCCGCACACCTCCAGCACCCCGTCGGAGCCGATGCCATAGCGAACGTCGCACAGGCACCGGGCGCCTTCGGCGTCGAGTGGCCCGCCGAGGTCGTCCCGCTCGACGACGAGATACGCGTTACCGAGCGCGTGCCACTTGGAGAATCGCATCCGCCACCTCGTCCGGAGTGCCCTGGCCGTCGATCATGACGATCCTGGGAATGCGGCGCATCCACTTGCGCTGGTACGAGGCGAATCGGAGGGTAGCGCGGACGATCTCCTCCGCCGCCTGCGCGGGTGGCAGCGTCGCCACAGCCTCGAGGCCGAGCACGAGCGGGACGACCGTTCCGGCCGCCCGCACTTCCTCGACGACGCCCCGCTCGAACATGGCCCATGTGCGCGCGCGGATCCGGGCCTCGAGCACCTCCGCGGGGACGTCGAGGCCCACGACGAGCGTCAGATGGCGGAGGTCGTCGCCCCACAGGCGAGGCTCATCAGGTGCGAGCGAGGCGCCGGCCTGCCAGAGCTCCAGCGCACGGACGACGCGCTTGCGGTCGTTTCGGTGGACCTGCGCGGCGGCGCGCGGATCGCGCGTCGCGAGGAGCGCGTGCGCCGTCGCGCCGCCGAACCGCTCGTAGAGCCGTTCGAAGCGCGAGCGCGCGCCCGGCTCGACGTCCGGCGGCAGGCCGATGTCCGCGAGCGCCGCACGGAACCAGAGGCCCGAGCCGCCGACGACGATGGGTGTCCGCCCCGCCGCGAGAATCTCGTCGACCGCGGCGTGAGCGAGCGCCTGGAACTCCCCCACCGATCCCTGGCGATCGAGCGGCCAGATGCCGACCAGCCGTCCGGGGGCCTGGTTGGTCAGGATCGGGAGGCCGCGGTAGGCCTGCATCGAGTCGGCCGAGACGAGCTCGCCCGGAATCCGACGGGCGATTGCCTCCGCGACCGCTGTCTTGCCGGACGCCGTCGGACCGAAGAGGCCTAGGACGCTAGGAGCTCTATGCAGGGTCGGAGGCGAGGGTCTTCCAGCCAAGCGCGTCGCCCTCGTTCACGACCGGCCTGTTCTCCTCGGGGTGCACGGCGCGATGCTCCTTGAACCACTCGACCGACCGCGGGATCCCTTCGGCGAGCGGCACCTGCGGCGTCCAGTCGAGGAGGTCGTGCGCCTTGCGGATATCGGCCACGTAGTGGGTCACCTCGCCCATCAGCGAAGGCGCGATCGTCATCTGTGCTTCGACGCCGAGCGACTCGGCGATCAGCTCGGCGGCGCGCACGAGGGTGTTCCCCTCGCCGTAGGCCAGGTTGATCGTCTCGTTCTTGACGGTGCCGGAGCCGAGCGCCTCGATGCCACGGACGATCCCGGCGACGCAATCGTCGATATAGGTGAAGTCGAGCACCTTGTCGTTGCCCCCGAAGACGGTGATCGGCTCATCGCGCAGCATCTGGTGCGTGAAGAGCGGCAGCACCCTCGACATGCGATGCAGGTCGTTGTCGTAGCGGCCGTAGACGTTCGAGAAGCGGAAGGCGATGTAGCGGAGGCCATAGCAGCGTGCGTAGGCGTAGATGAATGCCTCGCTCGCGATCTTCGAAGCCGAGTAAGGGCTCTCCGTGAAGGCGAAGTCGGCGCTCGCCTCGCCGTAGCCCTCGAAGCGGCGCACGTCGCCGTACACCTCGCGCGTCGACGAGAAGACGAGCGGCAGCCGCTGCTGCCGGCAGTACTCGAGCACGTTGAAGGTCATCATTGTGTTCGCAAGTGCCCGGTGCGGCTGGGCGACGAGCTGATGCACCTTCGCGTGCGCCGCCAGATGGACGACGAGATCGACCTCCGGATACTCCACCTCGCCGATCCCGCCCGGCGAAGCCGGATAGTGGCCCGAGAGGTCCTGGAGCAGGTAGTCGAACTCGTCCGTCCAGCTGTTCCGGCGCTTGTCGATTCCGAAGACGTCATGCCCGCCGGCCTGCAAGCGCAGCGCGAGATTCGTGCCGATCTGACCGCTCGAGCCGGTGATCAGGACTCTCATGCCGTCACCGCCGCGTGCTCCACACCACGCAACGTCGTCGACGTCGCTCCCTCGATCCGGACATCGACGAGCTCACCGGGCGCGGCGAGACCCGCGAAGACGACCGTCGTGTTGCGACGGGTGCGGCCCCGGAGGGCGGCCGGATCGGTGCGGCTCGGGCCTTCCACGAGCACCTGCTCGACACGGCCGACGCGCTCGCCGTTTCGTTCGGCGGCGATCCGCTGCACGACCTCGACGAGCCGCTCGATCCGGTCACGCTTGCTTTCGTCCGGCACCTGGTCGGGCAGCTCTGCCGCCTCGGTGCCGTGCCGCGGCGAGTAGACGAACGTGAAGGCGCTGTCGTAGCGCACTCGCTCGACGAGTGCCAGTGTCTCACGGAAGTCGTCCTCCGTCTCGCCCGGGAAGCCGACGATGATGTCCGTGCCGAGCGCGAGGTCGGGCACGGCGGCGCGGAGCTTGTCGACGAGTGCCAGATACCGGTCGCGGTCGTAGGTGCGCCGCATCGCCTTCAGGATGCGGCTCGAGCCGGACTGGACGGGCAGGTGGATCTGCTCGCAGACCGCATCGCACGCGGCCATCGCCTCGATCACCGGCTCGCGGAAGTCCTTTGGGTGGGGGCTCGTGAAGCGGATCCGCTCGATCCCTTCGATCGCATCGACGGCGCGCAGCAGCTCCCCGAAATCGGTGTGGAGGTCGGGCAGCAGGTCGCGCCCCCAGGAGTTGACGTTCTGGCCGAGCAGGGTCAACTCGCGGACTCCGTCGGCCGCCAGGCGGGTCGCTTCGGCGACGATGTCGCCCGGCCGGCGGCTCTGCTCGCGACCGCGGACGGCGGGCACGATGCAGTAGGAACATTTCGAGTTGCAACCCATCGAGACCTGGAGCCAGGCGCTGAAGGAGCGTTCCCGATGCGTCGGCAGATCGCCGGCGAAGTGGTCGTGCTTTCCGAAGCGGCCACGGGGCGCCTCACCGCCGGCCCCGATCCAGTCGGCGAGGTGCGGGATCGAGCCGGGCCCGAACGCGACGTCGACATCCGGGTACAACTCGAACAGACGCTCACGCTGCGCCTCGGCGTAGCAGCCGCCGACCGCGATCACCGTGCCGGGCCGCTCCCGCTTGCGGGCCGCCGCCTGCGCGAGGTGCGCTGCGAACTTCTGATCCGGCTTCTCGCGAATCGTGCACGTGTTGAAGACGAGCACGTCGGCGTCTGCCTGTGAGACGGCTTCCCCGAGGCCGAGCGACTCGAGCATCCCCTTGATCCGCTCGGAGTCATGGGCGTTCATCTGGCACCCGAAGGTGGTGACGTGGTACCGCTTCATCGCCGCGACAGTCTAGATCCAGGCCCGGCTCCGTCGGCGCTCAAGGGATCGGCGTCTCCGTGGGCCTCGCCGCCGGAGCCTGGTTGGCGATGTCGACGGATCGCGACTCGCGGATCACCGTCACTCGTACCTGGCCCGGGTACTCGAGCTGATCCTCGATCTGGCGGGCGATCTCGACCGACAGGAGCGCCGAGCCTTCGTCGTCGAGCTCGGTCGGCTCCACCATGACGCGGATTTC
>JBKJML010000141.1:0-43762 GCA_046596415.1 Gaiellaceae bacterium | reverse complement strand
GTTGTCGAAGTCGAGAATCTGCGCCGCACGTACAAGACGACGACCGGCACGATCCGGCGCAAATCGCTCGAGGTCGAGGCCGTGCGCGGCGTCAGCTTCGAGATCGGCGAGGGCGAGCTCTTCGGGCTGCTCGGCCCGAACGGTGCCGGCAAGACGACGACGATCAAGATGCTGATCACGCTGCTGATCCCGACGAGCGGCTCGGCGCGGGTGCTCGGCCACGACGTCGTCAAGGACGCGCGCTGGGTACGCGAGCGGATCGGCTATGTCTTCGGCGGCGACCGCGGCCTCTACGAGCGCCTGTCGGCACTCGACAACCTGCGCTACTTCGCGGAGCTCTATGCGGTCGAGCCGAGGAACCAGAAGGCGCGGATCCAGGAGCTGCTCGAGCTCGTCGGCCTCAACGGCCGCGAGAAGGAGCGCGTCGAGGGGTTCTCGCGCGGCATGCGCCAGCGGCTCCACATCGCACGCGGCCTTCTCCACGACCCGCCGGTGGTCTTTCTCGATGAGCCGACGATCGGTGTCGATCCGGTCGGCGCACGCGAGCTTCGCGCCACGATCGCCTCGCTCACGCAGTCGGGCAAGACGGTGCTGCTGACGACTCACTACATGTTCGAGGCGGACGCGCTCTGCGACCGGATCGCCGTGATCGCGCGTGGCGAGATCGTCGGTGCCGGGACGCCGCGGGAGCTGAAGGCGCGGGTCGCCGAGGGAACCGTGGTCGAGATCGAGGTCTACGGCGTCCCGGACGGCGCGGTCGAGCGGCTGCGCGCTGTCGAAGGCGTGCGCACCGTGGCGGTGGAGGACCGCGAGCAGGCGCAGATCCTCGTTGTCGCGACCGCACCCGGCACCGAGCTGACGCACGCGCTGCTCTCTCAACTCGGTGGCGCCTCGGTCGGTCGCGTCTCCTCGCGCGAACCGACGCTCGAGGACGCCTACGTCGCCCTCGTCAGCGAGCCGTGAGAGCCCTGCGTCTGCTCGGCCTCGGCTGGGTCCTCCACATGAAGATGCTGACCCGATCGTCGTTCAACAGCATCCTCGGCGTCGTCTACCCACTCTTCTTCGCCACGATCGCCTTCTTCATGTTCCGGGCGGGCAATGACCCGAAGCCGCTCCTCTACGCCTCGCTCGGTGCGGCCGTGATGGGGATCTGGTCGACGACGAGCACCTCCGCAGGGGCGGCGATGGCCCGCGAGCGCTGGCACGGCACGCTCGAGCTGCTCGTCGCGGCGCCGACCCATTTCGCGCTCGTGCTGCTGCCGGTGACGATCGCGATGGCCTCGATCGGGGTCTACAGCATGGCGGCGACGCTCCTCTGGGGCTGGCTCGTCTTCGGGATCGACCTTCAGATCCTCCATCCGGTCGAGTTCGTGCTGGCCGTGCCGGCGACCGTGCTCTCGATCGGCGCGCTCGGCTTCCTGCTCGCCGTCGCGTTCGTCCGCTTCCGGCAGGCCTGGGCGCTCGGGAACATGCTCGAGTACCCGGTCTGGCTCGTCTCGGGCTTCCTCGTGCCGCTGTCGCTCTTTCCGGGCTGGGTACGGCCGATCTCCTGGATCCTCGCGCCGACCTGGGGGATCAACGCGATCCGCGAGGCGGCGCTCGGCGGCGCTCCGCTCGACGACATCGTCATGGCGACGTTGCTCGGAGGCGTCTACACCCTGGCCGGGATCGTGCTCGTGAACCGGGCTCTGAAGGCGGCCAGGGCACGGGCGACGCTCTCGCTCACATGACCTCGGCGCGGATCTTCTTCTTCGGCGGCCTCGCGAGCTACCGGGCGCTCTTCGGCTGGCTCTCCCCCTGGGTGTTCATCCCGTCACTGCTCGTCGCGCCGATCTTCCAGATCCTGCTCTTCGTCTACATCGGCCGTTCGGCGAAGCTCGAGTCGGACGAGTTCTACGTGATCGGAAACGCGCTCCAGTACGCCGCTATCCCCTGCCTGTTCGCGATGACGCACACGATCGCCGGCGAGCGCTACCAGCAGACGCTCGGCTACATCCTGATCACGCCCGCCCGGCGGCTGCCGCTCTTCCTCGGCCGCGCGCTGCCGGTCGTGACGAACGGGTTCTTCGTCGCCGCCTTCGCGCTGTTCGTCGGCGGCGCGATCGTCGGTATCCAGGTGCCGCTCTCGGCCTACGCTCCGATCGCGCTCGTGACGGCGGTGAGCGCGTTCTCCTGCACCGGCCTCGGGCTCGTCAACGCGGGCCTCGGCTTCATCGTCCGCGAGACCTCGGTGCTCTCGAACATCATCTTCGGGCTGCTGCTCGTCCTGTCCGGCGCGAACGTGCCAATCGACCAGCTCCCGGGCTGGCTGCAGACGATCTCGAGCGGGATCCCGTTCACGCACGGGATCGAGGCGGCACGGCGCCTCGCCGACGGCGCGGCGCTCGGCGACGTCCGGGGGCTCGTCCTGCGCGAAGCGGTGATCGGTGTCGTCTATGGCGCCTTCGGCTACGCGATCATCCGTGCGATGGAGGTCCTCGGACGCCGCAACGCGACACTGGAGCGTGCGTAGGTGCTGCGGCTGCTCTGGATCGGCTGGCTCTTCAATCTGAAGAACCTGACGAACTCGCTCTTCTTCGTGCTGATCGCGATCGTGCAGCCGGTGATCTTCGCCTCGATCGCCTTCTTCATGTTCCGGGCAGGCGAACGTCCCGACGGGCTGCTGTATGCGGCGCTCGGGGCAGGCCTGATGGGGATCTGGACCTCGACGCTCTTCGGCTCCGGCAGCGCGATCCAGTGGATGCGCTGGCAGGGCACGCTCGAGGTGGCCGTCGCCGCGCCGGTGCGGTTCATTTTCGTGCTGCTGCCGATCACCGTCGCCACGGCGTCGATCGGCCTCTACTCGATCGTCGCGACGCTCTTCTGGGGCCGTGTCTTTTTCGCCGTCCCGCTCCATTTCGAGCATCCGCTGCTCTTCGCACTTGCGCTGCCGGTGACCGTGATCAGCCTGGGAATGCTCGGACTCCTGATGGCATCGACGTTCGTGCTCTACCGGAACGCGAACGCGTTCTCGAACCTGCTCGAGTATCCGGTCTGGCTTGCCACGGGCTTGCTCGTCCCGCTCTCGCTCCTGCCCGGCTGGGTCGAGTGGCTCTCGTGGGGGCTGGCGCCGACGTGGGGCATGGAGGCGGTGCGCAACGCAGCGCTCGGCGGCGCGGTGTGGCCGTCGATCGGCATGTGCATCGGCCTCGGCGCCGTCTACTTCGTGCTCGGCTCGATCTTCATGCAGAACTTCGAGCGACGCGCCCGCGTGCACGCGACCCTCTCGCTGACGTGACCGCCGCCTTCCGCGTCTTCTTCATCGGCGGGCTCATCTCCTACCGCGCCCTCTTCAACTGGATCAGCCCCGGCATGTACGTGACGACGATGCTCGGCAGCCCGCTCTTCCAGATCCTTTTCTTCTCCTACCTCGGCCGCTATGCGGGCAGCCAGGACGACTCGTTCTACGTGATCGGGAACGCCGTCCAGGTCTCGGCGATGGCCGGGATCTACGGGATGACGATGGGGATCGCGAACGAGCGGCAGTTCGGGACGCTCTCGCCGCTCCTCGCAACGCCGGCGAACCGCCTCGCGCTCTTCCTCGGCCGGGCGCTGCCGAACATCGTCAACGGGCTGATCGTCTCGGCCTTCGGGTTCGCGACCGGCTGGGTCTTCCTCGACTTCTCGCCGGCGGCGGCGACCGTGCCGGCGCTCGCCGTCGTCGTGGTGCTCACGACCGTGACCGGTGTCTGCCTGGGAATGCTGATCGGCTCGATCGGCCTGCGCGCCCGCGATGTCTTCTTCGCCGCGAACCTCGTCTACTTCGTGATGCTGCTCGTCTGCGGCGTCAACGTGGACGTCAACGACCTGCCCGGCTGGCTGGCGGCGATCGGCCGGGCGATGCCGATGACGCACGGGATCGAGGCAGCGCGCGAGATCGCGGGCGGAGCCACGCTCACCGATGTCTCGTCGCTCGTCTGGACGGAGGCTGCGATCGGTGTCGCCTATGCGGTGGCCGCCTACGGCCTCTTCCGGCTCTTCGAGGTCGAGGGCCGGCGCCGCGCCTCGCTCGAGACGTTCTAGGGACTGTCCCTCAGCCGTGTCCGAACCGGCGCTGTAGCCGAACAACCCGCCTTGTGGCTCTGAGCCACAAGGCTCTCTCCTAGAAGAAGAACTGCTTCCAGGCGTCCCACCACGTCGCGGCCGACGAGGTGATCGTTCGGTCGTCGATCCGCTCGACGCCCTGGCGATAGCGGAGCTTGTCAGGCGTGAACGTGTTCTTGAACTCGACCCGGACCTCGCAGGGGCTGCCCGGGTCGTACGGCTTCACCGCGGCGAGGTTCGCGAGCGCGTCCTTCGCGCCGGCCTCGATCAGCTCGCGGGCCCGCAGCGGCGCGATGTTGCGGGCGCTCCGGGCGCCGGTACCGATCTTGACGGCCACGGTCGTGAGGTTGTCGCCGAGGAGCTCGCGCCCCTCGCGACAGGCGGCCTCGTCGCCGGTGACGAGGAGGACGGGGCAGCCCCAGGTGCCGCAGAGCGCCGCGTTGATCCCGGTCTCGCCGACGAGCGTGCCGTTGAACCAGAGGTTCTGATACTCGGAGCCGGAGACGGTGTGGTTCATCAGCCCGTCGCGCGTGCCGGCTCTCGCATGCATGCCGACGAAGAGCGCCGCGTCGCAGCCTTCCTCGAGGAAAGCGGTGTACTCGGTCCACTCGTCCTGGACGACCCACTCGCAGGCGGGGTCGAGCAGGTCGGGGACGAGCGAGTTGAACATCCACTCCTCACCCGCGCCGTGACAGTCCATGACGACGATCTCGGTTGCACCGGCCGCCTTGGCGCCGCGCACGGCCGCGTTGATCTCCTCGGTGTAGAGGCGGCGGCCCTCGTCGTAGAGCGGCGCGCCGCCGAGCGTCTGCCGCGGCTTGGTGATGCCGGAGACGCCTTCCATATCGCTGATGATGTGCACCTTCACGTGGCTGTAGCCTAGGCGATCGTGGAGACCGGACTCGCAGGCAAGGGCGTCCTCGTCACCGGCGCCTCCGGTGGGATCGGCGCTGCCTGCGCGCGGCTCTTCGTAGCGGAGGGTGCGCGCGTCGCCGTCCATTACCACCGCGGTGAGGAGCGGGCGCGCGAGGTGGCGGCCGAGCTCGGCGGCGCGCCGGTCGTCGGCGGCGACCTGACCGACGAACACGAGGTCGACCGCGCCTTCGCGGCTGCGCGCGAGGCGCTCGGGCAGATCGACGTGTGCGCTGCCGTCGCGGGCGTCTGGCCGTCCGAGGACGTGCCCGTGTGGGAGCTCACGCTCGAGCGCTGGGAGGCGACGCTCCGGCAGAATCTGACCTCGGCCTTCCTGACCAGCCGCGCCTTCCTACGTGAGGTGGAGCGGAACGGCCACGGCTCGCTGGTTCTCGTCGGCTCGACCGCGGGCATCGTCGGTGAGGCCGGTCACGCCGATTACGCGGCCGCCAAGTCGGCCGTCACCGGTGGTCTGCTCCTCAGCCTGAAGAATGAGGTGACGCGGATCGCGCCGCGAGCACGCGTGAACGCGGTCGCCCCCGGCTGGACGGAGTCGCCGATGACGCGTGGCCATGTCGACCCCGAGGCGGTGCGGCGGATCTCGCGGACGATGGCGCTGCGAAAGGTCGCGACGCCCGACGACATCGCCGCCCAGGTCGTCGTGCTCGCCTCCGATGTGCTCTCGGGCCACATCACGGGCGAGGTGGTCACCGTCGCCGGCGGGATGGAAGGCCGCGTCGTCCACGACGACTGAGACGGCCTCAGTGTTCGCCCTCGGAACGGGAAACGGCGAGCCAAAGCCCGCCGTTTCGAGACCTTCCTAACCGCAGGATGATTTGCCGTCAGTCCCCGGAAGGAGAGTCCGTCCACCTTATCGGTTCGGGCGGCGGAAATCTTTAGCTGCCCAAAAAGAGAGGAGACCGGGCCGCCGCCGTGGCCCGGTCTCCCAATGGCCTCCGCAGAAGCCAGTCTTGCCGCAGTTGCCCTCGTTCGCTCCCGCCACACCGGTGCGCTCGAGGACTGGTTGGAGTATCGGACACGAATCGGTTGGTGCCATCACCCATTCTTGGTTCACGCGTCACTCATTCGGGGTTGACGCCGCCGCTTCACTACAGTGGGCCCGTGGCAGACCGGTTCACCGAGCGCCTGCGAAGCGGCCCCACGCTTGTCGCCGACGGGGGAATGGGGACGCTGATTGCGGGCGCTGTCCCACGGCTGCGCTGCCCCGAGGAGGCGAACCTGCGCGCGCCGGAGAGCGTCGTCGCGCTCCATTCAAGTTTCATCCGGGCTGGCGCGGACGTGATCGAGACGAACACGTTCGGCGCGAACCGGCGCAAGCTCGCCGCGCACTTCCTGGAGGACGAGTTCGAGCGGATCAACTCGACCGCGGTGCGACTGGCGCGTGAGGCGCGTGAGGTGTCGGGCCGCGACATCTTCATCGCAGCCGCGATCGGCCCGCTCGGCGAGTACGAGCGCTTCGACCCGGAGGAGAACGACCGGCTCTACGCCGAGCAGGCGGAGATCCTGGAGGGGCGCGGGGCCGACGTCGTGATGCTGGAGACGTTCTACGATCTCGAGGAGCTCGTCGCCGCGATCGCAGCCGTACGCACCGTGTCGAGCCTGCCGATCGTGGCGCTGATGACCTTCGACGCCGACGGGCGCACACTCGGCGGCGTCCCTGCCGCCACGGCCGCCGAGCGGCTGGACGGGCTCGACGTCGCCGCGATCGGTGCGAACCACGGCGCCGGCCCTGCCGCAGCCCTGCGGGCGCTCGCGGCGATGCAGCGCGAGGGTCGCGTGCTCGCTGCGATGCCGAACGTCGGTCTCGCGAGCCTCTCCGGCACCCGACTCGTCTTCCCGCATGCGACGCCGGACTATTTCGCCGAGTTCGCCGCGCAGGCGCGGAGCCTCGGGGCCGGCCTGATCGGCGGCTGCTGCGGCACGACCCCGGCCCAGATCGCGGCGATCCGCTCTGCGGTCGACGAGGATCGCGCGCCGTCCGGGCCGCTCATCGTGCGTGAGGACGAGCTCGCCACAGCCGCAGGCGCCGCGCCGGAGGAGACGGAGCTTGCCCGTATGTTCCGCGAGCAGGAGTTCGTCGTCTCGGTGCAGCTCGATCCGCCGCTCGGCGCCTCGAACGAGGGGCTGATCGAGACGGCGCGCGTCCTGAAGGAGTCGGGCAAGGCGCACCTCGTCGACGTGAACGACAACCCGCGGGCGCGCGCACGGATGAGCGGGATCATGGCGTCGGTCGCAATCCAGCGGACGACCGGGATGGAGACGATCCCGCATCTGACGCCGCGCGACACCGCGGTGGCCGGGCTCGAGTCGCTGCTCCTCGGTGCCCACGCCGAAGGCGTTCGCAACGTGCTCGCGGTCACGGGCGACCCTCCGGAGGAGGGCGACTACCCGGGTGCGCGCGGGGTGTACGAGGTGGACTCGATCGGGCTCACGCGTCTCATCTCGTCACTGAACCGGGGCGAGGACTATCACGGCCGCTCGATCGACGCTCCCACGTCGTTCTTCACCGGCGTCGCCGTGAACCCGACCGCCGACGACATGGAGCTCGAGCTCGATCGTTTCGAGCAGAAGCTCGAGGCCGGTGCACAGTTCGCGATGACCCAGATCGTCTTCGACGTCGAGTACCTAGACGCATTCCTCGCCCGCTTCGGTGGCAGCTCGCCGATCCCACTCCTCGTCGGGATCTGGCCGTTACGCAGCCACCAGCTCGCGGTGCGCGTCCACAACGAGGTGCCGGGGATCGTCGTGCCCGATCCGGTGCAGGAGACGCTGCGCGCCGCCGGCGCGTCGGCGCCGGAGGTCGGGATGGAGTTGGCGGGCGGGCTGATCGAGGCGTGCCGCTCCCGGGCGGCCGGCGTGTACGTGGTGGCCCCGTTTCGGGCCCCGCTCGGGATCCTCGACCTGTTCTAACGCACGCAGGGGCCCGACGAAACAGGCTTCGCGCCACGCGCCTTGGCGATCGCCTTGCGCACGATGTCGGTGGCGACGCCGTAGCCGGAGCGCGAGCCGACCCGCGAGGCGAAGACGGTTGTCTGCACGCCGCCGGCGCCGTCGACGGCGGGGCCGCCGGAGTTGCCGTGGCGGACGTGACCGCGGATCGTCGTGATCCGGCGGCCAACCGGGCCCCGCCCGTACGCGTCGTTCGTGAGGACGGTGGCCGTCTGGCCGACGCGGCCGGGCGTGGCGGTGAACGGGCCGTTCTCCGGGTAGCCGAGGATGGCGACCGCGACGCCGCTGCGGGGGTCGACGAGCGGCAGTGCCCGGCCGCCGATGCCTGGGGCGCGCAGGATCGCGAGGTCGTTGCGGGGGTCGAAGAGCACGAGCGTGGCGCTGCGGCGGTCGCTGTCCTCGCCCCGGTCGACGCGTGGGCCTTTCACGCCGGCGACGACGTGCGCGTTGGTGACGACGAGGCCAGGGGCTGCGATCCAGCCGCTCCCCACGATCCCGAGCCCGCAGGCGCTCCCGGTAACGCGGACGACGCTCTGCTTTGCGAGCCGGACGGCGGGCTGGCGCAGGAGGAGCGGGTCGGGCGGCTCGACGGGCGCGTCTGGGCCGCGCAGCGCCGGGAACGGGTCGACCCGTGCGAGCGCGTCCATGATCCGCTCGGGCGGCACTTGCTCGTTCAGCCGCTTGAGGATCACGGACTGCTGCACCTCGCGGCGGAGCTCGGTCTGGCCGGGGACGTGGAGCGCAACGGCGCCGAGCACCCAGACGAGCGTCGTGCCGATTGCCGCACCGAGCGCGAGCCCACCGATCGTGTCGAGCGCCTTGAGCGGCGGGATCGCGAAGAGCGTTTTGCCGACCATGCCGCCGATGAGCGAGCCGGCGCTCTGGAGGAACACTCCGGCGACGACGGCGCCGGCGAGCGACACGAGCGGCGTGTACGCCGAGGTTGTGCCGGAGAGGAGTTGCGGCGCAATCCGCGCCCCGACGTACGCGCCGCCGAGGATCCCGGCGAGCGAGAGCGCTCCCGACAGGAGCCCCTTGCGGAGCCCGTTCAATGCAGCGACGGCGATCACCGCGGCCGCGATCCAGTCGACCGTCGTCACGTATGCAGCCTAGAGACCGGGGCAGCTAGACTGCCCCCTCGCCCGGGGGGCGTAGTTCAGTTGGTTAGAACGCCGGCCTGTCACGCCGGAGGTCGCGGGTTCGAGTCCCGTCGCTCCCGCTCTTGAACCGCCTGCACGCAGGCGATTTTTCTTTCCTATGTCCGGCAGACGCTACCGCGTGATGGGGTGTGGATGGGGCTCTCAATTAGTCCGAGAGCCGGGGCAAGGGCGTGCCCCTGAGCGGGTCGCCGCGCCTATCAGCAGCGGCGTCTGCTGGGCGAACCAATCGAGTCCTCGCGCGGCGAACGCGCGGTCGGCCCGGTGGATCAGCTCCTCGTCCCTGCGCGCGATGCCAATCGCGCGCAGCACAAAGGGCTCGACGTACGTCGCCTCGTAGGCGATGTCGGTGGCGGCGGCTTCGATCGCCTCGCGCAGACCGAGCGCCGCTGCGGCGTCGAGCCAGGCGGCGACGCCGGCGATATCCCACGTGAACCGGATCTGCGGCGCGCCGTAGCGACCGATCCGGTCCTGCAGCTCCTCGGACCGCCCGCGGAGAAGGGCAAGCCGCAGAAGAAGAGGCTCGAGCACGCGCACGTGCCCCTCCATCCGCAGTTGCTCAGCCGCACGCTCGACCACGGCCGCGCGTCCGCCGTTGCCCGCCGCCTCGTGCGCGAGCGCGCAGACGAGCAGCGACCGCGCGTTGCGGGCGCACGGCGTCGCGCGGTTGCGCTCCACGGCCTCCTCGACCGCGGGCTCGAGCGCGAGAACCCGCTCCCAGCACGCACCAAGCTCTTCCACCTCCACCGCGTAGGCGAGCCCGTGAAGCCGATGGTGGGGCGTGAGCTCCCGGATCAACGCGTCGATCGACTCGACATGCCGTCGCGCATCGTCCAGATTCCCCAGCAGCATCGCGATGCGCAGGGTGGGCGTCATCACGACCTCCTTCAGGCCGGGATCTGAGACCGAGCCGACGATCGCGTCGAGCCGCTCGGCTTGCGCGGCGGCCTCGTCGAGGCGGCCAGCCGTGGTCGCGGCGAAGATGCAACCGCGCAGCCCGAGCGCGATCAGTACCGGATCGTCGAGGCGCTCGGCGATCGCGAGCGCCTCGCGCGCCGGTGCGTCCGCGTTCGCCTCATACCACGCACGCGCCAGAAGCGCCTTCGCCCGATCCGCGCTCCCAGCCGCGGCGCCCCTGAGCGCACTCTCGATCCAGGCCTCGACAACCTGCGGCTCGAGCGGAGGGTTCCACATCAAGCCGGCGACGGACGTGCGGAGTGCGAGGTCGGCGTACAGCGCAGACCTCGCGGGCGCATCAGGCGCGAGGTCGATGGCGCGCTGACTCGCGCTGACGAATCCGGCGCTGTCGTACCGCAGCGCGTGCGCCGCGGCGATCGCGCGCCAGAGGCGGTGCGTCGTCGCTTCATCCTCGGCGAGCTCGAGCGACCGCTGGAGAAGCGAGAGTACCTGGTCGATGTCGTATCGCCCGATCGCCAACTCGGCTGCCCGCTGTAACCAGCGAAGCGCCTTCGTGCGCAAGCGTTCGATCGTCGCGGCGTCCTCGCCCCACGCCAGATCGAGGAACTCCGCGTCCAGCGACTCGCCGTAGTGGTGCGCGAGCACCGGCGCGTTCTCGTCGCGCGCTCCGCGCTCGCGTTCGACCCATTCGGCGTAAGCCGCATGGAGCCGCGCGCGTGCAGCGCGGGGAACCCCGGCGTACGCGACTTCACGCGTGAGCGCGTGCTTGAGCGTGTATTCCCCGTCGTCCGCCACGGACGACGGGGAAGCCCGTGCCACGAACTCACGCTGCTCGAGCAGGGCGAAGTCGGGCCGCTCGCCGACCAGTGCTTCGACGGACGCGCGTCCGAACCGCCGGCCGACGACCGCCGCCGCCTGCAACGCCCGCTTCTCACGCGGCGGAAGCAGATCGATCCGCGAGGCGAGCAGCGACGTGACCGTGTCGGGGACCGCGGACGGCGGCAGCTCGCCGACGGCCCACGCGCCCTCGCGGCGGACGAGCAGCCCGCGGTCGAGAAGGCTGGCGACGATCTCTTCGATGAAGAAGGGGTTGCCCTCCGCGCGGTCGAGGGCCGCGAGCATCGGCTGCGGTGGCGCTGAGCCCAGAAGTTGCGCGGCCATCGCTGCGGCGGACGCGGCCGGCAGCGGCTCGACCCGGATTGTCTCTGCCGCGGCGCGCGCGAAGGCGGCGGGCGCAAGCTCGGGCCGGCTCGTCACGACGATGAGGATCGGCATCTCGCCCGTCGCCGCGAGCTCATCGAGTAGCTCGAGCAGCTGCGGCTGAGCCCAGTGCGCGTCCTCGATGACGACCACGAGCGGGCGCTCTGCCGCCGCCTCGGCGACGAACTCCGTCCACGCCGTCTGGAACCGTGCCCGCGCGACGAGCGGATGGATGTCCTCGGCGGCGGCGGCGCCGAGCGCGAGGGCGAGGATCTGCCGGCTCCCAAGAACAGCCGCCACGTCGGCTGGCGAGGCGCTCTCAGCGAGGCCGAGCCGCTGCCTGAGCACGTCACCGAGCGGCGCGTACGTCGTTTGACGGCCATACGCGAGGCAGCGGCCGAGAGCGACGGCGGGAGAGCTGGGGAAGCGCGCGAGCCGGTCGACGAACTCAGCTACGAGACGGCTCTTTCCGACGCCTGGATCCCCGACGGCAACGACGAGCCGCGGTCGCCCGCCGGCGACCGTCGCCTCGTAGGCTCGAACCAACCACTCGATCTCCAGCTTGCGGCCCACAAATGCCGAGCGGAGGCCGCGGGCGCCGCGCGGCCGCCGTGGCGCGAGCGCGCGCACGAGCGGGCGTGCGTTGACGGGAAGCCGCTTGCCCTTCGCCGCGAGTGAGCGCCCCTCCCCGTACGCGAACGCCGCCCCCGCGGCTGCGACGGTGCGCTCGCCGACCAGGATCTCGTCCGGCGCCGCGGCCTGCTCGAGCCGCGCCGCCACGTTGACGGCGTCGCCCGACACGAACGAGCTGCCCTGGCGGGCGCGTCCGAGGACAACGTCCCCGGTATTCACACCGATCCGGAGCTTCAAGCGGTCTCCGAAGAGCTCGCGCAATCGATCCTGCATTGCCAGCGCCGCAGCAAGAGCCCGCTCGGCGTGATCCTCATGAGCGATCGGCGCGCCAAACGCGGCCATGACCGCGTCCCCGACAAACTTCTCGATCGTTCCGCCAACACGCTCGATCTCGGCCGCCATCGCGTCGTAGAACCGGTCGAGCACCACGCGCATCCGCTCCGGATCGGTGGACTCTCCCAGCGCCGTCGAGCCGACAAGATCAGCGAACAACACTGTCACTAGCTTCCGCTCCTCGACCGCGGAGGCAGCCATCGCGGTCGACATCCCGCACGACGAGCAGAAGCGCGCACTCCCTGAAAGAGCCGCGCCACACGATACGCAGTTCGACATCCACGCATTGTCGCTCGCCACCGCCCGCCCGACCAGCCGGCGACGGATTAGGCGCCGCCTCTTCTCTCTGAGACCAGGGATGCTTCTATGAGTGTCAAGTGGTAGTGAGGTTGCCTCGAGCACTTGCCACTCATAGAAGCATCCCCACCGCTAGCACGTCGAGGGCGCGACCGGCTTTTGGAACGATTCTGGAACGCAGCGGCGGCAACCCGTGGCGACCAACGACAAGAGCCGCCGCGCGGAAGCCGCGCACAGCGCGACTAACGGCGACCAACGAACACCAACGGTAACCCGCAGCACGTAACTGTCACGCCGGAGGTCGCGGGTTCGAGTCCCGTCGCTCCCGCTCTATATCGCCCTGTGCACAGACGGGTCTGTCTCTCGACGTGATCGTTCGGCATCCGCAGCCGCGTCAATTTCACAGCCATCCGGCGCTGAGCCGAATTCGTGTAGAAGCCCAAGCGCACGTTCGTCGGCGGCGGGGAGAAAGCGCGCCTAGTGCTCGCCGGCTCGACCGGCATTGCAGGCACGTTCCGAGCGTGACGTTTAGATACTTGAACAAGTGAAAGTATCTGTTGTGACTGGTAGATGCGAACTACGGATTACTCGGTTCTGCGGCAGCCGACGACTCGTCGGTGCCGACTCCAGTAGGAAGGTTCCTCTTGAGTGTGCTACGCGATCTGCGCCGTTCACGAAACGGTGTTCTGTTTTCGCTGGTCATGTCGGTAGTCGTCGTTGCGCTGATTCCGGCGTCCGCCCTGGCGCTCGCCTCGGATGCCCCGATGTCCACTCCCTCGCTGGGTGCAGCGGGAAGCTTCGCTGTCCTCGCCGGCACGGAGGTGACCTGCACCGACGCCACTGTCACCGGAAATGTCGGCGTGTACCCCGGCACCGCTATCACGCAGAACAGTTGTCCGGTGATCGGGACTATCAACGCCGGGGACACGGTAGCGGCGCAGGCCCAGAACGACTTCGGCGTTGCCTACGACGCCTTCAAGGCGCTGCAGTGCGACTCCACATTGACGACACTCGCTGGTCAGACGCTTCCCCCTGGCATCTATTGCTTCGAGGCGGCGGCCACCACGACGGGCGGTGTGTTGACGCTCGACGGGCCCACGGACGGCACCTGGATCTTCAAGATCGGAACCCTAGGAGTCGGCGCTTTGACGGGCACCAACTTCTCGGTGATCAGGAGCGACGGTGCCACGCCGGCTTGCAGCAGCGTGTACTGGTGGGTCGCGGACGCCGTGACGCTGACGGATTCGACGTTCGTGGGAACGACTCTTGCCGGTGCGGCCACCACCCTCACTCGGGGAACCTTCAACGGTGATGTCCTTGCGAAACTCGCTGCGACGATCACGGGTGGCACCGTCACCGGATGCCCGCTCGGTGGCAGCTCGATTGCTCCTTCCTGACGGGAACCAACGATGATGAACGCCCGCTAGGCGAAGGAAAGGTCGGGGGCGCGAAAGATCCCGCGCCCCCGACCTGCACCACCTAGAGCAAAAGGAAGTCACGCTCGCGGCACCGGGGCGCTTCTTAGAACTCATTGCAGAATGACGTGACCTGTTCCCTGACGACAAAGCCCGTCGGCATCTGTTGTCAAGCTGGTTCGAGCCCAGCACGGCCCATCGCCTAGCGGCGGCCGATCGGGTGCATCGTCGCCCGGTGGAAGGCGACCGTGCCGGTCGCCTCGAGCACGAGCCGCGCAATCCGCCAGCCGGCGACGGTGCGTTCGAAGCGGTGGCGGTAGCGGCCCCAGAGCTCCCCATCCGGCGAGCCGTCGACGTAGCGGTGCCATGCATAGAGGTAGGTGACGCCGAGCGCCGCGTCGGGGCCCTCGAACGAGATCCGAATGTTGGAGACATGGTGGCTCGTCGCGGCGAACGTCTGCTTCAGCCCGACCGCGATCGTCGAAGCAATCGCGTCCGCCCCGACGATCGTCGTCGCCTCGGGGCCGTAGTCGACGGTCGCTTCCGCCGTGAACAGCGCAGCGACCGCCTCGGGCTCGTTTCGGTCGAAGTGGTCGCAGTAGGCGTGGATCAGATCAGTGATCGCAAGGCGATCGTCGAGCTCTCGAACTCTGGCGGCGAGGTCCATGGGGCTCCTTGGTGATGTTCGCGATGCGCACGATTGTACGCGTTGCTTGCCTCGTGCTGGGCGGGACGAGATACTCGCCCCAGGCCGGACCGGCCCAGCGAAAAGGAGACATCATGAACATGACGTGGCGTCCTCCGGGGCTAGCCCTCGTCGTAGTCGCGCTCGCCGTGGCGGCCGGGTGCGGCGGCAAGGACAAGGCTGCCGGGACGGCCGGAGGCGCAGCGGGGGGCACGCTTGTCTTCGCGGGCGCCGCCGATCCTGTCTCGCTCGATCCCGCTCTCGCGAGCGACGGCGAGTCGATCCGACCCGCGTCGCAGATCTTCGAGACGCTCGTCAACCTCAAGCCCGGCGGCACGGAGGTCGTGCCGAGCCTTGCCGAGAGTTGGGAGGTGGCGACGGACGCCAAGGCGATCACGTTCAAGCTCCACGCCGGCGTCAAGTTCACGGACGGCGAGCCCTTCAATTCCGAGGCCGTCTGCGCTAACTTCAACCGCTGGTACAACTTCGAGGGTGCGGCCCAGAGTGCCTCGGCGTCGTACTACTGGCAGGTCACGTTCGGCGGATACGCCCAGAACACCAAGGAGAACGAGGCGCTCGGCCAGAGCCTCTTCGCCAGCTGCGAGGCGACCGACGAAACGACCGTGAAACTGAACTTCACGCGCCCGTCAGCCTCCGTGCTCGGCGCCCTGACGCTCGCCCCGTTCGCGATGGCGAGCCCGAAGGCGCTCATCGACTACGAAGCCGACGCGGGCACGACCGACGACACCGGCTTCCATCCCACCGGCACGTTCGGAACCGAGCACCCGGTCGGGACCGGCGCGTTCAAGCTCGAGTCGTGGACGCGGGGCGACAAGCTCGTCCTCGTCCGCAACGAGGACTACTGGGGCGAGAAGGCCAAGCTCGACAAGCTGATCATCCGCCCGATCAACGACAACGCAGCGCGCCTCCAGGCCCTCCAGACCGGTGAGATCCAGGGCTACGACCTCGTCGAGCCGCAGGACGTGCCGACGGTCAAGGGCGACTCGAAACTCCAGGTGCTCGAGCGCCCGGCGTTCAACATCGCCTACATCACGATCAATCAGAAGGTGAAGCCGTTCGACAAGCTCGAGGTGCGGCAGGCCGTCGCCTACGGACTCGACCGCCAGAAGATCGTCGACTCGTTCTACGCCGGCCGCGGCGTGGTGGCGAAGGAGTTCATGCCGCCGACGCTCTCGGGCTACGCCGATGACGTCACCGAGTACACGTACGACCCGGCGAAGGCGAAGGAGCTCCTCCAGAAGGCGGGCGTCACGCTCCCGCTCACGGTGGACTTCTGGTACCCGACGGATGTGTCGCGGCCGTACATGCCCGACCCGAAGCGGAACTTCGAGGCCTTCGCGGCCAGCCTGAACGAGTCCGGCTTCAAGGTCGTTCCGCACTCGGCTCCGTGGAGCCCCGACTACCTCGGCCGTGTCCTCCAGGGCAAGGGGGGCGCACTGAACTTCCTCGGCCAAACCGGTGACTACGCCGACGCCGACAACTTCATCGGCATCTTCTTCCAGGGCGAGAAGCCGCAATGGGGCTTCAAGAACCCGGCGCTGACGAAGGCGCTCGACGAGGCTGAGCTCGAGCCGAACGTCGAGAAGCGCAAGACCATGTACCAGGCGATCAACCGGACGATCATGGAGTACCTCCCCGGGATCCCCTACGCGCACTCGAAGTCGGCGCTGGCGTTCACCGCGAATGTCAAGGGCTACGTGCCGAGCCCGACGACGAACGAGTCGTTCGCGCCCGTGACGATCAAGTAGGGAGCGAGTGCCGGTGGGCGGCGCAGAACGTCGCCCACCGGCACCAGCTCAGCGGCGGAGCAGGGGCAGCACGCGGCTGCAGATCAGCTCGACGCCCGCGCGCGTCGTCCGCCCCTGCGGCGTTCCCAGCTCGACCCGGGCGGCGCCGGCCGCCCAGAGCTCCTCGACGCGTGCCGCCACCTCCTCCGGCGTCCCGGCGATCGCGAAGCGGTCGAGCGGCGGCTCCTGCCCGGGCGCAAGCTCGAGCGTCGGGTCGAGCTTCGCGACGACGTCCAGGTACGGGGCGACCGCCGCCCGGGCGCGCTCGCGCGCCCACGCCCCGTCCTCGTCGACGACCGTGACGCAGCCAACGACAATCCCGACGTCGGGGCTGCCGAGCCACTCGCGCAGCACCGGAATCAGATCCGGGTTGGCGGAGCCGCCGAGCTTCACCTCGTCGGCGACGGTGCCCGCCCACGCCGCCGTGCGCCGACCCCAGGTGCCGATCAGGAGCGGCACCCGCAGCCGCTCGCGCTCGTAGGCGAGCATCGCCCCCGGCTCGAGCCGGAAACGCTCCCCCTCGACGCCGCTCGGGTCGCCCGCGAGGAGCTTGGTCACGATCTCGACCGCCTCGCGCAGCGCCGTCAGAGGCCGCTCCTCCTCGAGCCCGAGCAGATCGAGCCAGGCGCCCTTGACGAGCCCGACGTAGGCGCGGCCGCCGGAGAGGCGGTCGAGGAGGGCGGTCTGGCCGGCGATCTCGTAGGGGTGCAGCGTGAAGGGGTTGAGCGCGGCCGGCCCGAGGCGGACGCGCTCGGTCACCCGCGCCATCAGCAGGAGCGGCCCGATCGCCGGCTGGTAGAGCAGGTCGTGGAAGACTGAGAGCACGTCGACTCCGGCCTCCTCGGCCCGGCGCGCGATCGTCTCGTAGTCGGCGGGCTCCTGGTCGGACAAGAGCCCGAGCCCGAGCTCTCGCACTACGTAAGGTCCTCGGTGCGGAGCGTGCGCTCGCCGATCCGCTCGATCCGCATCACGAGCCCCTCGTCGGGATCGGGGCAGCAGACGAGGTTGTCGCGCTCGAGCCAGTCCTCGGCCGGGAGGCGCCGCATCTTCGCCGGGAGGAGCGGCAGCACCGCCTGGATCGCGAACAGGCAGAAGTGCTTCCCCGCCGGAATCCGGACCCGGCTCGACTCGGTCACCTCGAACCAGTCCCCCACCGCGAGCCCGCAGACCGACCGGCCCTCGATCCGCTCGACGGTGACGCGGACGTCGTAGAGCTGCATCTCGGTCACCGGGCGAGCATAAACTGACGCTCGTGGCCGACCGGCGCCAGACCTACGGCGAGGGCAGCCGGTTCGAGGAGCTCGCGGGCTACTCGCGGGCGGTCCGGATGGGCGCGCACGTCGCGGTCAGCGGCACGGCGCCGATCGACGCGGACGGCCCCGTCCATCCCGGCGACGCCTACGGGCAGACGCTCTTCGCCCTCCGCAAGGCCCTCGCCGCCGCGGAGAAGCTCGGAGCCGGCCCCGAGGACGTCCTCCGCACACGGCTCCTCCTCGCTCCCGGGGCGGACTGGGAGGGCGCGGTGCGCGCGCACGGGGAGGTCTTCGCGGACATCCGCCCTGCGAACACGACCTACTTCGTCGGCGGCTTCATCCCCGACGTCCTCGTCGAGGTCGAGCTCGACGCGATCGTCGCTCAGACGACCTGAGGCTCGGGCACGAGCCGACCCGCCTCGAAGCGCGCGAGATCGAGCACGTCGAGCACCGGGTCGCGCCGCCCCTCGACCGCGTCGGCGAGGATCCGCGCGACCGCCGGGGCGATCATGAAGCCGTGCCCGCTGAACCCGGCCGCCACGTGCAGGCCGTCCACCGCCGGCAGCGGGCCGAGGATCGGCTGGCGGTCCGGTGTGACGTCGTACGCACCGCTCGCGAGGATCGGGAAGTCGACGTACTCGAGCACGGGCAGCAGCTCGCGGATCCCCTCGCGGATGCGCGCTCGCCAGCGCGGCGCACCCTCCGCCGCGTCACCCTTGGCGCCGAGGTCGCTCGCGAGGACGCGCCCGTCGGCGAGGTGCTTCGCCGCGAAGCTGCGCTCGGCCGAGACGACGAGCGGCTCGACGAGGCGCTCCGCAACCGGTGCGCTCAGGAAGAGATGGCGCTCCTCGAGCTCGATCGGGAGGCGCACCCCGTGCGGGGCCGCGAGCGCGACGGAGCCCGCCCCGGCGGCGAGGACGACGGTGGCCGCGGCCACGACACCCGAGCTCCAAACGACCTCCCAGCCGCTCGCGACCGGACGCAGCTCGGTCACCTCCCCGAGGCGCACGTCCGCACCGCGGGCAAACGCCTCGACGACGGACTGCGGCCGGTCGAAGTAGCCGTCCTCCCCGCACCAGGCGGCACCGACGAGCGTCTCCGTGCCGAGGCCGGGAACAAGCCGGGCCGCCTCCTCGGGATCGACGATCCTCGACGGCACGCCCTCCGCGTTCTGCACTGCGACGTTCGCGCGCAAACGAGCGAGGGTCTGCTCCGAGTGGGCGACGAAGAGGTAGCCGCACTCGCGAAAGTCGAGCGCGACAGGGCTCTCGAGCCGCGTCTCGGCCTCCTGCCAGAACGCGAACGCCTCGCCGGCGAGGCGACAGCCGATCGCCGTCCCCCACTGGCGGCGGACGCCGCCTGGCTGAACCCCCGACTGCCCGGAGCCGATCCCGGTGCGCTCGACGACGACCACCGACGCTCCGCGTCCGCGCAGCTCGCGCGCGGCCGCGAGGCCGATCACGCCGGCGCCGACGACGACGGCGTCGACGACGTCAGCCCCGATCGCGCTCCACGCTCGCCCGCACCGCGTCGAGCGTCCGGTTGAGCTCCTCGGTCGGGGTGAACTCGACCGCCTCGCTGTCCTCGATGAACGAGATCTTGTGGCCGGGCTCGACGTAGTACGCCTGGCCGCCGACGATCGTCTCCTGGCGGTCACCGTAGTCGACGACGATCTTCCCGGAGAGCATGTAGCCCCAGTGATGGGCCTGGCAGCGGCCGCCGGGGAGATCGCCGAGCGACGCGGCGCCGTCCAACCCGGCGGGGGCCGCCTCGATCCCGACCGTCATGCTGCCCCACTTGGCCATCCGGGTGCTGTAGGTCGGGGTGATCTGCTGCAGGGGCAGTTCGTCACGTGAAGCGCAGGGCATGTGGTTCTCCTGTTCGTCGTTTGGTGGCTGACACGTGACTAGGATCGGCGAGGTGGAGGGAGCGGATCACGCGAAGCGGCTCGACCGAGCGCGGCGGCTCGCAGCCGAGTCCGGGCTCGCGGGCCTGTACGTCACGGCCGGGCCGAACTTCCGCTGGCTGACCGGCGAGTCGGCGCACCCCGGCGGCTGGCCGCTCTGGCTCTCCGCGGTGCTCGTGCCGGTCGACGGCGAGCCGGCGATGGTCGTGAGCGAGATGCACGCGCGGATCTTCGATCTCGAGCGCAGCCCGGTGCGGGAGGTCTTCACGTACGTCGACGGACAGGATCCGACGAGCGCGGTGAGATCGGCCGCCGCGGCAGCCGGCCTCGGGGACGCGGACGTCGGCGCCGAGGATTCCCTCTGGTTCGCGGACGCCGATTTCCTCCGCGGCGCCGCGCCCGGCCTGCGGCTCCGGCGCGCGAGCCCCGTCTTCGACCGGCTCCGGGCCGTCAAGGACGCGTACGAGCTCGGGCAACTCCGGATCGCGGCCTCTGCGCACGACGCGGGCTACCGGCGCGCGGTCGAGGTGCTCCGGCCGGGAGTCACCGTGGCGCAGGCCGGCAGCGAGATCATCCGCGCGATGGTCGAGGCGGGCTCGGAAGAGCTCTCGATCGTCGGCGCCTTCCATCACCTCACCGACCGGCGCTTCGAGCCGGGCGAGATCGTCGACGTCGACCTCTTTCCCGGCTCGCACGGCGGCTACCGCGCCGACACGGCCCGGAACGTCTTCCTCGGCGAGCCGACGGCGGAGGCGCGGCGCCTCTACGAGGCGACGCTGCACGCCTACGACGCCGCGGTCGCCGCGGTCCGCCCCGGCGTGGCCGCCGAGTCGATCCACCAGGCCTGCGCGGCGGCGATGGCGGAGGCCGGCTACCAGCAGATCTGGAAGGTCGGCCACGGCGTCGGCCTCGGCGAGGCGCACGAGCCGCCGCTCCTCCAGCTCGGCAACACCGATCCGGTCGAGGAGGGGATGGTGTTCACGATCGATCCGGGCGCGTTCATCGCCCGCAACACCCCGATCCACGTCGAGGACACAGTCGTCGTCACCGCCACGGGCTGCGAGGCGCTGAACACGTTCACGCGCGAGCTCCAGGTCGTCTGAGCTCACTCGCCCGACCCGAAGTGCGGCAGCACCTGCTCGGCGAAGAGCTCGAGTGAACGCGTGCTCTGCTCGAGGCGGAGGCCCGGGGGGCGCGCCCAGAAGAAGAGCCGGTCGAACGGGCGACGCTCGCGCAGGGCCTCGATCCCGGCGATCACCTGCGCGGGCGTCCCGATCAGGTACCGGTCGCGCGGGAGCTCGTCGGCGCTCGTCGCCGTCGCGGCCGGCTCGGCTCCGCCCGCCGCGAACCACTCGCGGTAGCGGTTGTACTGGTAGAGGAGATGCTCGCTCACCTCGTCCCAGCCGCGCTCGGGGTCCTCGGTGACGTAGATCGTCGGGTTGATCGCCACCTGGAAGTCGGCGGGGTCGTGGCCGGCCGCCGCGAGCGCCTCGCGGTAGGTGGCGTAGTGCTCGACCGGCATGTAGGCGTCCGGCATGAAATGGCAGCCGAGCCGGCCCGCGCGCTCCGCGGCCTTCGCGGTCGCGCCGCCGAGCCAGAGCGGCGGGCCGCCCGGCTGGAACGGCGGCGGCGTGACGACGACGTCCTCGAGGTCCCAGTGCCTGCCGTGGTGCGTGAAGGGCTCGCCCGTCCAGGCGCGGCGCGCGATCTCGATCAGCTCCTCCGTCCTCGTTCCCCGTTCCGGCCGTGGGACGCCGAGCGCGCGGAACTCGTCGCGCCGGTAGCCGAGCCCGAGCCCGAGCTCGAGCCGGCCGCCGCTCAGCTGGTCGACGAACGCGGCGTCCTCGGCGAACCGGATCGGATGGTGGAGCGGGGCGAGGAGCACCGCCGACCCGAGGCGGATCGTGCTCGTCCGGGCAGCGATCGCGGCGAGCAGCGGGAAGACCGAGGGCAGGTAGCCCTCATCGGTCACGTGGTGCTCCGAGACCTGTACCGACTCGAAGCCGGCCGACTCGGCCCAGACGATCTGGTCGAGCGTCTCCTGGTAGAGCTCCGCGTAGGGCCGGTGCCACCGCGGCGGGTTGCGCACGTCGTACCAGACGCCGAACTTCATCGGATGTAGCTCGCGCCGTTGACGTCGAGGGTGGCGCCGGTCAGATGGCGGACGCGGCCCGTGGCGAGGAAGGCGACGAGGCGGGCGACATCCTCGGGCGGCACCCACTCGCCCATGGCGAGAGTCGCGGTGATCGCCTCCTCGCCTCCGCGACTCACAGCCGCTTCCTCCGACATACGGGTTCGGACGACACCCGGCGCGACGATGTACGAGAGGACGCCGTCGGTTGCGTGGTTGCGGGCGATCGTCTGCGCCATTGCCTTGATCGCGGCCTTCGACGCCGCGTAGGCGACGAGGTTCGAGTTGCCGGCGCCGCGCTGGGCGGCCCAACTCGAGAGGGTGATCAAGACCCCGCCGCCGCGCTCGCGGAAGTGCCGGACGGCCTCGCGCATCAGGTCAGCGGCGGCGAGCACGTTAACCCGTAGCGCGGTCTCCCAGGCGCTCGCCCACACCTCGTCGGTACCGTCGAGCGGGCTCTCGGGCATGATCGCCGCGTTGTTGACCAGGACGTCGACGCCGCCGCGCCACGCCAGCGCCTCGGCCCAGAGCCGCGCAGGCGCCTCCGGGTCGGCAAGGTCGGCCTGCACGAGGAGCTTCCGCTCGTCCGGGATCGCCGCCGTCGCCTCCCGGGCGCCGGCCTCGTCGCTCCCGTAGTGCGCGACCACCGCCGCGCCCCGCTCGCCGAGCGCGCCGGCAATCGCGGCGCCGATCCCCTTCGAAGCGCCCGTGACGAGGACGGTCCTGTTCGCGAGCGGCACTCAGTCCTCCTCGTAGAGGTCGTCGCCGTCGGCATAGGGCGGCGCGTTCAGGACCAGGTAGGTGAACTCGCCCTCGAGCGAGTAGACCTCGCCTCGCGGGACCACGACCACATCGCCGGGGGCCGCGACGAACGACGGCGCCGCCCCGATCCTGAAGGCGGCGGAGCCCTCGACCACGTAGTAGACCCTCGGCGAGCGCAACGTCCGAAGCGGCCGGTGCGCGCCCGAGAGCCGCACCTCCGTGAGGCTGAGCCCGGCGCCGTCCTCACCGCGCAGGAGCGCGCGCATCACGAGGTGGTCGTCGCGCGCCTCGACCTCCGGCCGCTCCCCGGCGCGGATCAGCATCAGGCGACACCCCCGTCCACGGGCAGGAGCGCGCCCGTGATCCCGGAGGAGAGGTCGCTCGCGAGGAAGAGCGCGACGCGCGCCACGTCCTCCTCCGTCGCCATCCGGCCGAGCGCCGTCCCGGCCGCAGCCTCGGCGAGTGCCTCCTCGACTGAGGGCCCGCCGGCCGCCGCCCGCCGCTCCAGGCGCTCGCGCAGCGCGTCCGTCAGGATCGGCCCAGGCCCCAGGCCGTTGACGCGGATCCCGTAGCGGCCTGCGTCGAGCGCGGCCGTACGCAGGAGCCCGAGCACCGCGTGCTTCGACGCCGTGTAGACCGGCTGGCTCCGGTGCGCGCGCCAAGCGTTCAGCGAGGCCATGACGACGATCGAGCCACCGTGCTCCCTCAGCGCCGCGACACCGTGCTTGAGCGTGGCCGCGACCCCGCGCACGTTGACCGCGAAGACCGCGTCGAGCTCGTCGAGGTCGAGCTCGCTCGTGTCGCTCCAGGGCGGAACGACGCCCGCGTTCGCGACGACGACGTCGAGCCGGCCGAAGCGCTCCGCGGCCGCCGCGACCGCGGCCGCGACATCGGCCTCGGCCCTGACGTCGGCCTCGAGCGCGATCCAGCCGTCCGGGGCGGCGCCCCGCTCGAGGTCGGCGACCACGCCGACGGCGCCGGCCGCCGCGTACTCGCGGGCGATCGCGGCGCCGAGGCCCCTGCCGCCGCCCGTGACGAGCGCGACCCGCCCTGCGAGGAGTCCTGTAGGGGTCACCGCTACGGACCGACCCTCGCGCGAGCCTCTGTCGGGTCGCCGTCACCGTCGGCCGCCGCACGCTTGCGCCGGTAGGCACGCCACGTCGTCGCCCAGTTCGCCGGGTCGTTCAGGTCGGTCGAGTCGAGCTTTGCGATCGCCTGGTTGTGCGGCGCCGTCCGGACGAGCTCCGGATCCGTGTAGGCCTCCTCGATCACGTGGCCGAGGACATCGATCCACTCGTCGATGTCCTCCTTCGACCACATCTCGCCCGCCTCGGGCGTGAACGGCTGCGGGACGATCCACGGCTCGTGGCTGAGCCAGAATGCGTCGATCCCGAAGTCGACCAGCCGGTTCTGGACGTCGAAGACCGTGATCCCGGTGTCCTGCTCGACCTGCTCGAGGCTGTAGCGCGTCATCTCGAGGCGCGGGGCGGTCAGGTGCGGCTGCGACTTCGTCACCCCCCGAATCGCGAGCAGGCGCTTCTCCATGTAGTTGTTCAGCAGCACCGAGATGTCCGAAGCCTCGTCGATCCCCGCGGCCCCCATCGCGCGGCTCCATGTGTATGCGTAGACGAGCTGCGGCACGTTGCCGAAGAACTCGCGCACCTTGCCGACACTGTCAGGCCGGTCGTGGTCGAGCCGGTAGCGGTCGCCGTCCTCGACGACGACGGGCGCTGGAACGAAACGGGCGAGCTCGTCGGTGCATCCGTAGGCGCCGACCGCCGGGCCGCCGCCCGCCTTTGGCGCACCGAAGGTCTTGTGGAGCATGTACATGCACGCATCGAAGCCGAGGTCGCGCGCCTTCAGCTTCCCCATCACGCCGTTGAAGTTCGCGTGGTCGTAGAAGCAGAGGCCGCCCGCGTCGTGGACGATCTCGACCCACTTGTCGATCTCGGGGTTGTAGATCCCCATGTCGTCGGGGTTTCCGACCATCAGCGCAGCCGTCCGCTCCGAGACCGCCGCCTTGAGTGCATCGAGCGACGGGTAGCCGTTCTCCTCGAGCGGGAGCGTCACGACCTTGAACCCGGCGGCCGCGGCGGTCGCCGCGTTGCACGGGTGCGCCTGGATCGTCGTCACGATCTCGTCACGCTGGGCGAGCTCTCCGCGCGAGGCGTGGTAGGCGCGCGTGACGACCGTGTGTGTGTAGGCCGCGTGCGCGCCGCCGCCCGCCTGGAAGACAAACTGATCCATCCCGGAGAGGCCGCGGAGGATCAGGTCGAGCCCGTGGACGAGCTCGAGGACCCCCTGGAGCGTCTCGTTGTCCTGGTCGGGGTGCAGCTCCGCGATCTCGGGTCGAGCGACGAGCTCCCACGCGAGGCGGGGGTTGTACTTCATCGTGCAGGTGCCGAAGAGGCTGACGCCCATCATTCCGAGCGTCTCTTGAGAGAGATGGAGGTAGTGGCGCAGCACCTCCGGCTCGGAGAGCTCGGGAAGCTCCGGCCGGACACTGCGGCGCAGGCCCTCCGGCACGAGCTCGACCGGATCGCCGACCGCCTCGCGCACCTCCGGCCCGACATCGTCGAAGACGACACCTCGGCGGCCGGGCCGCCCCAGCTCCATCACGAGCGGCTCGTCCCAGACAGCTGCGTGATACCGCCTCACGCGACCACCTCCGCAACCGCGTCGACGAGCCTCTCGATGTCCTCGCGCGCGTGCACCTCGGTGACGCAGTAGAGAGCGCTCTGGCCGAGCTCCGGAAAGTCGCGCGAGAGGTCCTTGCCACCGAAGATCCCGCGCTCGCGCAGCGCGCGGTTCACCTCCGCGACGGTCTTGCCGGTGTCGTCGAAGCCGACGACGAACTCCTTGAAGAAGCCTCGCGGAAAGCGGATGCGGACGCCCCCCAGCTCGGCGAGCCGTCCGGCCGCGTAGTGGCTCCGCCCGACGATCAGCCGGCCGACTTCCGCGAACCCCTCCGGCCCCATCAGCGCCATGTAGGCGGCGCTTGCGACGGCGTGGAGGTAGACCGAGTTGCCGGTCCAGTCGTTCCCCTCCTCGCGCTGGCCGTACGAGGTCTGCTCGAAGAGCGCCATCCCGAAGCCGTACTCGCCGTTCACGGTCCGGCCGATGCTCAGGTTGAGCGTCGGATACTCGTGGGCGTAGCGCTCCTCATCACGCGAGGCGATGAACCCGCCCGCGCCGCCGCCGCACGACATGTGGACGCCGAGCGGCTGGACGGAGCCGACGACGATGTCAGCGCCGTACTCGGAGGGCGGAGCGACGATGCCGAGGGAGATCGGGTCGACGCCGACAATCGTCTCGCTGCCGTTCGCGCGTGCGAGCACCGCGATCTCCGCCGCGTTCGCCTCGAACGTCCCGAGATAGCCGGGGTTCTCGATCAGCACCGCCGCCGTACGCGGTGAGAGCTTCGCGCGCAGGTCATCCAGGTCGAGGCCGCCCGTCTCGGGGTCGAAGCCGACGAGCTCGACCTCGATGTGGCCGAGCAGCTCGGGCGAGCCGCAGTACGTCCGGATCACGGCCAGCCGCTCTGGGCTGATCGTGCTCGGAACGAGCACGTGCGCCCGCCCCGTGAGGCGCGCGGCCATGCGGATCGCGTGGCCCTCCGCGCAGCCCCAGCTGTAGACGGGAAGGCCGACGAAATCCATCCCGATCAGCTCCGCCAGCTGGCTCGCAAACTCGAACCAGGCCTGGTTGCGGCCGTGGTCGGACGACGGCGTCCCCCAGACCGGCGTCAGGAACTCGCTCCGGCGCGCGATCTCGTCGACGACTGCGGGCACGTGGTGCTGCCAGATCCCCCCGCCGAGGAAGCTGAGGTTGCGCTCACAGGTTTCGTTCCGCGCGAGCAGGTCGAGCAAGTGGCGCCGCAGCGTCGCCTCGGAGGTCAGCGCGGGCGGCAGCTGGAGGCCGCCCTGGAGGCGGTGCCCAGCCGGGATCTGGACGAAGAGCGACTCGACGTCGGGGACGCCGACGGCGTCCAGGAGCTCCCGGTGGAGCTCGGGGGTCGAGTTCGGCATGTACGGATGCGCGGTCATGCCGCCACCTTGTAGACGACGGTGCGGCGCGGAGCCACGTGGACGCGCCGGTAGCCCTCGAGCTCGGCGTCGAGGTCGGGGTCGCCCGTGTCGACGCGCAGCCATGGCGGATCGAGGGCGAGCAACTTCCCGAGGCCGGCGATCACCTCGACGTTCGCGACGCCGATCCGGCGCAGAACCGCGGGGCTCAGCTGCTGGTTGCCGCGGCCGAAGAGGGCGCCCTGACCGCCGACGACGCCGAGGAGGAGCGTCGCCGCCTGCCCCTCGAGGAGGTCGAGCAGCTCGCGCTCGCCGAGGTCGGCGCCGACGAGGCGGCCGCCGCGGACGGCGTCGACGCCGAGCAGCGTCTTCGGGACCTCCAGTTGCTCCGCGATACGCTTCGTGGTCGTCCCCGGGCCGAGCACGTAGATCCGACGCGGGTCCATCGCCTCGGCGAACGCGCGGCAGACCGCGGCGAGCGCGGCCTCGTCGGAGGGCCCCGAGCGGGATTTCGCCGCCTGCATCCGCAGCCGGTCGGCGGGAACGCACACGGCGCCGTAGAGGCGCGTCTCGATCCGGCCGTCCCGGACGCCGTCCTCGTCCACGTCGACGACCTCGACTTCGCGCAGTGCGGCGCGGGCGCCGTCGGAGAGGAACGAGGCGGCGACGTCACCTGCGTGCTCCGGGCTCGTCGCGAAGACGGCGGAGTGCATCTTCACCCCCGTCGGGATCCCAAGGATCGGCAGTCGGTCGCCGACGACGCTTTGGATGTCGCGCGTCGTCCCGTCGCCGCCGGCGAAGAGGATCAGGTCGACATCGCGCCGAGCCAGCTCTGCCGCGGCAGCACGCGTGTCGTCCGCGCTCGACGCGCCCCGACGCCCGGAGCGCGGCAGCACCTCGGTCTCGAACGCGTGAGCTTCGGCGAGGTCGGCACCCATCTCGCGGGCGGCCGCGACGAGTTGAAGCTCGCCGCGGCAGTGCTCGAGCCGGGCGAGCGCCCGGTCGGTGCGCCCCGCCGCGACCGGAGTGGCACCCAACTCGAGCGCACGCTCGAGCACCGCCACGCCGTCCGTGCCCTTGAGGCCGACGCGGCCACCCATGCCCGCGATCGGGTTGACGATCAGGCCGATTCGATTCACCCGATCGCCTCCTCGCTCCGCAGCTCGGCATAGACCTCGTCGACGGCGCGGCGCGTCGTCTGCACCAGCTCCTCGAGCTCCTCCTCGGAGACGACGAAGGGAGGCGCAAAGGAGATCGCGTCGGACGCGGGCAGCGCGCGCGTGATCAGGCCGAGGTCGAGGCACCGGCGCGTGATCCGGGCGGCCACCTTCAGTCCCGGGTTGAACGCCGTCATCGGCGAGCGCTCCTGGACGAACTCGAGCGCCGCGATCAGGGCCTGGCCGCGCACCTCGCCGACGAGCGGGTGATCCGCGAACTCCTCCCGGAGCCGCTCGTGCAGGAGCGCGCCGCGGCTCGCCGCCTGCGCGATGAGACCTTCGTTCTCGATCAGGTCGAGGTTCGTCATCGCCACCGCCGCGGCGAGCGGGTGGGCGCTGTAGGTGTAACCGTGGCCGAAGACGCCGGCCTCGGGCCCGGCGTCCACGAGCACGCGCCAGACCTGCTCCGAGACGATGCACGCGGAGAGGGGGACGTACCCGGAGGTGAGGCCCTTCGCGACCGTGATCAGGTCGGGCTCGATCCCGAAGACGTCGCTGCCGAACCACTCGCCGAGCCGCCCGAAGCCGGTGATCACCTCGTCGGCGATCAGGAGCACGTCGTGGCGCCGCAGGACCGCCTGGATCTTCTCCCAGTAGCCGGCGGGCGGGACGAGCACGCCGCCGGCACCCTGGATCGGCTCGGCGATGAAGGCCGCGATCGTCTCCGGTCCCTCGGCGAGGATCAGCTGCTCGAGGTCGTCGGCCAGCTTCTGCGCGAAGTCCTCGTCGCTCATCCCCGACGCGGCCTCCCAGAGCCGGTGCGGCGCCGTCGTATGCCGGACCATCGGCAGCGGCAGGTCGAAGTTGGCGTGCACCCCAGGGAGCCCGGTGAGGCTCCCGGCCATCACCGTGACGCCGTGGTAGCCACGATCCCGGGCGATGATCTTCTTCTTCTTCGGCCGGCCGAGGACGTTGTTGTAGTACCAGGCGATCTTGACCTGGGTGTCGTTCGCGTCCGAGCCCGTACAGCCGTAGAAGACCTTCGACATCCCCTCAGGCGCCATCGCGATCAGGCGCTCGGCGAGGAGCGCCGGCGTGTCGGTGCTCATCGAGGAGAACGAGTGGTAGTAGCCGAGGCGCTCGGCGTGGACGCGAAGTGTCTCGCCGATCTCCGGCCGGCCGTAGCCGACGTTCACGCACCAGAGACCCGCCATCCCGTCGATGTAGGAGCGGCCGTGGATGTCGGTCAGACGCACGCCCGAGCCCGCCACGATCATGCCGGGCGTGCCGGTTCGCTCGTGCTGATCGAGCTGGGTAAAGGGGTGGAAGACGAAGCGGCGGTCGATCTCCTCGACAGCCGCTTCGTCGACGGGCGTGTGCTCTACGGCGATGACTGCCTCCTCCGGTCGTGGTCAACCACATAATGCACCCAGCGCATCAGTTCAGGATCGCGCTCAGGAACGCCTGAGTCCGCTCGTTCTGCGGACTGTCGATCAACTCGCGGGCTCCGCCCTCCTCGACGATCCGGCCCTCGTCCATGAAGATGACGCGGTCGCCGACCTCGCGGGCGAAGCCCATCTCGTGCGTGACGACGATCATCGTCATCCCCGACTCGGCGAGCCGCTTCATCTCCTCGAGCACGCCACCGATCAGCTCCGGGTCGAGCGCGGAGGTCGCCTCGTCGAAGAGCATGAGCTGCGGCCGCATCGCGAGCGCCCGCGCGATCGCAACCCGCTGCTTCTGGCCGCCGGAGAGCTGGCTCGGATACGCGTCGACCTTGTCCGCCATCCCGACGCGGGCGAGCTCCTCGAGGCTCCGCGTCCGCGCGTCCTTCCGCGACAGCCCGAGCGCCCGCGTCGGCGCGAGAGCGACGTTCTCGGCGGCCGTCATGTGCGGGAAGAGGTTGAAGTGCTGGAAGACCATCCCGATGTGCGTCCGGAAGAACCGGAGCTCCCGCTCGTAGCGCAGCCGCTCGACCGGCCTACGGCGTGGCACGTCGCCCGTGAGCCTCCGGCCCAGGAAGGTGACGCTGCCCGCGTCAGGCGGTGCGATGAAGTTGAGGCAACGCAGGAGCGTGCTCTTGCCGGAGCCGCTCGGTCCGATCACGACCAGCACCTCGCCCTTCTCGACGCGCAGGTCGACCCCGCGCAGCACGGGCACCTCGCGCCCGCGATGGCCGCGGTTGAACGTCTTGTGGATGCCTTCCGCAACCACGACGTCCTCACCCGCCTCGAGCTCCTCGTTCACGCGGGCACCTGGCCGCCGAAGCGGTAGCCGCGCAGCTTCGCGAACGGCCCCGGCCCAGCGCCGCCGCCCGCGAGATGGCGTGCGAGCCGGCGCTCGAGGAGCGCGGCGGCGGCGGAGACGAGCAGGATCAGCGCGATGTAGGTCAGCGCTGTGACGGTGTAGAGCTCGAACGGTGCCCGCTCGCTGTTCACGAGCTGGATTGTCGTCCCCATCAGGTCGAAGAGGCCGATCACCGCCACGATCGACGAGTCCTTGATGATGTCCACGGCCTGGTTGACGAGCCCGGGCACGGCAACCCGGATCGCCTGGGGCAGGACCACGCTCGCGAAGGAGCGCGTGTGGCCGAGGCCGACAGCGAGCGCCGCCTCTCGCTGCCCGGGCTCGACCGACTGGATCGCCGACCGGTAGATCTCGGCCATGTAAGCACTGTTCAGAAGCGTGAGCGCGACGACCCCGGCGGTGAATGTGCCGAGGTTGATTCCGAAGACGGCGGCGATCCCGAAGTACAGGAAGAGCACGTAGACATAGAGCGAGAGCGCCCGGAAGACCTGGGTGTAGACGTAGGCGACGGCGCGAAGCAGTCGTGAGGGCGCGAGGCGGCAGAGCGCGACGACGAGCCCGATCACGAGCGAGAGCAGAAACGAGAGCGCCGAGAGCTCGAGGGTGATCCTGAGCCCGTGGGCGAGCGCTCCGGCCGACTCCGGCACGAGCTCCCAGCGGAAGGTGTAGCCGACGGTCACGGGAGTGCGAGCACCCGCTCGAGGAGGGTGACGGCGGCCGAAAAGACGGCCACCAGGGCGACGAGAATGACGGCGACGGCGGTGAACGCCTCGAACGGGGTGAAGAAGTTGATGTTGAGGTCGTTCGCCACCTGAACCATGTCGTGGACGGCGATGATCGAGAGCAGGGTCGCGCCCTTGAGCAGGCCGATGAACGTGTTCCCGAGCGGGGGGACGACGATCCGGAGCATCTGCGGGAGCAGCACATGGCGGTAGGTGCCGATCCGGGAGAGGCCGAGCGACCGCGAGGCCTCCGCCTGGCCGCGGTCGATCGCCTGGAGCCCGGCCCGGAAGATCTCGGCCGTATAGGCCGACCCGGTCAGCGTCAGGGCGACGATCCCAGCCTGGACCGGGCTGAAGTTGAGCCCGACGACGATCGCGACCCCGAAGTAGACCCAGTAGAGGAAGACGAGCAGCGGCACGCCTCGGAGCAGCTGCACGTAGACGAAGGCGGGCGCGCGGAGGACAAAGACGCCCGAGATCCGCATCACGGCGATCCCGATCCCGATCCCGCAGGCGAGCACAAATGAGATCGCCGTCACCCAGACGTCCAGCCACGCGCCCAGGAGGAACACGTCCCAGCGGTCCACGACGGTGCCCCAGGCGAACTGATATCCGAGCACGGTCGTCATCATTGAGAAGGGGCCCTCCGGGCTCGCCCCCGGAAGGCCACGCGGTCGGGGGTCAGCTGATCGGCGTCGCGTCGCCGTTGATCCCGACGACGGCGGTCTCGAGGTTGTACTTCGACGTGTTCGGGACGACCCACTTCTCCCAGAGGCTCTCGAACGTCTTGTGCGAGGCCTGGTAGCGGAGCCAGTTCGAGACCCAGAGCCAGAGCTTCGTGTCGCCCTCCTTCATGAAGTAGCTGTTCGCGTCCACGAAGAGCGGCGGAACGGCGAGCGCCTTCAGGTCGGCGTTCGTGCCGAGCACCGAGGAGGTCGAGAACTCGCTGAAGATTGCCGCTTCGGCACGGCCGACCGAGACCTCGGTCGCCGCGTCCGTCTCGGAGGCGAACTCGTTGAAGGTCGCCTTCGGGAAGATCGACTTGCCGCTTGCGGCCTGCGAGCTCCCCTGGAGCACGGCGAACTTCGCGGTCGCCAAGTCGTCGAGGCTTTTCGCGGTCGAGGTGCTCTTGATGACGACCACGTTCGACTCGTAGAAGGCAGGCACGTCCGCGAACGAGCCGCGGAGGGCGCGCGAAGGCAAGATCGTGACCGCGATCCCCAGCATGTCGAACTTGCCCGCCGAGAGGCCCGGGAAGAGCTGGGCGAACGGCGTCTCGACATACTCGGGGGTGACGCCGAGCTCCTTCATCATCAGCTCGGTGACCTCGACCATGTACCCCGTCGGCTTGCCGCTCTTGTCCTTGAACTGGAGCGGCGGGAAGCTGAGGTCGACGCCGAGCTTGGCCGTCTTCTCGCGTGTCCACTTGTCGAGGATCGAGCCGGAGGACGTCGAGGTGGCCGTCGTCGTGGTCGCGGCACCGGCGGCGCTCGACTTGTTGTCGTCGCCGCAGCCGGCCAGGGCGAGCGTCGACGCGCCGAGGAGCCCGAGCCCCCCGACCTGGAGGAGCCGGCGGCGGCTCGTGCCTCCAGCGAGGAGGTCGGTCGGGTCCGCGGCCGGGTTCGGAGATCCCTGGTCGTAATTGCTCATGCTGCCCCCAATCGGTGTGGGTGGTCGCACCGCGAAGTTCGCGATGCGCACAGTCGTGCGCATACAACTGCGGCCAACCTACGCCTGCACGGCAGGCAGAGTCAAGCCCCGAGTGCGGTGACCTCCACGGAGGGCGGGGTCAGGCCGGGGAGAGCGCCGAGCCGGCCGACCGTGCGCCGGCGGGGCGGGCCTCGAGCTCGTCCATCAGCCCGTCGAGGTCGTGCATCACGGCCGTGATCTCTGCGACGCGCGAGCGGCCCTCCTCGCCAAGCTCGGCGAAGGTCGTGAGCGGCGGTCGCACGTCGCCGACCGGATAGCCGGCGGCCGCGGCGAGCGCCTTCGAGTAGCACTGATGCCCGTACGTCGGATGCCCCTCGGCGATCACGTGGTCGAGTTTCGTGATCAGGCGCTGGATCCGCTTCGCGTCCTCGACCCGCCCCGCGACGAGGAAGTCCCAGATCCGAGTCGAGGCCCGGGGAAGGTAGTTGCCGTACGGGTTGACGTAGCCGACTGCGCCGAGCAGGAACGACTCGACGATCCGCTCGCCGGCGAAGACGTTCATCACGCCGTCGGTCTCCTCGACGATGTCGTAGACACGGGCGACGTCCATGCTCGCTTCCTTGATGTAGCGGACGTTCTCGAAGGCGCGCGTCAGCTTGCCGACCAGCTTCGCGGACATATCCACGTTCGAGGTGACCGGATTGTTGTAGACCATGATCGGCAGCGAGACGGCCTCCGCGATCGCGCGGTAGTAGCCGAAGATCTCGTCCTCAGTCGGGGTGTAGTAGTACGGCGGGATGATCATCAGGCCGTCCGCTCCGAGGCGCTCCGCCTCGCGGCTGTACCGGACGGCGACCGGCGTCGACGCATTCATCGTGGCGACGAGCACGTGCATCCGTCCGTCGACGTGCTCGACGGCCGTCTGGACGAGCAGCGCCCGCTCCTCGTCGGTCACGGTCAGGAACTCCCCCGTCGTCCCGAGGAGGATCACGCCCGGCACGTCGTTCTGGATCTGCCAGTCGAGGAAGCGCTTGGTCGACTCGACGTCGATCGCCTGGCCGTCCTCAGTGAACGGGGTGACGACCACGGAATAGCTTCCTCGGAACTCGGCGGGCATGATGATCTCCTTGCGTCTACGGGGTCCGGCCACCAGAAGCGATCCTAGCCGGAGGGCACGTCGCTGCGACAGCCTCGTTGTCGGCGGTGGCCTCACGGGCTGCGCAGCTGCGTACTTTCTCGCGAAGGAGGGCGTGGACGTTCTCCTCGTCGAGCGCCACGACCTGAACACCGAGGCCTCGGGCCGCAATGCCGGCGGCTTCCATGTCCAGATCCAGTTCGAGCCTTTCATGGTCGAAGGAGAGGAGTGGGCGCGCGCGTGGGCGCCCACGATCCCGCTCCTGATCGACGCGGTCGAGCTCTGGCGCGAGCTCCCTGCCGAGCTCGACGCCGAGCTTGAGGTCAAGCTGACCGGCGGGCTGCTGGCTGCCGACACGGAGGCCGACCTCGAGGCGATCGAGCGGAAGGCCACGATCGAGCGCGCGGCCGGGCTCGAGGTCGAGCTGCTCTCGGGCGCCGACATGCGCCGCGTCGCGCCGTACCTCTCGGAGCGCATGGCCGGCGGGCTCCTCTGTCCTCTCGAGGGGAAGGCGAACCCGCTGCTCGCGACGCCCGCGTTCGCGCGCGCGGCCCAGGCGCTCGGCGCTCAAGTCGCTGTCGGGATCGAGCTGCTCGAGATCGAGCAGACGCCGAGCGGGTTCCGGGTGGAGACGTCCGGCGGCCCGATCGAGTGCGAGCGCATCCTCGACTGTGCGGGCACCGCGGCCGGGCAGGTCTCGGGGCTCGTCGGCGTGCCGCTGCCGGTCGAGAGCTGGCCGCTCCAGGCGCACGTGACCGAGCCGGTCGCGCCACTCCTGCGCCATCTCGTCTACTTCGCCGGCGAGCGCCTGACGCTGAAGCAGGCCGCTGTGGGCTCGGTGCTGATCGGCGGGGGCTGGCCGTCGAAGCCCGATCCCGAGACCGGCCGGCCGGCGGTCAGCTTCGAGTCGCTGCACGCAAACCTCCGTGTCGCGCAGCACGTCGTCCCCGCCCTCGCGCAGGTTCGGCTGCTGCGGGTCTGGACGGGCATCTGCAACGGCACGCCCGACCACCGGCCGATTCTCGGCGAGCTCGAGGGCGTCCCGGGGTTCTTCGTCGCCGCGTTCCCGTTCCTCGGCTTCACCGCGGCCCCGCTGATGGGGAGGCTTGTGGCCGATCTCTCGCGCGGCCGAACGGTGCCGTACGAGCTGGCCCCGTTCGCCGCCGCCCGTTTCAGCCCTGCGGCCGCGTAGTCAGTCCAGCTAGCCGTGGAAGACGATCGTCTTCAGCTCGGTCATCTCCTCGATCGCGTAGCGCGGCCCCTCCTTGCCGATCCCGCTTCCCTTGAGGCCGCCGTAGGGCATCAGGTCGGCGCGCCAGAGCGGTGACGAGTTGATCTGGATCGAGCCCGAGTCGATCTCCTTCGCGAAGCGGAGCGCGCTCCCGAGGTCGGAGGTGAAGAGGCCGGCCCCGAGGCCGTAGTCGCTGTCGTTCGCGAGCGCGATCGCCTCGTCGATCCCGGACACGGCCGTGAGCGCGACGGCCGGGCCGAAGAGCTCGCTTCGGGAGATCTCCATCGCCGGGTCGACGTCGCCGACCACCGTGGGGGCGACGACCGCACCCTCACGGCTGCCGCCGGCGATGAGCGTGGCGCCGCCGTCGATCGCGGCACGGATCGTCCGCTCGACCCTCTCTGCCTCCGCCTCCGAGATCACGGGGCCGAGCCCCGTCGCCTCGTCGAGCGGGTGCCCCGTCCGCAACCCCTCGACGAGCGGGGTGAGCGCGTCCACGTAGTCGGCGTAGACCTCGCGGGCGACGAGCACGCGTTGCACGGAGATGCAGACTTGGCCCGCGTTCACGTAGCCGCCGGTGAGCGTCGCCGCCGCGACCTGCTCGAGGTCGGCGTCGGGGAGCACGATCAGCGGGCAGTTCGAGCCGAGCTCGAGCGAGAGCCGCTTGACGCCGGCGACGCGGGAGATCTGCTCGCCCACCGCGGTCGAGCCGGTGAAGCTGATCTTGCGGACGCGCGGGTCGGCGCAGAGCACGGCGCCGAGCTCTGAGCCGGGGCCGGTCAGGCACTGGAGCGCGTTCTCGGGCAGACCCGCCTCGAGCAGCGCCCTCGTCAGGAAGAGCGCCGTGAGCGGGGTCTGCCGTGCCGGCTTGAGCACGACCGCGTTCCCGGCCGCGAGCGCGGGCCCGACCTTGTGCAGGACGAGGAGCGCCGGATAGTTGAACGGCGTGATCGCGACGACGACCCCGCACGGCTGGCGGAGCGTGAAGGCGAGCTTGCCGGCGCCGCCGGGCGCGGCGTCCACCGGCACGGTCTCCCCGTGCATGCGCGCGCCCTCGGAGGCGCTGAGGCGGAGGAGCTCCGGGATCCGCTTTGCCTCGTTCGTCGCCTCGGTGAGCGGCTTGCCGGCCTCGAGCGCGATCGTGCGTGCGAGGTCGGGGAGCGACGCCTCGACGAGGTCGGCGGCCCGCCGGAGGATCTCGCTCCGCTCCCAGGCCGAGAGCGCGCGCATCGCGCGGGCGCCGTCGACCGCGGCCGCGAGCGCCGCCTCCGCGTCGGCCGCGGTCGCGACGGGGACGGTGTCCACGACCTCGCCGTCGTAGGGATTCCTCACGGCCTCCTCGCGCGCGGAGCCGCGCCACTCGCCTGCGACGTACATCTGCATCAGCGGTCCTCCTTCAGTGGGACGAGGCCGTCCTGGCGGACGACCTCCATACCCTCGCGCACCCAGGTGACGCACGCGCGGGTGTTCGGGATGCCGTCGACGACGACGAGGCAGTCGAAGCAGACGCCCATCCCGCAGAAGACGCCGCGCGGGGCGCCGCCCTGGGTGAAGCGCGTCACGATCTCCCCTTCGGCGAGCAGCAGCGTCGCCACGCTCTCGCCCTCGTAGGCGGTCACCGGACGGCCGTCGAGCGTGAGCGTCACGGCCGGGCCGCGCTCGAGCCCGCCGTGGAGCGGCAAGCGGGCGCCCATCAGTAGCGGCCCTCGACAAGCGACACGTAGTTCCCGTCCGGCTCGGCGAAGTACGCGTAGCGCCACTCGCCGCTGCCCACGTCGACCGCCTGCGGCTCGCCGACGAGGTCGATCCCCTGGCGCCCGAGCTCTGCGAGCCCTTGCTCGAGGTTCGAGACGCCGATCGCGAACTCCATCGGGCCGAGGTGCCCCCACTCGCCACGGCAGTCGTGGCCTGGCGGATCGAGGACGACGGGCTCGATCGCGGCGCCCTGCGGCGACATCGACATCGTCATGTGCTGGGTGGGCAAATCCTCCGAGTACCAGGGTGCCCGGTACCACGGCGCCATCGGGTCGAAGAACTCGGTCGACTCGAAGAGGAGCTCGCTGAAGCCGAGCCGCTCATAGAACGCGTGCGTGCGGGCCATGTCGGTGACGCCGAAGGCGACGTGGTTGACACCCTCGGGCCGGGCCGGGCCGGGCAGCGAGTGCCAGAGGCCCGTCCACTCGATCAGCTCGAGCTTCGTCCCCCAGGGGTCGGCGACGTACGAGATGTCGAGCGGGACCTCATGCGGGACGACCGTCGCACTCATCGGCGCCATCAGCTCGTCGCAGCCGGCCGCAACGAGGCTCGCGTGGACGCCCTCGACGCCGCGGATGTGCAGGCAGACCTCGCAGACGCCGACCTCGCCCCACGCCTGGCCCGCCGGCGGTGCGGGCGGGCCGCCGGCGTCGAGCACCTGGACGAGCTTGATCCGGCCGGGCCCGACGGGCGTGGCCGCGCCACTCGCGAGCATCGCGATGCGTGCCCGTGGGATGCGGCCGGCGATCGCCTCGAGCCCGGGGACCTCGCCGGTCCAGTCGAAGCGGACGTCGTCGAAGCCGACGTGCCGCCCGTAGAACGCGATTGCCTCGTCGATGTCGCCGACGCCGATCCCGACATGGTCGACCCCCCGGAACACACTCATTCCTCCACCGCCTGCGGGAGCAGCCCCGTCTCGACGAGCACCTCGCGCAGCCGCACGAGGCTCGCCTCGTCGGTCACCGGCAGCCGCGGCGGGCGCACCGTCCCGCCGGGCTGGCCGAGCAGCTTCATCAGCGCCTTCAGCTGGCTCTGGTAGGCGCCGAAGTGGCCGCCCCAGCCACCGGGCAGCCAGAGCTTCGGGAAGAGCTCGTCGGTGCGGTGCGCGTGAGCGCGCGCACCTTCGACGTCGCCACGCCACACAGCCTCCCAGTACGCCGCGTCCGACGCGCCGAAGAGTGAGCCACCGCCGATGAAGCCGTCGCCGCCGTGCTCCAGCAGGACGTCGAGGCCGGCGCTCGACATGAACGGCCCGAAGACGCGGACGCGGCCGACCACGCGCTTGACGGTCTCGTAGAACTGCTCCGCGTTCGGGGTGCTGTCCTTCAGCCCGACGACGTTCTCGATTTCGACGAGGCGCTCCGCGAGGTCGGGCCCGATGTCGACGTTCGTCCCGTGCGGCCAGTTGTAGATCATGATCGGACCGTCGACGCCGTCCGAGAGGTCACGGTAGTACTGGACCGTCTCGTCGTCGTAGGTCTTCGCGTACGGCGGCGGCGTCGACCCGATTCCGTCCGCCCCCGCGGCGAGCGCGTGCCGGCCGAGCTTGGCCGCCTCCTTCGCGGTGTAGGCGGTGCAGCCAATCGCGATCGTGATCCGCCCGCCGACCGCGTCGATCGCCGTCTCCGCGACGAGCCGCCGCTCCTCCGGGCTCTGCGAGAACCACTCGCCGGTCGTCCCGTTGACGAAGACGCCGTGCATGCCCTCGCCGACGTACCACTCGATCAGCGCGCGCATCGCGTCCGCGTCGAAGCTCCCGTCCTCACGGAAGGGGGTCGGGCAGGCGGGCCAGTACCCGCGCCACTGAACGTCATCTCTATTCATATCTCCTCGTTCGCTCGTCGTGTTCTCAGGTGGCGGTCGGCTGGCGGGACGGGCTGCGGTCGACCGAGTACTCGGGAGGGATCTTGCCGCGCCCGGTCGCGAGCTCCTCCGCGAGGAGCTGCGCCATCAGCGGGCCGAGGGTGAAACCGGTGGTGGCGATCAGCGTATGGAAACCGGGCCTGCGCGCCGACTCGCCCACAATCGGGGCGAGGTCGTCGGTGAACGCCATCACCCCCGACCACGTCCGCACGAGCCGGACGTCGGCGAGGTAGGGCATGACGCGCACGGCCACGGCGACGTTGCCGGCGGCACTCTCCCAGGTGGTCGAGTAACGCCGCGGTGGCTCCTCGGGGTGCGCGGGCCAGCCGCCGCCGATGATGAAGGTGTGGTTCGCGGACTGCTTCAACGTCAGCCGCCGGCCGATGTGCTGCACCATCGGCCCGAGCACGTGCTCGCGGGGCTCGGTCACGTTCAGGTGGAGGCCCTCGGCGCGGATCGGTAGGCGGAGGCCGACGAACGAGGCGAGCTCGTTCGCCCAGGCCCCGGCCGCATCGACGATCCGGTGGGCGTGGATCGTGCCGGCCGCCGTCGTGACCGTGAAGCGGCGGGCGCCGCCGTCCGGGTCCGTGTCGACCCCGGTGACGGGTGCGTGCGTGCGCAGCTCGGCGCCCGCCTCGCCCGCGCGGAGCGCGAAGAGCGGCGCCGCGAGCATCGGGTTCGCGTGGCCCTCGTCGGGGCACCAGGTGGCACCGAGCAGGTCGTCGGCGAGGTACGGCGCGAAGCTCCGGAGCTCCTGGCCCTCGAGCACGTGCGTCTCGAGGCCGGACTCCTGCTCGATCTCGCGCTTTTCGTGGAGCAGCTGGAGCTCCTGCGGGGTCTCCGCGACCATCAGCCCGCCCGTGATGTGGATGTCGAGGCTCCCGGCCAGCTCGCGCTCGAGCGTCTTCCACACCTCGGCCGCCTCGGCGTGCAGGCGCACCTCGGTCTGGAGCCGGTCGCGCACGTTGCCGGTCTCGAGCGCGGTCAGCTGGTGCAGCGCGATCTGGAAGTGGAAGCTGCCGGCGTTGGTGCCCGAGGCCTCGCGGTTCAACTCCGCGCGCTCGACGAGCACGCACTCGACCCCGGCCCGGGCGAGGTAGTACGCGAGCGCGGTCCCTGCGAGGCCGCCGCCGACGATCAGGACGTCGGTGCTCTCGGGCAGGGGCGCACGCAGGTCGCGCGCCGCGGGCCAGGCCTCAGTCGTCAAGGGTGAAGAACCCTTCGTCCTCGAGGCTCGCGTCCGCGATCGCGCTGATCGGGATTGGCCGCACCGGCGCGCGCGGCGTCGCCATCGGGAGGCCGGCGATCGGCTCGCCGTGTCGCCGCGCGATCGTGGCAGCGACGTGGCGCTGGCAGTTGCGGCCCTGGCAGAGGCCCATCGCGACGCGCGTCAGGGTCTTGACGACGTTGACGTCGGCGGTGGCAGCGACGGCCTCGTCGAGCTGGGCCGCGCTCACCTCCTCACAGCGGCAGACGACGGTCTCGGGGGTCGCGAGCTCGTAGATCCCGGGGCCGACCCGGTGCAGGCCGCGAAGCGCGGCGCGGAAGCGCTCCTTCCGACGCAGGCGGGCGCGGATCGGCCCGGCCAGCCTCGAGGCCTCCGCCGCCGTGAGCGCGCCGAGGTCGAGGGCGGCGCCGAGCGCCGCGAGCCTTCCCTCGTCGATCGCGACGTAGGAGCCGGTAACCCCGGTCCCGTCTCCGGCGGCGGAGACGCCCGGCGCCGTGGTTCGCAGCCATTCGTCGAGGACTGCGACCGGCCCACCGAGATCCTCGTCGTAGACCAAGTCGCAGCCGGCAAGCCGCAGCAGCTCGACCGAGGGGAAGAAGCCGTAGCCGACGCAGAGCGTGTCTGCCTCGACCCGCTCCTCCGTCCCGGGGATCGGTCGCCAGTCGGCGTCGGCGGCAGAGTGCACGACCGCCTCGACGCGTGCGTCGCCCTCGGCACGGAGGACGATGCGGCGGTAGCGGAGCGGGACGCGCTCGCGGAGAAGCTTCGCCCGGTAGGCGACCGCGTCGCGCAGCAGCGGCACGTTGCCGCGCGCGGCGCCGACGAGCCGGAAGATGTCGGCGAGGCCCGGAGCGGGGCCGGCCTCGAGGACGAGCGAGACGTTGGCGCCGTAGCTGCGCAGCTGCGCCGGGAAAGCGAGCGCGAGCGGCCCGCTGCCGGCGAAGACGATCCGGCGCCCGGGCAGCACGCGCTGGGTCTTGACGAGAGTCTGCGCGCCCCCGGCAGTGACGACGCCTGGGAGCGTCCAACCCGGAAAGACGACGGGCCGGTCGTGCGCGCCGGGCGCGATCAGGATGCGCCGCGCCTCGACGCTCCGTGCGGCCTCGCCGTCCTCGACGAGGACGACGGCGTTGCCGCGGATCGCGATCGCGCTCGTCCGGGGCAGGAGCGTAGCGCCGGAGCGCTCGGCGGCCTCGATCAGCTGCCGGCCGCGGAGGTAGTCCCGCCCGAGCGCGGCCGGCTCCGTGACGACGAAGCCCGGGCCGGGCTGCTTGAAGATCTGCCCGCCGAAGGTCGGGCGCTCGTCGACGATCGTGACGGCGAGGCCGGCACTCGCCGCCTCGACGCCGGCGGCGAGCCCTGCAGGGCCGCCGCCGACGACGAGGAGATCGATGCTGCCGCGGTCGCTCAGCGGCAGGCCGGCATCTGGGGCAGCGGAGCCCCGATGGTGGACTGGTAGATCTTCCCGAGCTGGCCGCTCTTCTGCTGCTTGCAGATGAACGCGCTCAGGTAGTTCGCGAGCGAGGTGTTGCCCTTCTGAACCGCGTAGGAGCCGTACTCGACGTGGAGCGGCTTCTTGAACGCGACCTGCTTCAGCCTGTTGCCGTTCGACTTGTTGAACTGCGCAAGCAGGTAGTTCTCGACCACGATCCCATCCGCGCGGCCGGTTGCGACCTCGAGGAACGCCGCGTTCTGGTCGGGGAACGACTTCGACTCGGCATTCGGGAACGTCTTCTGCACGAGCTGCTCGGCCGTCGACCCCTGCAGCGAGGTGATCGCCTTGTCCGAGCTGTTCCACGCGGCGATCGTAGCGGCCGTCGTATCGGCCTTCGCCGCCGCGAGGATCTGCGCGTACGGGACATAGGCTCGGCTGAAGCCGACCGCCTTGCGCCGCTCGGGCGTGTTCGACAGGCCGACCGAGACCATGTCGAACTTCTTCGAGACGAGGCCTGGGATCAGGCCGTTGAAGTCGAGGTTCTTGATGTCGAGCTTGACGCCCATCTGCCTGGCGAGCGCCTTGACGAGGATGACGTCGTAGCCGGCGGGCTTGCCCTTCGAGTCGAGGTACATCTGCGGCTTGAACTGCAGCGTCATCCCGACCGTCAGCGTGCCGGCCTTGTTCAGGTGATACGGATTGCCGGCCGTCGGCGTCGCCGATGCGCCGGTCGCGACCATCGCCGTGACGGCGAGTGCTGCGAGCGCGGCGACGACCCCGGCGGTGAAGCGGAACCGCCTCTTGTTGGTGTTCACGTGCATACCCTCCCTGTTCGTGGCCCGGAGGCCGTGGATTCCCGACAACTAGGTTCTGCCCGAAAGTGCCTCGACGTTCCTGACGACGAGATCGATCCTCTGTCTGCGCCGCCGCGTCACCGCCTTCGCGATCCCGCCGCCGGGCGGCGTGGTCAACGACTTCTCGACTACGCGGAAGAGGAAGTCGAAGAAGAACGTCGCCCCCACGTACATCGCCGCCGCGGCCGTGAAGAGGACGAACGGCTGGAACGTGACGGAGTTGATGTTCTGCGTGACGCGGAGGACCTCGAGCAGGCCGATCACGGTGAAGGTCGAGGTGTCCTTGATCATCCCGATGAACATGCTGCCGATGTTCGGAATCGCGATCTTCGTCGCCTGCGGGAACACGACCTGGACGAAGACGCGAATCGGGTGCATCCCGAGCGCGAGCCCGGCCTCGCCCTGCCCGCGCGGGATCGCCTGGAGGGCGGCGCGGTAGATCTCGGAGATGAAGGCGCCGTAGAGGAGAACGAGCGCGATCACGCCGGCCTGGAAGACGGTGAAGTTGATCCCGAGCAGGAGCGAGACCCCGAAGTAGACCCAGATCACGCTGACGAGCGCCGGGACGCCGCGGAAGACGTTCACGTAGATCATGGCGAGCCAGGAGAACGGCGGCCTGCTCATCCGGGCGAGCGCGAGCACGAGCCCGACGACCACGGAGATGACGAGCGCGACGGCGGCGACCTCGATCGCGGTCAAGAGGCCACGGAAGAGGTCTTCCTTGTTCTCCCAGACCAGGCTCCAGTCGTAGGTCGCGAGGAGACTCACAGGACCGCCTCGATGAACTGGCGCGTGCGCGGGTTCGAACACGAGTCGAAGAAGCCGCGCTGCCCCGACTCGACGATCAGGCCCTGATCCATGAAGACGTTGAAGTCGCCGATCTCGCGTGCGAAGTTGAGCTCGTGGGTGACGATCACCATCGTCATCCCACTCTCGGCGAGCTCGCGCATCACCGCGAGCACCTCTCCGACGAGCTCCGGGTCGAGCGCGGAGGTCGGCTCGTCGAAGAGCATCACCTCGGGGTCGAGGCTGAGCGCGCGAGCGATCGCGACGCGCTGCTGCTGGCCGCCCGAGAGCTCACCCGGGAAGTGCCCCGCCCAGCGGAGCAGCCCAACCTGCTGGAGCGCAAGTCCGGCCCGCTCCTCCGCCTCCCGCCGCCGCATGCCCTTGGCCGCGCGGAGCGGGAGCGCGACGTTGTGCAGGGCAGTCAGGTGCGGGAAGAGGTTGAACTGCTGGAAGACCATCCCGACGTGCCGGCGGAGCTGGACCGGGCCGCCGCGCTTCTCGGCGCGGACGCCGGGGAGGCCGGGCCCGTACTCGACCCCAAGCACGCGCACCGAGCCCTCGCTCGGCTCCTCGAGCAGGTTGATCGTCCGCAGAACGGTCGACTTGCCCGACCCGGAAGGCCCGAAGATGACCACGTGCTCGCCCGCGTGGACGGTCACGTCGACGCCGTGGAGGACCTCGACCGTGCCGAAGGACTTCCGGATGCCGCGCAGTTCGACGACGGGACGGCTCTCTCGACCGGAGGCCGAGTGGGGCGTCACGCTCATCTTTGACGGAGGGTCGGGCCGCAAGGGGTTGTCCGAAGCAGGCGTTCGCATGGCGGTCGTGATGTCCGCATAGTGAACCCCACACGAAATCGTGTCAAGCAGGCCCGGCGCTCACGCGAGCCAGCCCCCGTCGACGACGAGGACGTGGCCCGTCACGTACGAGGCCGCATCGGAGGAGAGGAATGCGACCGCGGCCGCGATCTCCTCGGGCCGCCCGAGCCGGCCCAGCGGAACGCGCTCGCGACCGAGCGCCCGCAGCTCTTCACCGGAGGCGAGGCCGAGCGTCAACTCCGTCTCGACCGTCCCCGGCGCGACCGCGTTGACGCGGACGCCGCTCGCCGCGACCTCCTTCGCCGCAGCCTGGGTCAGGAGCCGGACAGCGCC
>JBKJML010000079.1:0-3304 GCA_046596415.1 Gaiellaceae bacterium | reverse complement strand
GGTGCGGTCGACCTGCTGCTGCTCTACGCCGTGCGGCTCGTCCGGCTCTGCCTCCCCCACCTCGAGGCGAGCCCGGCCGGGCGGATCGTCACCATCACCTCGAGCTCGGCGCGGGAGCCGATCGACAACCTGGCCCTTTCGAACGCGATCCGGCCCGGGATCGCTGGCTGGTCGAAGACGCTGGCGGGCGAGCTCGGCCCGCAGGGGATCACGGTCAACACGGTCGCGCCCGGGCGGATCGCGACCGAGCGCCTCGCCGAGGTCTACCCGGACGGTCCAACCGAGGCCGACCTGGCCGCGATTCCGCTGCGGCGATTCGGCCGGCCGCGTGAGCTCGGCGACGTGGTCGCGTTCCTCGCCTCCGACCGCGCCGCGTACGTGACCGGCCAGTCAATCGTCGTCGACGGCGGCCTGACCCGGGGGCTGTGAGCAAATGCGCGCCCTCACACCCGGCCGCCTGGTGGCAACCGGCGCCATCCTGCTTGCCGTCGTCGCCGCGCTTGCGTGGGCGACGCCCTCCCGCAGCTACCTGATCGTCCCGGACCCGGCGAAGCCGCTCGCCGGGCTCGTGCAGGTCGAGGGCGAGAAGCCCGACTCGGAGGGAGGCATCTACTACGTCGACGTGATCGTCCGCAAGGCGTCGCTCCTCGAACGGATCCTGCCGCCGTCGCGGCCCGACGGCTCGGCGCTCGTCCCGGCCGACGCGATCACACCCCCGGGGACGAGCATCGAGGAGCGCCGCCGCCAGAACCTGAACCAGATGACGCGCTCGCAGGAGATCGCCGCCGCGGTGGCGCTGAGGGCGCTCGGCCGGACGGTCAAGATCGAGAACCGCGGCATCCTCGTCACTGCGGTGGCGCCCGACGGCCCCGCCGAGACAGCTGGAATCCGGGCGACCGACATCGTGGTCGGCGTCGACGGGACGCCGGTTCGCACGCCGGAGCAGCTTCGCACCGCGATCGCGAAGCACCGGATCGGCAAGCCGGTGACGCTCGAGATCCGCCGTAACGGTAAGACGCTCGAACTGACCGCGAAGACCGTCCTCTCGCCGAACGAGCCGGGCCGGCCGATCATCGGCATCCAGGTCGACCAGGCGGCAGACATCGAGTTGCCGCTCAAAGTGAAGATCGACCTGGGCGGAGTCGGCGGCCCGTCGGCCGGCCTCGCGTTCGCGCTCGACATCCTCGAGGAGCTCGGCCGCGACATCGACCGCGGCTACCGCATAGCGGCGACCGGGCAGATCGAGCTCGATGGGACCGTCACTCCGATCGGCGGCGCGACGCAGAAGACGATCGGCGCGAGACGGGCCGGGGCGGACGTCTTCCTCGTACCCGCTGGGGATAACGCTGCGGACGCGCAACGCGAGGCGCATGGACTGAGGATCATCCCCGTGAAGAGTTTTCAACAGGCGTTGCGCGCCCTGGCAACGCTGCCCAAAAAGGAGTAGTTAGCAGCAGCTTTTGGCACTCTCGAAAGCGCCGGAAATTGCGGCGATTTCATTTCTGACAAGCCTTGTGGCGCGCCGGAGTCACGGCCACAATGGCCTTGGTTCGGGGGAGACATCGAGGACAGAGCGAGGAGCTCGTATGGGGAAACGGGACGATTTGAGCTGCACCGACTGCTACTTCAGGCGGGCCGGCCTGTGCGCCCTGCCGGGTGATGAACTGTGTCCGACGTTCCGGCTCGCGAAGGCCACGCTGGCCCCACCGCTGCAGCCGCGGCTCGTGCCGCGCGCCACGCCGCAGCTCACCCTCCAGCCCGCGCACGCGTAAATGACCTCGTCCGAGCACGACCCGAGCGCGCCGCCGGACGAGGATCGCAACCAGTCGCAGCTCTGGGTGCTGCTCGGCGGCCTCGCGCTGGTCTTCGCCTACATCGTCGCCTTCGTGATCGCGAACAGCGATCCGGTGGAGATCAGCTTCGTCGTCTTCAGCGCCCGCACGTCGCTGATCTGGTTGATCGTGCTCAGCGTCGCGATCGGGATTGCCGGCGGCGTGTTACTGAGCCAGCTCTACCGTCGCCGCTCGCGCTAGAGCAAGGACGCGAGGAGCGCGACACCCTCGCCGATCTTCGCCGGCGTCTCGTAGCTGAACGCGAGCCGCGCCGAGGCGCCGCCGGAGCCGTCGGGAAAGAAGTCGGAGCCGCGGACGAAACCGACGCCGGCGTCCGTGCTCCGCTCGAGGAGCGCCGCCGTGTCAATCCCCGGTAGGTCGAGCCAGAGGAAGTAGCCGCCCTGGGGCCGGTTGAACGAGGCGCCGGCCGGCAGGTCGCGCTCGAGCGCGGCGAGCATCGCGTCCCGGCGCGCTCGCAGCAGCCCCTTGACCCGCTCGAGGTTCGGCTCGAAGGCTCCACGCGAGATCAGCTCCCACACCGTCGCCTGCGTCAGGAAGGGCGGCGAGATGTAGGTGGAAACGGCCCGGGCCTCGAGTGCCGCTGCGAGCGGCTCGGGGGCGACGAACCAGCCGACCCGGACTCCCGGCGCCACCGTCTTCGAGAACGACGAGGTGTAGGTGACGAGCGCGCCGCCCTCGAGTTCGTGGAGCGACGGTGGCGGCGTGCCCTCGTAGCGGACGAGACCGTACGGATCATCCTCGAGCACGGCGAGCCCATGGTCGCTCGCCAGCCCGGCGATTCGCCGGCGGCGCTCGACGGAGAGCGTGCGGCCACTCGGGTTCTGGAAGGTCGGGATCGTGTAGAGAAACGACACCGGCCCGTTCGCGAGCTCGCGCTCGAGCGCGTCAGGGTCGAGCCCCTCCTCGTCCATCGGCAGCGGCACCACCTCGACGCCGACACCGGCGAGGATCTTCAGCGGCCGGTCGTAGGTGGGCGCCTCGACGAGGACGCGGCCGGGCTTCGCGGCGAGCTGCTCGGCCGCGTAGAACGCGAACCCCTGGAGGCCGCCGTTCGTCAGCAAGACACGGCCGGGCTCGACGCCGTGGCGTTCTGCGAGCCACTCGCGCAGCGGCCCGAAGCCGCCGCCGGAGCCGTACGAGAGCACAGCAGCGCCGCCCTCCTCGACAGCGACGCGCGCGCAGTCCGCGAGCAGCGGCACGTCGATGCACTCAGGCGCCGGCGCGCCGCGGGCGAATGAGATCACGACTCCGAGACTAGATGATCGGTGCCTGGAGACCTCCGTCCTCGCGGCACCAGGAACTGCAACGCGTCTGCTACCGTTCTTTTCACGGACGGCAATCTCTGCCGCCGGTGAGGTTCGGTTCTTCGGTCCATTGCGGTCACGAGGCAGGCGGATCTCGAGACACGACGAAGGAGTCGAACCAGATATGCAGGAAAGCTTTCTCGAGCT
>JBKJML010000282.1:0-5361 GCA_046596415.1 Gaiellaceae bacterium | reverse complement strand
GCGCTCGCCGACAAGGCGCGCACGATCCGGATGCCCGTGCACGTCGTCGAGAAGCTGAACAAGATCGTCCGCTCCGAGCGCGCGCTGCGTGCCAAGCTCGGCCGCGAGCCGTCGTCGCTCGAGATCGCGATCGACCTCGACCTGACGGCCGACGACGTCGACCAGATCCGGCGGAGCGCGCAGACCCCCATCTCGCTCGAAAAGCCGGTCGGGGACGAGGACGAGTCCGAGTTCGGACACTTCCTCACCGACGAGACGATGCTGCTGCCCGACGAGGAGGCCGAGGTGACGCTCCGCAAGGAGGCACTTGGCGCCGTCCTCTCGGCTCTCTCCCACCGCGAGCGCCGCGTGCTCGAGTTGCGCTACGGGCTCGCGGGCGAGCAGCCCTGCACGCTCGACGAGGTCGGCAGGACGTTCAACGTCACGCGCGAGCGGATCCGGCAGATCGAGAACCAGAGCCTGAAGAAGCTCCGCGCGATGGCCGATTCTCAGAAGCTGAAAGACGTCGCCGCCTGATCTGACTTCGGCCGGCGGCTTCTCACTAGACTCGCCGCGTGGCCGATTTCGAGACCTACTTCGACGAGCTCGCCGGGCTGCTCCGCATCCCGTCGATCTCGGCGGATGCTGCGCACGCCGCCGACGTCGTCCGCGCCGGCGAGTGGGTGCGCGACAAGATCCTCGCCGCCGGCGGTGAGGCCGAGCTCGTCAGGTGGGAGGGAGCTCCGCTCGTGATCGGCGAGATCCGCGCCTCCCGCGATGCGGAGGGCGCGCCGACCGTCCTCTGCTACGGCCACTTCGACGTCCAGCCGCCCGCGCCGCTCGAGCTCTGGGAGAGCGAGCCTTTCGAGCCGACGGTTCGCGACGGCTGGATCTACGCCCGCGGGATCGCCGACGACAAGGGCCAGCTCTACATGCTCCTCCAGGCGGCGGCCGAGCTGGCGGCGGCCGGCGAGCTGCCCGTCAACGTCCGCTTCACCTGTGACGGCGAGGAGGAGACCGGCGGCCACTCGATCGTCGACTACCTCGCACAGGACGAGCGTGGCGCCGACGCGGCGATCGTCTTCGACAGCGGCTACCTGAAGGTCGGCGTACCCTCCTTCGACGTCGCCGTGCGCGGTATGGGCTACTTCCACGTGAAGGTGCGCACCGGCGAGCGCGACCTCCACTCCGGCCTCTTCGGCGGCGCGGCCCTGAACGCGATGCACGCGCTGATGCAAGTGCTCCAGGGCGTCCTGGCCGGCCCCGACGGCCGCGTGCCCGAGCCGCTGCGCGCCGGGGTCGCTCCACCCACCGACGCCGAGATTCGGAGCTGGCAGACGCTCACTCCCGGGGCGGAGGAGATTTCCTCCCAGGGGGCGCGGCCGATGGACGACGGCGCCGAGGCCGACTTCTACCCGCGCACCTGGGCCGAGCCCGCCGTCGACGTGCACGGTCTGCACGGCGGCTCACCGCTGTTGCAGAAGACCGTGCTCCCGGTCGAGGCCGAGGCGAACGTCTCGATCCGGCTCGCGCCCGGCCAGGACCCGGGCGTCATCATGCCGGAGTTCGAGCGGCTGCTGCGTGAGGCCGCCCCCGAGGGCGCCGAGGTGGAGATCGAGCGGTGGGCCTCGTCGCCTCCCGGCCTCGTCCCGCCCGACTCGCCCGCCGTCCAGCTTGCGCTCGCTGCCTTCGAGGAGACGACCGGCACCCGGCCGCTCCTGGTTCGCTCCGGCGGCTCGATCCCGATCGTCCCTGCGCTCGCAGGGCGCGGCATCCCGGTCGTCGTCAGCGGTTTCTCGCTGCCCGACTCGAACATCCACTCGCCGAACGAGCGGCTGCTGGCGGAGTACCTGCCGCTCGGGGTTGCTGTCGCGCGGGCGGTCTTCACCCGCCTCGGCGAGCTTGGCTAGAGCGCCTTTCACCGTCCCGCTCGCGGAGGAGCTCGCCGAGGACGTGCTCGAGCGATTCCTGCGGTACGTGCAGATCGACACCGAGTCGGCGTATTTCCAGACGACAAGCCCCTCGACCGCGAGGCAGCTCGACCTCTCGCGGCTGCTCGTCGCCGAACTGGAGGAGATCGGCCTCGAGCGGGTGCGCCTCGACGAGCACGGTTACGTCTACGCATCGCTCCCCGGGACGGCGCCAGACGCGCCCGCGATCGGCCTGATCGCGCACGTCGACACGAGCCCCGATGTGACTGGGAGTGGCGTGCAGCCCCAGGTCCACCGCCAGTACGACGGCGGGGAGATCGTCCTGCCGGGGGATCCGTCGCAGGTGCTCCGCCCGAGCGAGACCCCGGCGCTTGCGAAGCGGGTCGGGCACGACATCGTCACGAGCGACGGGACGACGCTGCTCGGCGCCGACGACAAGGCGGGCGTGGCCGAGATCATGGCTGCGGTCGCGTATCTCGCGCGGCACCCCGAGCCGCCGCGGGCACCGATCGAGCTCTGCTTCACCGTCGACGAGGAGATCGGTGCGGGGGCGAAGCACCTCGACATCGACGACTTCGGCGCCGTCGCCGCCTACACGCTCGACGGTTCCGACCTCGGCGAGCTCGAAGTGGAGACGTTCTGGGCTTGGCAGGTCGTGATCACGATCCACGGTCGCGCCGTCCACCCGGGCTCGGCGAAGGGGCAGCTCGTGAACGCCGTCAAGCTCGCCGCCGACCTCGTCGCCGCGCTGCCGCGGGAAGGGCTCTCGCCCGAGACGACCGCTGGGCGGGAGGGTTTCGTCCACCCGACCCGGATCGAGGGCACGGCCGGCGAGACCGAGATCCGGCTGATCGTGCGCGACCATGATCGTCGGAAGCTCGAGGAGCATCTCGAGCTGCTGCGGGGTTTGGCAGCCGAGATCGAGGCCCGCGAGCCGCGCGCGCGGGTCGAGGTCCACGAGTCGAAGACCTACGGGAACATGCGTGAGATCATCGACGCGCAGCCGCGTGTGATCGCCGCCGCCGAGGAGGCGACGCGGCGGATCGGCGTCGAGCCGCGCACGGCGTTGATTCGCGGCGGCACCGACGGCGCCGAGCTCTCGTTCCGCGGCTTACCGACCCCGAATATTTTCACCGGCGGCCAGGACTACCACTCGCTGCGCGAGTGGGCGAGCGTCCAGGACATGGCTGCCGCAGCCGCTGTCGTCGTCGAACTCGCGCGTGTGTGGGCCGACGGCAGCTGACACAAATTTGTTTCTTTCGCTTCGATAGTTGCTTTACTTTCTGAAGTAGGACTGATACGAATCCTTCCTCACGCGACGGTGAGGAGGCTCGGATGGCGGTTGTCGACGAGGTGGTGCAGGCGAACGAGGAGTACGTCCGGAGTTTCGGTGCGAAGGGGGAACTGTCCCTCCCGCCGGCCCGCCGCTTCGCAATCCTGACCTGCATGGATGCACGGCTCGATCCCGCCGGGTACGCGGGCCTGAGCGAAGGGGACGCCCACGTGATTCGCAACGCCGGCGGCCGCGCGAGTGACGACGCCATCCGCTCGCTGGTCATCTCCTACAAGCTGCTCGGCACGCGCGAGTGGTTCGTCGTCCACCATTCGGATTGCGGGATGGAGTACTTCGACGACCAGGTGATGCGCGGCCTCCTCGCGAACAGTCTCGAAACGGCGGCGCTCGGCCCGGACGGATTCACCGACGTCGGCACCGGGCCGGGCTCGACCGAAGCGAACTACGTCGACTGGCTCACGATCGACGACCGTGACCAGAGCGTCACGGAGGATGTGAGGCGGATTCGCAACCATCCGCTCGTCCCGGGGCGGATCCCGATCTACGGCTACGTCTACGACGTCGAGACGGGCCGCCTGCAGGAGGTGGCCGCGGCGACGGAAGCGGGTCGCGCGGCCTGATCAGCGGTGGTCAGGCGTGCGTGTGAGTGGCGTCGTTGCAGTCGAGCCAGGAGTGCCCGAAGCCGCGCATCGCGTCGATGATCGGCAGGAGCGCGCGACCCTTCTCGGTCAGCTCGTACTCGACGCGCGGCGGTGATTCGGGGTAGCTGCGGCGGTCGACGAGGCCTTCCGCCTCGAGCCAGCGGAGCCGCTCGGAGAGCGTCCGCGGGCTGATCCCTGCACAGGAGTGCTCGAGCTCCGAGAAGCGGCGGGCGCCCTCGGACAGGTCGTGGACGAGGAGAGCGGTCCACTTGGCGCCGATGATCGCGGCGCTCGCGGCGACCGCGCAGGTGCGGTCGTGCACCGGGTTCATCGTCCTCGTACTCATTGGGGCAGTCTAACTATCGAAACGGAAGTGAGCGGGGGGTCAGCTGTCCCAAGGGGGCGGGTTGTGCGTCCAGCGCCCGCCGACCATCGTCGCGACGACCTCCAGCCCGGGGAGCTCCTCGGGCTCGACGACGAACGGGTCTCGGTCGAGCACGACGAGATCAGCGGCGTAGCCTGGAATCAGCCGGCCCCGCCGCCGCTCGTCACCTGTCAGCCACGCGGGGTTGACCGTGATCGCCTGGAGCGCCTGCTCCACGGTCACCGCCTGCCCCGGGTGCCACGCGGGCCGGTCGTCGATCGTTCGGAGCACACCTGCGGCGATGCCCGCAATCGGATCGAGCTCCTCGACTGGCGCATCCGAGCCGTTGACGACGAGCGCACCCGAGTCCCACAGCGAGCGGAACGCGTAGGTGCCGTCGCTCTTGCCGGCCCAGAAACGGTCGGCGAGGTCGCGGTCGGACGTGGCGTGCGAGAACTGCACCGAGCAGGCGATCCCGAGCGCCGCGAATCGGCCGACGTCCTCCGGTGCCAGGCACTGGGCATGTTCGATTCGGTGCCGCAGGCCGAGCGGCTGCCATTCGTCGCGGGTCGCCTCGAACCCGTCCAACGCCTCACGGTTCGCGCGGTCCCCGATCGCATGCACGGCCACCGGCCAGCCGGCGCGGGCTCCGGCGCGGATGATCTCGGCCAACTCCTCACCACTCGTGATCTGAACGCCACTGCCGTCCAGCATCCAGGCGGTGTGCGAGCCGAGCGTGCCGTCCATGAACGCCTTCAGGTAGCCGATCCGGAGGAACTCGTTGCCGAACCCGGAGCGGAGGCCGAGCGCCGCGAGCTCCCCGACGCTCTCGTGGGGGATCGAGCCCCACACGCGCAGCGACAGGCCGTCGTGCTCGGCGATCCGTTGGAAGATCCCCGGCGCACCGAGCCAGCCGTCCTTGTCGTGGATGGAGCCGACGCCGCGCGAGTGGGCGAGCTTGATCCCGGCGCGCGTCGCCGACACCCACTCGTCCTGGGTGACCGTCACGTACAGCTCGCGGAACCGCCAGGCCGACTCCTCGCGCAGGATGCCCGTCGGCTCGCCTCGCTCGTCGCGCTCGACGACGCCGCCGTCGACGTCCAGATCGCCGCTGGCCAGCGCGAGCGCGGCCGAGTTGAGCCAGAGCGAGTG
>JBKJML010000033.1:0-2886 GCA_046596415.1 Gaiellaceae bacterium | reverse complement strand
TCTCCCCGATCAGGCTCATTCCGGCATCCCCTGGATTCTCCCACCCAGGACGTGCCAGTGCAGGTGGAAGACGGTTTGACCGCCGCCCGGGCCGACGTTCACGAGCACGCGGTAGTCCTCGAGGCCGGCGGCCCGCGCCGTGGCGGCGACGAACTCGAGCATGCGCTTCGCCTCGTCGGGCGGGAACGCGCCGATCTCGCGGAACGTGTCGATGTGGCGCTCGGGGAGCACGAGCAGGTGAGTGTCCGCCTTGGGCGCGATGTCGCGGACCGCGACGAACCCGTCGGCCTTCGCGACGTGGTCGCCTTCGCGAACCAGCCGGCAGAAGAGGCAGTCGTTCTCCATCGGCGCGGAATGCTACTGCCGCACGTGAAGGTCGGCGGCCCAGCCGCCCGAGCCGATCCGCCGCTCGCGCCGAAAGCCCGCCAGCTCGGGCTCGTCCGAGAGCAGGTACCCCGACGTGATCGCGCGCGCGCAATCGAGGTGCGGGCCGATCTGCTCGACTGCCTCGGCGGCGATGTTCGCCACTGCGAGGTCGGCCGGCGGCAGCGAGTGCCGGCGCGCATCGACGAGAGAGACGTCGATGTCGACCCCATTCACCTTCGCGTTCGCGGCCGTCGCCTCGAGCGCGAGCGGGTCGAAGTCGATCGCGAAGAGCGGCCCGTAGCCGAGCCTTGCGGCGGCGATCGAGAGCACGCCCGACCCGCAGCCGACGTCGATCAGGGAGCCGCGGGCCTCGGCGGCCAGCAGCTCGATACAGAGCTGGGTCGTCGCGTGACCGCCCGTGCCGAACGCCTGGCCAGGGTCGACGATGACGGAGGGCAGACCGGCCGGCGGCGTCTCCCAGGGCGGGCCGATCCAGAGCCCACCCGCCTCGACCGGCTGATGGAAGCGGCGCCAGCGCTGCTCCCAATCCTCTTCGACGTCGGACGCGTCGGTCGCGACCGCACCGCTGAACGCAGCCCAGATCCGCTCCTCGCCGCCGGCGTTCGTGTACGCGGCGAGCTCGATCCCGAAGTCGGTATCGACCTCCTCGAAACCCGCCGGGAAGAGCTCGAGCATCAGCGCCCGCGCCTGCTCGGCACGATCGTGCGCGACGGTCACCGAGACGCGGCGCAGGATGCTCAGCTGAAGGCGCTCTTCAGCTTCTCGAAGAAGCCCTCGTCGGGACGGTACGTGTCCTCGCCGGACAGCCGCTCGAACTGCTCGAGCAGGCGACGCTGCTCGTCGGTGAGCCGGCGCGGGACGACGACGTCGACGAGCACGCGCTGGTCGCCCCGGCCGAACCCCTGGAGGGCAGGCATCCCCTGGCCACGCAGCACCCGGATCTCGCCCGGCTGTGTGCCGGCTGCGAACTCGATCTCAGTTTCGCCCTCGATCGTCGGCACGGGGACGGTGGCACCGAGCGCAGCCTGCGCAATCGTCAGCTCGAGCTTCGAGAGGAGGTCGTTCCCGTCGCGCTCGAAGCGCGGGTCGGTAGCGACGTGGACCTGGAGGAAGACGTCGCCGGGCAGGCCTCCGTGCGGACCGACGTGACCTTCGCCGCGAATCCGGATCCGCTGTCCGTCGTGGATACCGGCCGGGATGTCGACCTCGACGGTCTTCTCGCGGAGCAGTCGGCCACCGCCGGCGCACTCGGTGCACGGCGACTCGATCATCTGTCCGGTGCCGCCGCACGTCGGGCAGGCCTGAGCACGGACGAACTCGCCGAAGATACTGCGCGACACCTGCTGGACCCGGCCCTGGCCCGCGCACGTCGTGCAACGAACGGGCTCGGTTCCCGGCTCGGCCCCGCTGCCGTCGCAGCGCTCGCAGGCCGCCGCAACCTCGACCCGCACCGCCCGTTTGGCCCCGGTCAGCGCCTCGACCAACGCGATCTCGGCCACCGCGCCGACGTCGCCGCCGCGGGCGCGGGCCCCACGGTCCGAGGCGAAGAGGTTGTCGCCGAAGAAGGCGCCGAAAATGTCGCCGAGGTTGCCGAAGTCGAAATCGCTCGGCGTGAAGCCGCCGCCGCGCAGCCCTGCCTCGCCGTGCTGGTCGTAGAGTCGGCGCGTCTCCGCATTCGCGAGGATCTCGTACGCCTCGGCGACGTTGCGGAAGCGCTCCTGCGCGTCGGGGGCGTCGTTGACGTCCGGGTGGAGCTCGCGCGCCTTCGCCCGGAACGCCTTCTTGATCTCGGCCTCCGACGCCTCGCGGGAGACGTCGAGCAGCCCGTAGAGGTCGCGGTCGGCCATCGGGTCAGCGTACCGGTGGAGCTGAGCGTCTTAACGCTCCTCGTACGCTTCTTCGACGAAGCGCGAGAGCTCCGCAGCGGCCGCGCGCGCCGTGCGCAGCGCCTTCTCGTAGTCCATCCGGACCGGGCCGAGCAGGCCGACGGCGCCGAGTGTGCGGTGCTGGAACCCGTAGGTCGCGCCGACGAACGCGACGTCGGGCATCGCCTCGCCCTCGAGGTGGACACCGACGCGCACGAACGGCTGTCGCGGCGCGATCGGCTCGGCCATCAGCTCGAGCGCTGCGGCACGGTGCTCGAGCACCGAGAGGAGCCGCCGGCAGGCCTCGAGCTCGTCTGCACGGACGTCATCGAGGAGCGAGGCCGCCCCACCGACGTAGAGACCCTGCTCCTGGTCGGCGACGAGGTCGACGAACGCCGGCCGTAGCGCGTCGAGGAAGCGCCGCTCGCCGACCGAGAGGCCCGGGTCCTCGAAGCGGCGCCGGAGAGTGCTCGAGCCGAGGCCGACGCCGTCGAGGCGCTCGTTCAGGTACTCGTTTGCCCACGAGGCGATGCCGGGATCGACAGGCTGCTCGAACGTGAAGGCGCGCTTGGTGACGCCTCCGGTCGAGGTGATGCAGACGACCATCACGACGGACGGCCGCAGCTGCAGAACC
>JBKJML010000018.1:0-30165 GCA_046596415.1 Gaiellaceae bacterium | reverse complement strand
CCGCGCGAAGCTTCTCGCGCAGCGCGTCATAGGTCTCGGCGTCGATCTCCCCGTTTGCCAGGCGTCGGTCCAGGATCTCCCCTGGGCGCTCGCCGGCTCCGACGGGGTGACCGACCGCGTCGGGGCGCGCGAAGAGCCGAGCTCCCGCCCAGACGATTGCTGCGATCAGACCGACCCAGAACACCGTCATCAGGATCCACCCACCTGCACCCATGCCGCCGTACCAGCCGTTCATCATCGAAAGCTCCTCTTTACGATTGACATCCTTGTCGCGGCCGTCTTTGGCCGATCAGTGCCCAGCGTGCTTCATGTGCTGCACCATCTCGCCGAAGGTGGCGAAGACGTGTACTTGCCCGTCGTGCGAGCACGTGATGGCGGGCGGGTTTGCGCGCTTCCCGAGGCTCGTCTGAGCGCACTCGGAGACGTGCTGGCCGAAGGGCGCTCCCGTTTCTGCAGCCTGAGCGATCCCTGGGGACACGGCGGCGACCGCCGCCGAGGCCAGAGTCACCACGAGGTACCTGCTGCGCATTGCTGTCCTCTCGTTTGCACCGGGCCGGTTGGACTGCGGAACGCAGCCCTCGACACCCGGAGAGTCCTGCCTGTCTCGAGGACGACGGTACGGCGGCCACATCAAGGCTCCGGGACGACCCGGGTCAAGGTTCGGTCAAGCCTCGAAGGGTCGCTCAGCTCGACCGCTGCGGCGCCCCGGCGCTACGGGGAGGCCAAGCGTCAGCCAGTCATGCAGCCCGCCTCGGTAATAGGCAAGCGCGTCTGCGGGGTACCCGGCCGCGAGGAGCGCCTCCACGGCATTCGGTGTGGCCGCACACTGCGGACCGTTGCAGAAGAGAATCGTCACCTGATCCCGGTCGAGCTCGTCGATGCGCTCGACCTCCTGGCCGTGTGGCAGGTTGCGAGCTCCGGGGATCGTCGCGCGTGTGAAAGAGGCCGCAGGTCGGGTGTCGAAGACAGGGAGCCCGCGCTCGAGCTGCTCGATCACCTCGAGCTCCCCCACCGTGCTCACTCCCTCGGCGAGCGTCAGTGGTCGAATCGTTCCCCAGGTCGCATCGACGAGCACAAGTCCGCTTTCGGCGACGGGGGCCGGAACCATCATCGACTCGCCCCCGCGGCGTGCGCGCGCGAAGTCGTTCGTGCCGAGCGTCGGTTCCACGTTATTCCTCCGTCTGCTGCGACACGGTTGTCGCGAGGTCGATCGGGTTGCGCAGGCAATAGACGCCGGGACAGCGGGCGTCGGCCCGCTCCTTGAGTGCGTCGATCGTCTCCGTCGAGGCGTCGGCCTTGACGTCGAGGTGCCATTCGATGTGCTCGACCGGCGCTCGCTCGCTCAGTCCGAGCGAGCGGCTCTGGTCGACCTCGGTGGTGATGACACCGCGCAGCGCCCGGAGCTCCACGCCCTCGCGCGCCGCCTCGGTCGCGAATGTCATCGCATAACAGGCGAGCCCGCCCCAAAGACAGTAGGCGAGCGGGTTCGGCGCGGATCCACTCCCGCCGAGGGCTGGCGGAAAGTCGCAGGAGAACTCGACTTCGCCGCCCGGATAGGGAATGTGCCCCTGGAACTGCGGCGCGCCCTCGCGCGTCTGCCATTCGCCCGACAGCGCGACCGGCTGGCGCAGCGCCGCAGGGTCGGTCGTTCCGTGCTCGACCGTCTGCAGGAGAGTTTCGACGTCGACGTTGTGCATCTGGTTTCTCCGATCAGTCAGTTGAAGTTCTGCTACTGTAGCAACTACTTAGTTGTTTAGTTGTATGATAGAGGAGCCCTATGAATCTGCCTCAGCCCCTTTCCGACCCGCTGATCGAGCTGATTGCGCGGCGCTTTCGCGTCATCGGCGAGCCGATGCGCATCAAGCTGCTCGACCAGCTCCGGGAGGGCGAAGCCAGCGTCGGTGAGTTGCGCGAATCGACCGGAGCGTCACAGCAGAACGTCTCGAAGCACCTTGGCGTGCTGGTCGACGCCGGCATCGTCGGACGCCGAAAGGACGGCAACCAGGTCTTCTACTCGATCACCGACGACAGCGTCTTCCGTCTCTGCGAAGACGTCTGCGGTGGTTTGCAGCGGCAGGTCGCCGAGCTGAACGCGATCGTCGAAGGTGCCGGGCGATGACGCGCGGCTGGCCGCTCGAGCGGGTGTTGTTCTCGCTCGCCGGAACGATGACGCTCACCAGCGCGGCGCTTGCAGCGTTCGTCTCGCCCTGGTTCCTGCTGCTGACAGCCTTCGTTGGGCTCAACCAGTGGTTCTTCGTCGCCGCGGGCTCGTGCCCGGCCTCGCTCGTGCTCGAACGTTTTGCCGGCCTCGAGCGGGGCTGCCGCCGATGACTGCCTTTGGCCCGCTTGGGCGCCTCGGCGCCTGGGCTGCCGGGCACTTCAAGCTTGTTCTCCTCGCCTGGATCGCGATTGCGGTCGGCTTCGGCGCCTTCGCCCCGAAGGCCGAGCACGCGCTGTCCGGCGCGGGGTGGGAAGCGACTGGCTCCGAGTCGGTGCAGGCGCGTGAGCTCGTGCAAAGAAACTTCGCGGGGCAGTCGAGCGCCGCTCTGATGGTGGTCGTCCATTCCCAGCGCCGGCGCGTCGGCGACCCTGCCTTCGATCTGACGGTCAGGCGGGCGACCGAGCTGCTCCGCGCCGACGACCGCGTGGCCTCCGTTGCTGCGCCCCGTCCGGGCCGCTCGATCTCACCGGACGGGCACACCGCGATCGTCAGCGCCGGAGCGCGCGGGGACACGACCGCGATGGTCGCGGCCGCGGACGAGCTGAAGGGCCGCCTCGGCTTGCTCGGCAAGGATGGCGTCCAGGTCAGCCTCACCGGCGCCTCCGGCATGTGGTCCGACTTCAACGAGGCCAACAAGAGCGCGATGCTCCGCTCGGAGCTGCTCTCGTGGCCGGTGACGCTCGCGATCCTCGTGCTCGCTTTCGGGGCGCTCGTGGCCGCCGGCCTGCCGCTGATGCTGACTATCGTCGGGCTCGTCGCGGCTGCCGGGTCGCTCTATCTCGGGACGCGGTTCGTCGAGATCTCGATCTGGGCGATGAACTTCGCGCTGATGTTCGCGCTCGCGCTCGGGATCGACTACGCGCTCTTCGTCGTGCACCGCTTCCGCGGCGCCTTCTTCGGCTCGAAGCTCACCGCTCAGGAGGCGGTCGCGGTCGCGATGGACACGGCCGGGAAGGCCGTCCTCTTCTCCGGTGTCACGGTGCTGATCTCGCTCTCGGCGGTGATGCTCGTGCCGAGCCCAGCCTTCCGCTCGATGGCATTCGGGATCATGCTCTCGGTGCTCTTCGTTCTCCTGGCGACCCTGACGCTGCTGCCGGCCGTCCTCGCCAAGCTCGGCCCGAAGCTCGACGCGATCTCGCTGCCCTGGGTGCACTCCGGCGAGCACCGCTCGGCGCGCTTCGCCCGCTGGGGTGAGCTCCTCTGGCGGCGGCCGCGCCTGTTCGGCCTCGCGGCCCTTGCCGTTCTGGTCGCGCTTGCGCTGCCGGTGTTCGGTCTGAGGACGGGGATGCCGTCGATCAAGGTCGTGCCGGAGAGCGATCCCGCCCGGGTCGGCTACCTGCAGGTGCAGGAGGCGTTCGGCGTCGGCGCTCCAGGCTCGCTCCAGGTCGTCGCGCCCGCCACGGATGCGTCCGCGGCGACGAGCGCTCTCGAGGCTGATCCCGCGATCGCGCGCGTCGTACCGGCGGCAGCAGGCGGTAGCGGCCTCGTGCTCCTCCAGGCGGTGCCGAAGTTCGACCCGTCCGACCCGAGGCTCGGCGGCGCAATCGACCGTCTACGCGAGTCGCTTCCACCCGCTGCCCTCGTCGGCGGCGCGGTCGCCGAGAACCACGACCTCGAACAGGCACTGGCCGCAAAGACTCCGCTCGTGATCGGCGTCGTCCTCGTGCTCGGTTTCCTGCTCCTGCTTGTCGCGCTCCAGGCGCCGCTGATCGCCGCCGCCGGAGTGCTCACGAACCTGCTTGCGACCGCGGCCGCGTTCGGGGTCGGCCGCCTGATCTTCCAGGACGGGATCGGCGCCGGCCTGTTCGGCTTCGAGTCGCAGGGCTTCCTCGATGCCTGGGCGCCGGTCTTCTTCTTCGCGATGATCTTCGCGATCTCGATGGATTACACGGTGTTCCTGCTCTCGTCGGCCAAGGAGCACTACGACGAGACGCGGGATCCGCGAGAGGCGATGGTCGGCGGTCTCGCCCACTCCGGCAGGGTGATCTTCGCCGCGGCGGCCGTGATGGTCGCCGTCTTCTTCACCTTCGCCGTCTCCGGGCCGCTGCCGCCGAAGGAGATGGGCGTCATCCTCGGCTTCGCGGTCCTGCTCGACGCGTTGCTGATCCGGCTCGTGCTGATCCCGGTGCTCCTGCGCCTGCTCGGCCCGGCCGCGTGGGCACTGCCCCGGTGGCTCGACCGCCTCCTGCCCGACGTTCGCTTCGGGCATTCCTGAACGGCTGAGCTGGGTGATCGTTGTGGCCCGCTCCGCCACGGCGAAGCGGGCCACCGATCGGCGCTCAGCGCGCCAGGAAGTCGAGCAGTGCCTGGTTGAACTGCTCGGCGTGGGAGGCGTTGATTCCGTGTGGGCCGCCCTCGATCACAACGAGCTCGCTGCCGTCGATCGCCTCGGCTGAGCGCTTGCCGCTGGCCTCGAACGGGACGATCGCGTCCGAGTCGCCGTGAATCACGAGCGTCGGCACCGTCACCTTGCTCAGATCGCCCCGGAAGTCGGTGCGGACGAACGCCGAGATGCAGTCCAGCGTCCCCTTCGGAGCAGCAAGCGCGGCGAGATCACGGGCGTACTCCCGCTGTGCCTCGCTCACCTTCAGCTTGTCGCCCGCACTGAAGAAGTTGGACGTGAACTCGTCGAGGAACGCGAGTCGGTCGCTCGAGACAGCGGCCTCGAAGCCGGCGATCGCGTCGTCGTCCAGGGCTCCGTCGGGGTTTTCGTCGGACTTGTAGAGATACGGCGGGATCGCGGCAGCAAGCACCGCCTTGGCGACCCGCTCAGCGCCATAGACACCGAGATAGCGCACGACCTCGCCGCCGCCCATGGAGAACCCGACGAGCGTCACGTCGCGCAGATCGAGCTCCTGCATCAGCCTGTCGAGATCGGCAGCGAAGGTGTCGTAGTCGTAGCCATGCCACGGCTGTGACGAGCTCCCGAAGCCGCGCCGGTCGTAGGTGATGACCCGATAGCCGGCAGCAATGAGCGCCGGTACTTGGTTCTCCCACGAGCGCCCGCTGAGCGGCCACCCGTGAATCAGCACCACCGGCTTTCCCGCTCCGTAGTCCTCGTAGTGCAGGTCGATCGGGTTGTCGTTCTCGGTTCCTACTGTCAGCTTGGGCATCGTCGAACCTCCGCATCGGTCAAGGGCCAGCTATTCGCCCCAACACGCGCGGTGGTTCGCGCTGCGCCGCCGGATCCGTCGGCGTTCGACTACGCGAATGCCGGGGACGAATCCTGGCGTGCAGCGGGGCCCTCGACGTGACCCGGCCGCCGCCAGACGAGCGTGGCGAAGACGAGCAGCCAGACCGACCAGACGATGTAGCCGACGAAGTTGGCCAGGTCGGCGCCGGGCACGTCCAGCGGAACGAGGACTCCGACAGCGATCAGCGCTGCCGCGCCGAGGCCGAGCGATGCGAACCAGGGCCCGGCGAGGCGGCGCCCGAGGCCGGCGATGACGAGGATCGTCCAGGCGGCGGTCAGGAGGTAGCCGAACGTCTCACCGACAACCGTGCCCAACAGCGTGTGCAGCGTCTCGAACGCGTCGGTGTTGCTGCGATCGGCAAGGAACGGGACGATCAGCGGCCAGCGAAGGAGCCCGATCACCTGGACGGCGGCGGCGGCGATCCCGATGCGAATCGACCAGCGACCAAAGTCGTTCGCCGCCAGGCGGCCGAGTAGGAGCGCGATCGGCGCGAGCAGCGCGGCGGACAGGGCGAGCGTGGCGAAGAGGGCGATGATCGCTGCTTCGTCGGCCCTGAACGCCGCCAAGACCTCGGCCGCTGGCTGCTGGAGGATGTCCGGGTACTCGAAGATCGAGCCGAGGCCCAAAAACGCAACGTTGGCGAGCACGACGGCAAGCACTAGCAGGGTGGCGGCGAAGCGGCGGCTCTGAGTGGCGGACATCAGGGTTCCTAACGTCGAAAGCAAGGGTTCTTTTGCTAGTGTACACTGTATACTAATGGAAGGCAAGCTACACACTCGCCGCCCTCGCGGTTCCCTCAACCAGGAGCGCATCCTCGATGCCGCGGAGCAGATTGCCCGGGACGGCTTCGACGCCCTCACCATGCGAGCAGTCGCCGGCCGGTTGCAGGCGGCGCCAATGGCGCTCTACCGCCACTTCGCCACGAAGGACGAGCTCGTCGAGGCGCTCCTCGACCGCGTCCTGGGTCGGTTCGCTGCGGCTACACCGACCGGCGACTGGCGAGACGACCTCCACGCCTTTGCACACGCGCACCGTCTTCTGCTCGACCGACATCCGTGGGCCCTAGCGCCCCTGGTCGGCCACCCAAGCCCCGGCCTGAACGCGGTCCGCATCGGCGAGCACGCACTCGAGATCATGCGCGAAGCCGGGTTCGACGAGGAGCATGCGGTCGCGACCTTCAGCGGCCTGATCGCCCTCAACTACGGCTGGGCCTCCTTCTCGAACGCCCGGCTCGCCAACCCGTCGTACGCCGTCGAATTACGTCACGCGCTTGCCAGTCTGCCCGTCTCCGAGTACCCGCACACCGTCGCCGCCACCGACGAACTGGCCGACTACGCCAGCAATCGCCACTACGACCTCGTGCTCGACGGGCTCCTCCAGGCGCCTAGGCCCGAGTCCAGGCTCAGCGCGGAGCCTTCGTAAGTAGCGGGGGCAGGATTTGAACCTGCGACCTCCGGGTTATGAGCCCGGCGAGCTACCTGACTGCTCCACCCCGCGTCGCGGCCGGAACTATAGCAACGAGCGGGTGAAATCGTCCATACGAGGCCGTTGCTAGCATCGTTCGAGTGTCGCTGACGCTCGCCTGCCTGCTCGTCTCGCTCGTCGTCGTGGTCGCAGCGCTTGCGGTCGCGGCCGTGCGCGGGCTCCGGGCCTATCGCGACGCGAAGCGGCTCTCGAACGCGATTGGTGAGGGCCTGACGAGGATCGAGCGCTCGGCAGCGAAGATCGAGGTGCACCTGAGCGCCGCGAGCGCGAGTGGCGAGCGGCTCTCGGCCTCGCTCGAGCGGCTCCGCCGCTCCCGCGCCGGCCTGAGCGTGCTCCTGGCGGCGTTCGCCGACGCGCGAGGGACGCTCACTCGCTTCGGCGCCATCGTCCCCCGCAAGTGACGCGCGTCGCAGCAGTCGACCTCGGCACGAATTCCACCCGCCTGCTCGTCGCCGACGTCGAGGACGGCAGCCTCACCGAAGTCGTCCGGCGGCTGACGATCACCCGACTGGGCGAGGGGGTCGACAAGCGGCACCGCCTCCTCCCCGTGCCGATCGCGCGCGTTCGCAACTGCCTCTCCGACTACCGGCGCGAGCTCGAGGCGCTCGGCGCCACCCGGACGCTCGCGGTTGCGACGAGCGCCGTCCGCGACGCCGAGAACGGTGAGGCCTTCCTCGGCGAGGTCGAGTGGAGCTACGGCTTCGCCACGCGGCTGCTCTCCGGCGACGAGGAGGCCGACCTGACGCTGCGCGGGATCGGCGCCGTCGAGCCGAGGACGCTCGTCGTCGACATCGGCGGGGGATCGACGGAGGTGCAGGTCACAGGCACGGCAACGCGCGTCAGCCTCGACGTCGGCTGTGTCCGCATGACGGACCGTTTCGGCGAGGACGCCGACGCGATCGGCGCCCAGGTCGCGCGGCTTCTCCCCGCAGCCTTGCCCGAACGAGCGCTCGGCGTCGCCGGCACCGTGACGACGATCGCGGCGCTCGACCTCGGCCTCTTCGAGTACGACCCCGCTCGGATCCACGGTCACCGGATCGCCCGGGAGGCGGTCGACGAACAGCTCGCGCGCCTGGCCGGGATGTCGCAGGACGAGCGGGTGGCGTTAGGCGTCGAGCCGGGCCGCGCCTCTGTGATCGTCGCGGGCACGGCGATCTTGCGCGAGATCATGCGTCGCTACGACCTCGACGAGATCGAGGCGAGCGAGCGAGACATCCTCCACGGGGCTGCGCTCGCCGCAGCCGAGCTGCCCGACCCGGTCGAAGGCGACGCCCCTCCCGGGGCCTTCACCTGCTGCTAGTCCAGGTCGATCGACTCGGTCGGCGGCTCGTCCTCGGCGAGGCGCCGCTGGAGCACGCTGCGCGACAGCACGCCGACGAGGCGGCCGCTCTCGACCACCGGCACCCGCTCGAGGTCATGCTCCTCGAGGAACGCGAAGCCCTCGTCGAGCGGCAGATCGAACTCGATCGTGTGGTGCGGCTCCTCGGCGATCCCGAGCAGCGCCGTCGTGCGTGGATCGCGACCCGCGGCCACCACCTCACGCACGAGCGTCTTGCGCGTCACGACGCCGACGAACAGGCCACCGTCACTGACGAAGACCGCTCGCACCTCGGGCCGGGAGAGCGCCTCCCCCGCCTCCTGGGCGGTCGAACCGCCGTCGAGCACGGGCGGGCCGGGCACCATCGCGTCACGGACGAGGTCGGTCACGGGTAGAGCCCGCGCGCCTCGAGTGCGCCGGCGACCTCACGGATCCCGGCCACGAGCGCCGACGTTCGCAGGCTGATCCCCTCTTCGTCGGCGAGGTCCCACACCCGGTCGAACGCGTCCGAGAGCTTCTCGGCGAGTTTCTCGCGGATCTCGTCCCGCCCCCAGAAGAGGCGCCCGAGGTCCTGGACCCACTCGAAGTAGGAGACGGTGACGCCGCCGGCGTTCGTGAGGATGTCGGGGAGCACCCGGATGCCCCGCTCGTTCAGGATCGCGTCACCCTCGAGCGACGTGGGCCCGTTCGCGCCCTCGGCGACGAGGCGAGCTCGAATGCGACCCGCATTCTCGCCCGTCACCTGATCCTCACGAGCCGCGAGCACGAGGATGTCGCAGTCGAGCTCGAGCAGTTCCTCGTTGGTGATCCGACGGCCCTGCTCCCAGTCCTCGAGCGAGCTGTGCTCCTTTGCGAACGCGATCATCGCGTCGATGTCGAGGCCGTTCTCGTCGAGGATGCCGCCGTAGGCGTCGGAGACCGCGATCACCGTCGCACCGCGCCCGTGCAGCTCGTGTGCGGCGATGCCGCCGACGTTGCCGAAGCCCTGCACGACGCAGCGTTGCTCCGAGAGGTGCCAGCCGACCCGCTCACACGCACGCGCGATGACCATCACGACGCCGGCGCCGGTCGCCTCGTGCCGGAACACCGAACCGCCGATCGAGATCGGCTTGCCGGTCACGATCTCCGGTACGGCATACCCGACCTGCATCGAATAGGTGTCCATCATCCAGGCCATCGTCTGCTCGTTCGTCGCCATGTCGGGCGCCGGGATGTCCTCCTGCGGCCCGATGATCGGCAGGAGCTCGGAGGTGAAGCGTCGGGTCAGGCGCTCGAGTTCGGTGAGCGAGAGCTGGCGCGGGTTGCACCGCACACCGCCCTTCGCGCCACCGTACGGCAGCCGCAGCAGGGCGCACTTCCAGGTCATCCAGACGGCCAGCGCGGCGCACTCGCCGAGCGAGACCTCGGGGTCGTAGCGGATGCCACCCTTCGTCGGGCCGAGCACGCTCGAGTGCTGCACGCGGTAGCCGGCAAAGACGGTGCGCCGGTCGTCGTCGAGGCGAACCGGGACGCTGACCATGACCGCGCGCTCCGGATAGCGGAGCCGCTCGGCGACGTCGTCGGGCACGTTCGCGAAGGGGAGCGCCTGGTCGAACTGCGCGATCGCCGTCCGGAAGAGGTCGGTGTCCCACTCGAGCTGGGTGTGGGAGGCGGCTTCCTCGATTCTGGCCACCGCCGGAGTCTATGGAAACCCCTGCAACGGGGCGCCGCAGAGCTACATGCCGGGGGAGGGAGTCGAACCCTCACGTCCCGAGGGACACTCGATTTTAAGTCGAGCGCGTCTGACCAGTTCCGCCACCCCGGCCCTGAGCGAGCCTGGCGAGTCTAGAGCTAGGCTCTGCCGGGCGTCAGGCTGTCGACCGGGAATCGCTCCGGGCCCTTGCCACGGTAGGCGTCGCGGAAGGCCTTGAACGCCGCCTCGTCGAAGCGGGTGCACTTGGCGAGGTAGCTTCGGCCCGGGTCGCTCGAGGCCTGGCCGGGCTTCGGGTCGGTGGTCGTCCACGCCTCGAGCACGATCTTGTTCTTCAGCGCGGGCAGCTTCGCGACGAGCATCGCGTTCGGGCTCTCGTTGTAGAACTCCCGGAGCTTGGCGAGCTCGGCCTCGGGGACGCTCGAGCCGTACTGGATCACGGTCGCGCCGTGCTCGAGGTTGTGCACGGCCTGCGCCTGGTTCACGGGGTCCTCGTAGAACCCGTACACCGCCGCCACGTCGTTGTGGGGGCCGCTGGTCGGCGGGAACGTGTTCCAGGTCTTCGAGGTGCCGTCGGCCGCGATCGAGTGGACGCCGGCGACCGACTTGAAGTTCTCGAGCGTGCAACCGGCCGTCTTCATCGTGTCGATCACTTTCTGCTCGTCGCCACCGCCACCGCCGAAGAGCAGCACGCCGATGACGACAAGCAGCGCGAGCACGCCGGAGCCGGCGAAGCTGTAGAGGATCAGCCGCTGCTTGCCCTCCGACGCGGGATCGATCGGCGCGCGCCGCTGCGCAGGCGCCTTCGGGCGCGGCGCGCGGGGCGGGTTCGGGACGCGATCCTTGCGGGCCATTCCGGCGGCGACTCTACCAGTGCCGCCGGGCCGTAACCGCTCCGTCCGACCCTCCCACTACCGTTCGTCGGCCCGATGGTCGTTTTCGCACTCATCACCGGCCTCCTCCTCGGCGCAGCCGCCTGCTGGTTCGCTCTGCGCCCTGTCGCGCGCGAGCGCGACGCGAAGGCGATCGAGCTCGCGGGCGTCAAGGCCGAGCTCGACGTGGAGCGCCGGAGCTTCGACGAGAAGCTCGTCGGGGCCGTTCAGGCCGCCTCGTCGGCGGCGATGGCGAAGAACAGCACCTCGTTCCTCGAGCTGGCGGAGACGAAGCTCGAGGGTTACGTGAAGCCTTTGAAGGAGTCGCTCGCCAAGGTCGACGTGCAGGTGCGCGAGCTGGAGCAGAAGCGCGAGCGTGCCTACGGCCAGCTCGGTGAGCAGCTCAAGGGCCTCTCGGAGCGCACGACGACGCTCGCGACAGCGCTCCGCACGCCGCACGTCCGGGGCCGCTGGGGCGAGATCCAGCTCAAGCGAGTCGTCGAGCTCGCCGGGATGCTTCCCTATTGCGACTTCGAACAGCAGGTCACCGCGTCGACCGACGACGGACGCCTTCGACCCGACCTCGTCGTTCGGCTGCCCGGCGGCAAGCAGGTCATCGTCGATGCGAAGGTGCCGCTCGCTGCCTACCTCGACGCATGCGAGTGCAGCGACGAGGCCGACCGTGCCGTCCATCTCGCGAGCCATGCCCGCCAGGTGCGTGAGCACCTGACGAAGCTGAGCGCGAAGAGCTACTGGCAGCAGTTCGGGTCGACGCCCGACTACGTGGTCATGTTCCTGCCCGACGAGGGCTTCTTCCGCGCCGCCTGGGAGCACGACCCGTCGCTCGTCGAGACCGGCGTCCGCTCACGCGTCCATATCGCGTCCCCGACCACGCTGATCGTCCTCCTCCAGTCGATCGCGTACGGCTGGCAGCAGGAGAGCGTCGCCGAGGATGCGCGGGAGATCCAGCAGCTCGGCCGCGACCTCTACGAGCGGATGGGGATCGTGGGCGGCCATCTGGCGAAGATCGGCAGCAGTCTCAAGAGCGCTGTCGGGGCGTTCAACCAGACGGTCGGGTCGCTCGAGACCCGCGTCCTGCCGACCGCCCGCAAGCTCGAGTCGCTCGTCGTCACCGACCGGGAGCTGCCGAGCCTCGAGCCCGTCAGCGAGCAGCCACGCTCGATCCAGGCTCCCGAGCTCGCGCCAGCCGACTCGAAGCCGGAGCTCGCACGACTCCCGCTCGACGCGAACGCCGCCTAGCACCAAGGAACACCGAGAGTCGCCGATTCGTTGAGTACAGTGAGACCCGATTTCCGGGGATCCGAGCACGAAGGAGCAAGAGTGAGCGACGTACGTGACGTGATCGTGATCGGCGGCGGGCCCGCCGGCTACACCGCAGCGCTCTACAGCGCGCGTGCGAACCTGAAGCCACTGGTCATCGAGGGCTTCAACTGGGGCGGCCAGCTGATGATCACGAGCGATGTCGAGAACTACCCCGGCTATCCCGACGGCGTGATGGGCCCGATGATGATGCAGGACCTGCGCCGCCAGGCCGAGCGCTTCGGCAGCGAGTTCCTCACCGACGACGTCACCGCCATCGACTTCTCGGAGCGCCCGTTCAAGGTCTCGGTCGGCAGCGACGAGTACCGCGCGAACACCGTGATCGTCGCGACCGGTGCGAAGGCGCGCCAGCTCGGGCTGGAGTCGGAGCTGAAGCTTCAGGGCCGCGGTGTCTCGTACTGCGCCACCTGCGACGCCTCCTTCTTCCGCGAAAAGGTCGTCACCGTCGTCGGCGGCGGCGACTCGGCGATGGAGGAGGCGACGTTCATCGCCCGCTTCGCAACCAAGGTCTACCTCGTCCACCGGCGCGAGAGCTTCCGCGCCTCGCAGATCATGATCGACCGTGCCGCGGCCGACCCCAAGATCGAGTTCGTCCTGAACGCGATCGTCGAGGAGGTCCTCGGCGAGAGCGACGGGAAGGTCACGGGTGTGCGCCTGCACAACGTGGAGAGCGACGAGACCTTCGAGCTCGCAACCGACGGCTTCTTCGTCGCGATCGGCCACGACCCGACGACGGAGCTCTTCCTCGACCAACTCGACCACGACGGCGACGGCTACCTCGTGACGCGCGGGAAGACCACCGAAACGAACGTTCCCGGCGTCTTCGCGGCCGGCGACGTGCAGGACCACGTCTACCGCCAGGCCGTCACCGCCGCCGGCTCCGGTTGTGCCGCAGCTCTCGACGCGGAGCGGTTCCTCTCGTCCTCACACGCCGCTGTCGAGACTGCCAGGGCCTAGCGCTCCGCCCGGCCCTCCCCTCGAATCGTGCCGTTCTTCATCTGCCCGAACTGCAAGGACCGCTCGATCGACCATGACGGCAAACAGGGGCTGCTCCAGCAGACCGTCTCCTGTGAGCGCTGCGGCTTCGGCTTCCTCTTCGAGCTCCTCGACGACTACTACCCGGCCCCGAACGCCGGGCTCGTCGCGTGCGACCGCGACGCTCGCATCCTCGCCGCCGGCCGCGGCGTCTTCGAGCTGGCCGGCTGGTCGGAGGGCGAGCTGATGGGGAAGGACGTCGTCCAGGCCTTCCATCTCTCCGGCTTCGAGGCGGCGATGAACCCGATTGCTCTCTCGCTCGAGTGGGGTGTGCGACGCCTCGGCGAGCAACTCGTGCTCCGCACGAAGTCAGGCCACGAGAAGCCCGTCACGGCCGACGTCTTCCCGGCCTACGACGGCGACGGCGGCCTGCTCGTGGCACTCGGACCTCGCTAACCGACGCGGCTCGACGGGCAGAGCTCACGCAGCACGCACTCGTGACAGAGCGGCGTCCTCGCGATGCAGACTCGGCGCCCGTGCCAGATCAGCAAGTGCGGGAAACGGCCCCAGTCGCCGCGCGGGACGAGGCGGATCAGGTCACGCTCGATCTTCACCGGGTCTTCCTGCTTCGTGAAGCCGAGCCGCTGCGAGAGCCGCCTGACGTGCGTGTCGACGACGACTCCCTGCGCCTCGCCGAGCTCGGCGGCAACCACGTTGGCCGTCTTGCGCGCCACCCCGGGTAGCCGCAGGAGCTCCGGCAGCGTCCTCGGCACCCGGCCGTCGAACTCCTCGAGCAGCATCCGCGCGGCACCCCGCAGCGATTTCGCCTTCTGGCGGAAGAAGCCGGTCTGGAAGACGTCCTGCTCGAGCTCTTCCTGCGGTACGGCCAGGTAGTCCTCGAGCGTCCGGTACTTGACGAAGAGTCGCTCGGTGACCCGGTTCACGGTCACGTCGGTCGTCTGCGCCGAGAGCATCACCGAGAACAGCAGCTCGAAGTCGTTGCCGAACCGCAGCGCGATCCGCGCGTCCGCGTGCTCGACGGTGAGCAGAGCCACGATCGGACCGATCCGCTCGCGTTTCGGTCCGACGCGCAGCCGCGCCTCCTGGACGAAACTACGCGGCAAGGCTCTCGAAGTAGGCAGACACCTCGTCCGGATCCTCGGGATCGACGAGCGTCGACACAAGGTCGCCAGCATCGGGAAAGCCGGTCGCACGAATGGCGATGACGGCCGCGTCGATCGCGTACGCCGTCCGCCGCAACTCGACGTCCTCTCCGTCCACGAGCGCCCAGAAGGCGCCCGGGCGTCCCTCGTAGGGCCTCCCCACACTGCCGGCGTTGACGAGCCGCGTCCCGCCCACCTCGCGCTCGTACTGAACGTGCGTGTGCCCACCCACGACGAGGGGCTCGACGACGCCCGCGAGCGCGTTACGCACGCGTTCGTCAGGCGAGACGCGCGTCAGAATCTCCTCGTCGCTCCGCGGCGAGCCGTGGCAGTAGAGGACACCGCCGACGGTGATCGCAACCGGCTGGTCGCGCAGGAACTCCACTGAGAGTGGGGCGAGCTTCCCCTCGACCCATTCGCCAGGCTCGCGGTCGGCGTTGCCGCGGACGAAGAGTGCATCGCGCTCGAGCAGGAGGTGCAGGCACTCGCGCGGGAACGGCCCCGCCACGACATCGCCGCCGCAGACGATCCGGTCGACCGCCAACGCCGTCACCTCGGCCAGTACCGCCTCCAGCGCCGGCAGGTTCCCGTGCACGTCGCAGAGGGCTGCGACGCGCACTAGCCTGCCGCCGCGAGCGCCGGCGGCCGGTCGCGCAGCCGCGGGCCGGCGCAGACGACGTCGAGCGCGGGGCAGCCCGCGCAGTTGAACTCGCTCGGGGTCGGTCGGAACTCACCGGCCCGGATCCGCGCGATCGCCTCGGAGAGCTCGGTCTCGAGCTCCGGCACGCTCTCCTGCGAGAAGACAGTCGAGACGACGGCGTCCGGCCGCTCCAGGAAGTGGTAGACGACCTCGACCTCCTCGGCCCCGGATCTGAAGCACGCGAGCGCGTAGACGAGCCGCTGGAGCTGGTAATCGGCCTCGACGATCTCCTCCGGGGTGCCCTCAGCGAGCGAGTTCGTCTTGTAGTCGAGAACGAGTGCGCGCCGCCCGTCGCGGTGCAGCACGTCGAGGCGGCCGTGCAGGAGCACGCCGTCGTGCTCGAACGCGAACGGCCGCTCGGGCGCAGCACCTGTGAGGCCGGCGATCCGGCGCGCGAGCTCGGACTCGCAGTACGACCTGACGAAGAACGCGACGCGGTCGAGTTCCTCCGTCGTGACGCGCGGATACCACGTCCGCACCTGCTCGAGCCCGGGCGGGTCGGGCTGGGAGAGATCGACGAGCTCGAGCAGCCGGTGGACGGCATCGCCGACCTCGGTCGCGGCAAGGCCGCCGGAGCCACCGCGCGCCGCAGGGGCCACCTCGCGCATCCCGACCACGCGCTCGGCGTAGTAGCGGTAGGAGCAACGCTCGAAGAGCGAGAGGGCGCTGTAGGAGAGGCGGCGCACCTCGTGCAGCGGCGGTAGCGGGATGGCGGGGAGCGGCTGAAGCGCCGGCGCGAGCGGCGGCAACGCCACCTCGTCGACGTCGGCGAAGAGGGTGAGCTGGCCCGGCTCGAAAGCCGTCTCAGGCTCGGGCTCGGTAGCGGCGGCAGCCGCAACGGCGGCAGCGTCGCCCGGGCGGTCGAGGCGCAGCAGCAGCCGGCCGCCGTCACGCTCGATCTCGACCGGTGCTGCGGCAGCCTGCTCGAGCTCCGCATCAACATCGAGGCGGCCGAGCACCCAACCGATCGGCGTCGACTCGTCGGCCCGGCGGTCGCGGTCGATCGCGCCCGAGACGATCAGCCGGTCGATCGCACGCGTCATCGCCACGTAGTAGAGGCGCAGGCGCTCCGCCTCCTCCTCCGCCTTGCGCGCCGCCTTGACGTCCTCGTAGGAGTACGCGGCGGCGCGTTTCCCTGTCTTCGGGTCGGCGACGCGGAAGCCGAAGCGGCCGTCGGAGAGGCACAGGATCTCGTCACCGCCGGGAGCACCGCGGTCACGACCGGCGTCGGCGACGACGACGACCTTGAACTCGAGCCCCTTGGCCGAATGGATCGTCAGCAAGCGGACCGCGTCGGCCCCTTCCTCCTCGGCGACGGCCTCGCGCTCGGCCGAGCCGACCGCCTCCTGCTGGGCGATGAACCGCACGAAGCCCTCCACGTCCGGGCCGCGCAGCTCCTCGTACGAGCGCGCAAGCCGCGCGAGCTTGCGCAGGTTCGCGTAGCGGCGGCGCCCGTCCCACAGGGCGAGAACGGCGAGATCGTAGTCGTGTTCGGCGACGATCTGCTCGCAGAGCCGCTCGAGCGACAGCCGCGTCGACAGCTCCGCCAGACGCTCGTAGCGCTGCTTGAAGGCGAGCAGCAACCGCACGTCGCGTTCGTCGAGGCCGGCCGGGAGCGAGCGCTCGATGCCGGTGAAGATCGGCCGCTTCGTGGACGCGCGCCGGATCAGCACGAGCGCGTCGTTCGAGACGCCGACGAACGGCGACGCGAGCACCGTCAGCAGCGCCTCGTCGTCGTAGCGGTTGTGGAGCAGGCGCAGGTAGCCGAGCAGATCGACGACCTGCTGCTGACCGAAGTAGCCGCGGCCCGTCGCGCGATAGGTCGGCAGACCGGCGGCGCGCAGCTCCTCCTCATACCACTCGGCGTCGGTGCCCGCGGCGAAGAGCAGCACGATCTCGCCAGGGGTGGCGGCACCGGAGTCGACGAGCTCCCGCACGCGGCGCGCAATGTGCTTCGCTTCCGCGCGGCGCCAGTGCGTCTCCGTGTCCGCCCAGGCGGCCTTGTCGGTGATGAGCAGCTCGACGGGCGGCGCGAAGACGGGGTCGGGGAACTCACCCGAGGCCGCAAGGGGCTGAAACTCAGAGCCAAAATCGGCGCCGAACAGGTGGTTGACGACGGCGAGCACCTCGGGCCGTGAGCGGTAGTTTCGGGTCAATGGCAGCAGGGTGGCGGCCCGTTCGCGCCGCTCCCGGAAGACGGCGACATCGGCATGGCGGAAGCCATAGATCGACTGGAACTCGTCGCCGACGAAGAAGAGCTCGCGTGCCCCGGCAGCTCCCGAAAGCACATCCACGAGATCGCATTGGAGCGCGTTCGTGTCCTGGAACTCGTCGACCATGATCGCGCGGAAACGGAGCTGCTCCTGCTCGCGGATCGCTTCGCTCCCGCGCAAAAGCTCGCGCGCCTGGAGCTGGAGATCTTCGAAGTCGAGCGCCGACTCACGGTCTTTCGCTGCCTGGTAGGAGGCCGCGAAGCCGGTCAGCAGCTCCTGGAGCAACTCACGGTCGCGGGCGGCGAGCGCGTCGAGGGCCGCCTGCTCGACGGCCTTGCGCGCCTCCTCATAGCTGGCGGCACGCTCACCACGCGCCCGCAACGGCCCCAGGTCGAGCAGCCGCTCGGGCCACTCCTCGGCTTCAGCGAGCTCCAGGGCACGAGCCGCCGATGCGCGGGCGGCGGCGGTCGCCGAAGCGTCATCCGTGAGGCAGCGCGCCGCCTCACGCAGCTCCTCGAGCCGCACCGGCAGGCCCGGCCGCTCGCCGAGCTCGAGCTCGAGGGCGCGCCCGGCCGAGCGCAGCGTCTCGTAGACGCTCGTCAGCATGCGCCGCAGCCCGCGGGCCCCATAGGTGGCAAGCAGCCGCAGGCGCTCGGGACGCTCACCGGCGCAGAACGCGTCGAGCGCCTCGTCGAATGCCTCGCCGCGGATCACCTTGCCCTGGTTGTCGTCGAGCACCCGGAAGCGCGGGTCGAGGCCGGCAGCGAGCGGATGCGTCTTCAACAGCCGCAAGCAGAAACCGTGGATCGTCGAGATCCAGGCGCCGTCGAGCGCTCGGGACAGATCGTGGCGGCCGAGCTCGGCGAGGCGAGCTCGAATCCGGCTGCGCAGCTCACCGGCAGCCCGCTCGGTGTAGGTGATGACGAGGATCGAGTCGACGTCGAGCCCGTCGTCGCAGACGGCGCGCACGAACCGTTCGACGAGCACGGTGGTCTTCCCCGTGCCGGCACCGGCCGAGACGAACACCTCGCCGGTCGCTTCGATCGCCTTGCGCTGCTCGGGGTTCGGGGCGCGAGTCATGGGCGCTTCACACGGCAGACCGGCCAGAGATCGCACCAGGCCGGGCAACCCTCGCCCTTCGGGTCGTGGCGGACATCGCCGGCGCGGATCCGCTCGGCCATCCCGAGCGCAGTCGTCCGAGCACCCTCGACCTGCGTCCAGAACGCGTCCTCGTCGAGGTAGTCGTTCTTCGCGAAGCCGGGGATGCCGTCCTCGCGTGCGCTCTCGCGCAGGAGGCCGCGCGGCTTCCGCTCCCCCGCGAGTGGACGGTAGACGCCGCCGAGCGGCTCGAGCCCCACGAGGTCGCGCAGAACGAGCATGTAGAGAGGGATCTGAAGGCGCTTCTCCTCCTCGATCTGCACAGCGGAGTGCGCAGTGCGCCCCGACTTGTAGTCCTGCACGATCGCCCGGGCGCCGAACGGGTCGGCGTCGATCCGGTCGATCTTCCCCGACAGGCTCAGCCCGTTGCCGAGGTCGAGCCCACGCTGGAGCTCGGGAGCGGAACGGTCGGAGCCGAAGCCGACCTCGAAGCGACGCGGCACGAGCGAGATCTCGGAGCGCGCCTCATCGCGCACGAACTCCTCCAGGTCGCGCAGCAGCCCCTGCTCCAACTCGCGGCGCTCCAGATCGGTCATCTCCATCTTCACTCCCTCGAGCGCGCCGGCAACGCACTCACGCAGGAACGCCACCGACTCCTTGAGCTTGGCCGCCTCGACTCGCTCGGTTCCGACCGCCTTCGGCAGGCCCGCATAGAAGCGATGCAGCGAGGTGTGAGCAATCGAGCCACGCAGCATCGCGTCGACCTGGCGGTCGATCTTGCGCGGCTCGAGCAGCCGCTCGACGAACCACGCCGACGAGCAGTCGGCGAACCGCTCGAGCTCCGTCACGTTGAAGGTCGTCTTCTGCGCGAGCTGGGCCAGTACCGCCGGGTGCGTGAGCGCCGTCGGGCGCTCGAAGGCGAGCCGGGCCCGGTCGAGGCGGCGCTCCCAGCCGTTCGCGGCCGCGATCCCGGCCGCGTCGGCCGGTGCGCCGTGAACCAGAGCAGCGAGCGCACGCAACCGCTCACGCTCGCTCGGCGCCTCCTCGAGCGGCCAGGTGAGCTGCGAGAGAGGCCGCCGTCGCACCCAGCGGTCGACGTCTTCCGGGTCGAATGCGGCCTGCACCTCGTCCCAGAACGGGCTCGGCTCGCGCGGGCTCCCCTCGTCGGTCGCCGCCTCGCGGACGAGATAGAGGCGTCGTGTGGCGCGAGTGCATGCCGTGTAGAAGAGGTAGCGCTCGCGGCTCACCGGATCCGGCCGCACGAGGCGCGCACCCGTGAGCGAGTCGAGCTCGCGCCGCCGATCGTCGTCGAGGAACGGGGAGGCGGTGCCGCGCCGCGGCAGGCTGCCCTCCTCGAGGCCGAGCACGAAGACGAACTCGAAGCGCCTGGTGCGCACGCGAAGCAGGTCGAGCACCGGAACTCGCCCCGGGTCGGAGGTGCCGTCGCCGCGGACCTGCCCGCACTCGAGTGCCGCAGAGAGCTCGTCGGGCGCCACGCGCTCGCCGAGCTCCTGCCAGGCGTCGAGCTCGACGAGCAGCTTCGCGACCGCCTCGTGCGCGCGGAGGTCCTGGCGAGCGTGGTCGCCGACCGGCGGCACGTCGAGCCCGTGCGCAGCACGGAGCATCGATGCGGCGAGCGAGCGCACCGCTGCGATCGGCCCGGGCGCCGAGCGCAGCGCCTCGAGCACGGGTACCGGCTGGCCGTCGCGCAACCGCACCGTCTCTGCTTCGGCCTGGTCGCCGGCGTTCACGGCCCGGCCTCGGAGACGGCCTTCGAGGTAGTCGACGTTCGAGCGCGCGAAGCCGGAGTAGGGCGAGCGGAGGAAGGCGTAGAGGTCGCGCCGCTCGCCGCCGAGCCACGCAAACCGGAGCAGCGCGAGGAGTGCCTGGCCGAACGCCGTCTGCCCGAGCGGCGTCGAGCCGTCGAGCGCGTACGGGATGCCGGCGCCGCCGAACGCCGTCTCGAGCGGTGCGCGCCAGCGGTCGAGCGACGGCACGACGATCGCGATCTCCTCCGGCCGAGTTCCCGCGGCGACCAGCTCGGCGATCTCACGACCGACGAGCTCGAGCACCCCGCGGGCTCCGGCGCCCTCGAAGAAGCGGATCGCGCCTTCGAGCGGCGGCGCCGCCCCAGGGCTGTCCTCGAAGAGCGACCGCTCGAGGTGAGCGAGCGCCGGGTGGGCGTCGTCCTCGGAGCGCGGCGGCAGCTCCTCGATCGCACCGTCCGCCAACCCGCTCAGGTCCTCGACCGTCCGCTGCAACGAGGCGAAAGCGGCGCGCCCCGGCTCATACGGAAGCGAAACATGGACCTCGCCCCGCGCCGCGAGCGCCTCGAGGAGTCCCCACTCGGCCCCAGTCAGGTCCTCGAAGCCGTACGCGAACACCGGGCGACCGTCCCAGGCTCCGAGCTCGGAGCCGACCCGCTCCGCCGCGTACCGCCGCAGCAGGTCGCGATCCCAGAGCCCGACACGGTCGAGCTCGGCACGGTAGGCCGCGTACAGGCGTGCGAGATCTCCGTCGAGATCGTCCGGATCGACGAGCCCTGATTCGAGCTCGGCGAGCGTCGCGAGCAGCGAGTCCGCGAAGCCACCGAAGCGCGCCGACGCGCCGAGGCCGTTCAGTGACGTCGCGGCGAGCGCCCGGCGGACGAGGAGCGTCCGCTGGACCTCGCCCGCGACCGGACGTGGTGCCGTGCCTGAGTGTGCGATGCGCTGGAAGAGGTCGTCGAAGGTGCCGATCGAGCCGGAGAGAAGGGCCCCGCAGCGCCGCAGCAGGTCGCGCTCGATCCGGTCGACATCCGACCGGTTCGGCACGATGAGCACGGGGTCGAGGTCGATCGCGGCCAGGTAGCGCTCGAGCAGGAGTGCGATCTTGCCGGCATGCGCCGGCCCGACGACGAGGGCGAGAGACACGTGTCCATCGTAGTCTCGAAGCGTGACGGCTCTCCTGACAGAAAGCCGGAAAATGCGGAGGAAACGCCCGCCCGGGACGGAGGGCCGGAGCGGTTGCTCCGGCCCGTGAACCGCTAGGCGGTCGCGGACTTCGGGCGCCGGCCGCGACGAGCGACCGCCTGGCCGGGCAAATTGCCGGCACAGCTGTCGCAGAGATCCGCCTGCTTGGCGCCGCGACGGGCGTCGGTGTAGGTCATGCGCATTGTCGCGCCCTTACCTTCACCGACCTCCTGAGAACAATTGTCGCAGATGAGAACAGTCTTTCGAGCCATGTAATTTCTCCTCTCGATTCGAACGAGCCGGAACGGATCCTAACCAGAATGAAGTGGTAAATCCGCGTCGTCTCGTGGGCTGTATGAATTCGCGGCGTTCGCAGCAGGCAGACAGGTGCCAGCTGCCGGCGCAACGCCAGTACAATCGACCGCCGATGGACAGCCGCACGATCGTCATTCTCGAGGGGGATCAGACCGGGCAGGAGTTGCTCGAGCAGTCACTGCGCGTCCTCGCTCCCGAGGTCATCGGCCTCGAGCTCGACTTCCCCCGCTTCGATCTCTCGCTGGAGAACCGCCGGGCGACGCAGAACGGGGTCGTGAACGAGGCGGCTGCCGCGATTCGGGAGCAGGGTCTCGGCCTCAAGGCGGCGACCGTCACTCCGGAGGCTCGCGACGACGTCGGTTCGCCAAACCGGATCCTGCGGGAGGCGATCGGCGGGCAGGTCATCGTCCGCACGGGCCGTCGCATTCCCGGCGTAATCCCGCTCGGTGGCGTTCATGCGCCGATCTCAGTCGTCCGCATGGCGGTCGGTGGCGCTTACGGCGCGAAGGAGTGGCGCGAGGGCGTTGGCGATGACGAGGTCGCCTATCGAACGGAGCGAATCGAGCGCCGCATCTGTCGCGGGGTCGCCGAGTTCGCGTTCCGACAGGCGGAGCAGATGGAGGCCAAGGTCTTCGGCGGCCCCAAGTACACCGTCTCGCCCACCTACGAAGGAATGCTCAAGGAGGAGATGGACGCGGCGGCGCTGCGCCACCCCGACGTCGTCTACGAGCCTCAGTTGATCGACGCGACCTTTGCGCTCCTCGTCGCCTCGACCGGTGCGCCGATGGTGATCCCCGCGCTGAATCGCGACGGCGACATTCTCTCCGACCTTGTGCTGCCGCTCTTCGGCTCGATCGCAGGCTCGGAGTCGATGCTCGTCGCCTTCGACGACGCTTACGTCCCGCGCGCGCTGATGGCCGAGGCTGCGCATGGAACCGCTCCGTCGCTGCAAGGGAAGAACGTGGCGAACCCGATGGCGATGATCCTGGGCGTGGCCGCTCTGCTCGGTCACGCCGACGACGAAGGCCGGCAGGCGGGCCGGGCGATTCGCGAAGCCTGCCTGGAGGCGGTCGGCGACGGGATCCGCACCGCCGATCTTGGCGGCCATTCGGGCACGGCCGAGTACACCGACGAGGTGATCCGCCGCACGAAGTCGAAGCTCGCGCGGAACTAGCGGGCGACGGCGCGGGCCGGCAGCCCGCCGCCCTGCACACGGATGCGCCACGCTTCGACGAAGCCTACGGCGAGATTCGGGTCGAACTGGGTGCCTGCGCAGCGTTCGAGTTCGCCCAACGCATGCTCCGCCGTCAGCGCCTCGCGGTAGGGCCGCGGCGAGGTCATCGCGTCGAACGCGTCGGCGACTGCGAGCAGACGTGCCTCGACCGGGATCCTGGTGCCGGCGCGGCCGCTCGGGTAGCCGGAACCGTCCCAACGCTCGTGGTGGTAGAGAACGCAGGGAAGGGCCGGCTTGAACTCCGCGATCCCGTGCAGGAGCTGAGCCCCGGCTTCCGGGTGGCGACGAATCTGCGCCAGCTCGTCCGCGTCGAGCGGTCCCGGCTTGCGGAGCACGGCTACGTCGACGGCGATCTTGCCCACATCGTGCAGCGTGCCGCCGAGACGGAGGACGGCGACGCGACGCTCGTCCCAGCCGAGCCGGCGCGCGACATTCTCCGCGTACGCGCTCACGCGGGCCGAATGGCCGCGCAGATGCGGATCCCGCGACTCGATCGCGGCGGTCAACGTGGCGAGAATCGACACAGATGGCTCAGTTCCCTCCCTCCGGCCCCATCCCTGCCTCTTCAGTTTTCGATCGCCCATAGAGTGGCCGTATGAAAGTTGTCGTGCCCAAGGAGACTGCTGCCGGCGAGCATCGCGTGGCGCTCGTGCCCGAGGTGGTCGCGAAGCTCGTTGCAGGCGGCTTCCAGGTGACGGTCGAGCGAGGCGCCGGAACTGGCGCCTCTTTTTCGGACCAGGCCTACGAGGCAGCCGGCGCCACGATCGCCGACACCGGATCGCTCTACGACGGGGCGGACGCGGTCGCGCGGGTGGCCTCGCCCTCCGAGGCCGAGGTCGAGCCGCTCCGCGACGGGACGGTGCTGATCGGCTTCCTCTCCCCGCTCACCGACCTTGAAGGGATCGAGCGCCTTTCGGCCCGGGGCGTCGTCGCCTTCGCGATGGAGTCGATCCCCCGGACGACCCGCGCGCAGTCGATGGACGCGCTCTCCTCGCAGAGCACCGTCGCGGGTTACAAGGCAGTCGTGGTGGCTGCCGACCGGTTGCCGAAGCTGTTCCCGCTCCTGATGACCGCCGCCGGCACCGTGGCGCCCGCAAAGGTGCTCGTGCTCGGCGCCGGTGTGGCCGGGCTCCAGGCGATCGCTACAGCGCGCAGGCTCGGAGCCGTCGTCTCGGGCTTCGACGTGCGCCCGGCCGTGAGGGAGCAGGTCGAGAGCCTCGGCGCGACGTTCCTCGACCTCGGCGTGCAGGGCGAGGAGACCGAAGGCGGCTATGCGCGCGAGCTGACGCCGGAGCAGGCCACCGAGCAGCAGGCCGAGCTGGCGCGACGCCTACCGGAGTTCGACGTGGTGGTCACGACCGCGCTCGTCCCGGGCCGGCCCGCGCCGAAACTGATCCCGGCGAGCGCGGTCCAGGCGATGCGACCGGGATCGGTGATCGTGGATCTCGCCGCCGAGACGGGCGGGAACTGCGAATTGACCGCCCCCGGCGAGGAGGTAGTGCGCGAGGGCGTCACGATCGTCGGGCTGACCAACCTCGCCGCGCTGATGCCGACGCACGCGAGCCAGCTCTACGCGCGAAACGTTTCGGCACTCCTCCAGCACCTGGCGCCAAACGGCGAGCTCGCACTCGACTTCAGCGACGAGATCACCGCCGGCGCCTGCGTCACGCGCGCGGCGGCGCGAGCATGAGCTCCCATAACGCGCAGCTCGTCGTCGAGCTGACGATCCTCGTCCTCGCAGTCTTCCTCGGCTTCGAGGTGATCTCGAAGGTGCCGACGCTCCTCCACACGCCGCTGATGTCGGGCACGAACGCGATCCACGGGATCGTGATCGTCGGCGCGATGCTCGTCGCCGGAATGGACGGCGCTGACACGCTGACGCGCGTCGTCGGCTTCGTCGCCGTCGTGCTCGGCTCTGCGAACGTCGTCGGCGGCTTCGTCGTCACGGACCGGATGCTGGAGATGTTCAAGAAGAAGGAGCCGCGTGGGCCGGAACGCGACTGATCTCCTCTACCTGGTCACGATCGTGACCTTCATCCTGGCGCTGCGCTTCCTGTCGTCGCCGGCGCACGCACGGCGCGGCAACCAGATCGGCGCCGCGGGAATGCTGCTCGCGATCGCGGTCACGTTCGCCCAGAGCAACATCGTCTCGTACTGGGAGATCGCGGTCGGGATGGTGCTCGGCGGCACCTTCGGCGCGGTTGCAGCACGCCGCGTGAAGATGACCGCGATGCCGCAGATGGTGGCGCTCTTCAACGGCGTCGGTGGCGGCGCTGCGGCACTCGTCTCGCTCGCGGAGTTTCACAACCGTGCCCCGGATGACGGTCGCCTGAGCATCGACGTCGCCGCTGCGATCGGCATCTCGGCCTTGATCGGTGCGATCTCGTTCGCCGGCTCGCTGCTCGCCTTCGCGAAGCTCCAGGAGCTGATCAAGGGCCGGCCGATCACCTATCCGGGCCAGCAGCTGACGAACGGGCTGCTCTTCCTGAGCGCTGTCGCCTTCGGTGTCGCGATCGTCGCCGGGGTCGAGTCGCAATGGCTGCTCGTCGCGCTCATCTGCGCCGCTCTCCTTTTTGGTGTCCTGTTCGTGCTGCCGATCGGCGGTGCCGACATGCCGGTCGTGATCTCGCTGCTGAACGCTTTCACAGGCGTCGCGGCGGCAGCCACCGGCTTCGAGCTCGAGAACAACGTCCTGATCGTGAGCGGCGCCCTCGTCGGCGCGTCCGGAACGCTGCTGACGCTGATGATGGGCAAGGCGATGAACCGTTCGATCGCAAACGTGCTCTTCGGCGCCTTCGGGCAGATCGCCGCCCCCGCCGGTGGCCCGGCGCTGGTCGCCGACGACGGGCGCGCCGTGCGCTCGACGACCGCAGACGACGTCGCGGTGATGCTCGCCTACGCGCAGCGAGTCGTGATCGTGCCGGGCTACGGGCTTGCTGTCGCCCAGGCCCAGCACGACGTCCGCCAGCTCGCCGAGCTCCTGGAGTCGAAGAACGTCGACGTGCGCTACGCGATCCACCCGGTCGCCGGCCGCATGCCCGGCCACATGAACGTGCTGCTCGCCGAGGCGAACGTGCCCTACACGCAGCTTGCCGAGATGGAGGAGATCAATCCCGAGTTCGCCCGCACCGACGTTGCGCTCGTGATCGGCGCGAACGACGTGACGAACCCCGCCGCGCGCTCCGATACGTCGAGCCCGATCTACGGGATGCCGATCCTGGACGTCGACCACGCCGCGCAGGTGGTCGTGCTGAAGCGGAGCATGAGCCCCGGCTTCGCAGGGATCGACAACGCGCTCTATCTCGACCCGAAGACCTCGATGCTGTTTGGTGACGCGAAGGACTCCGTCGTCAAGCTGATCGCCGCCGTCAAAGCCCTGTAGTGATCCCGTTCTTCAGTGCGCGCCACGTCGAGGTGGCGGTCTCCGCCGACCTCGCCTACACCGCCGTACGCGATGCGTTCGGCGCCTACGCGCGCGGCGAGTGGGCGCTGCAGCCGAAGCTCTACGTGACGAACTACCCGGCCGGCGACTTCCGAGCCATGCCGGCGCTCGGCGGCGGCCACGCGCTGCTCAAGTGGGTGACCTCGTTCCCCGGCAACCCGGCGCGCGGCCTGCCGACGGTCTCCGGGATCGTGATCCTCTCGAACGCAGAGACGGGGCTGCCGGAGGCGCTGCTCGACGCCGGCGCCGTCACCGCTCTCCGGACGGGCGCGGCGGCGGTGATCGCCGCCGACCTGCTCGGCCGTGAGGGCGCGCGCACCGTGGCCGTCGTCGGGGCCGGAGTCAACGGCCGGGCCGCCGTCCGCACGTTCGTCGCACGCGGACAGCACGTGGCGATCTGGGACATCGACGCGTCCCGCGCCGCGGCGGTCGCGAGCGAGCTCGGCTGCGAGGTCGCCGGCAGCCGCGAGGAGGCGCTCGGCGCCGACGTGGTCGTGACCGTCACGCCCGGCAAGGAGATCCTCTTCCCCGCCGGGTCGCTGCGGCCAGGGCAGCACGTCAGTCTGATGGGAGCCGATGGCCCGGGCAAGGCCGAGCTCGCGATCGAGGAGTTTCCCCGCGCGCGCGTCTTCTGCGACGACTGGGAGCAGGCGAGCCACGGCGGCGAGCTCGCCGCGGCCGTCGAGGCCGGGCTGGCCGCGCGAGGCGACGTGACCGAGATCGGCCAGGTGCTGCTAGGCGTCGCCCCCGGGCGCCAAGGCGACGACGAGATCACGCTCTTCGACTCGACCGGGCTCGCGATCCAGGATCTTGCCGTAGCACTCGCCGCGTTCGAGCGAGCCGGTGAACTCGACCTGACGCAACTGGAGCTCTAGCCCCCGACGCGGGCGACTTGGCAAGACGCAAACATTCCGTAAAGCCGGTTTCCGCTCACTCCATACAAGCAACAAGAACCCCAACCACTTGCTGAAACGAGTATGGAGGTTCCAATGAGGAAACAGAACCGGCGCAGGTTCTCAGCGATATCGTCGCTGCTGGCTGTCGCCCTGATCGGCCTCGTGGCCGCCGCGACGGCGCTCGCCGCCGCGCCGCGGACCACGTCGCCGCCGACCCTGGAGGGCACCTTTCGCGAGGACTCGACCCTCCAGACGACCAACGGCCTCTGGGCCAACAGTCCGACCTCGTACACGTACCGCTGGCAGCGGTGCGACGCGAACGGTAATGCCTGCGCGAACATCGCGGGCGCTACGGCCAACACGTACAAGCTGGTCAACACGGATGTCGGCCGAACCGTTCGGACACTCGTCACGGCCAAGAACGCCGACGGCTCGGACACGGCGAACTCGAAGCCGAGCCCGGTGATCGCAGACAACACCGCGCCGAAGAACACGGTTCTGCCGACGATTTCGGGCTCGCCCGTCGTCGGTGAGCAGCTGACCGCCAGCGAGGGCACCTTCACGGGTGCTCCGGACCGCTACACCTATCGGTGGAATCAGTGCGACGCGGCCGGCTCCGCCTGTGTGTCGACGGGCTCCACCGGCAAGGCCTACGGCGTCCGGACGGCCGATGTCGGCAAGACGCTGCGAGTCGAGGTGACGGCGATCAACGAGAAGGGCCGCTCGACGGCCGTCTCGAACCAGACCGCGGTCGTCCGCGCCACAGGGACGACTCCGCCTCCGACTGGCGGGAACGCCGTCCCGGTCTCGAGCGTCTCGCTGCCTGACCGGCTCGTGACGTCGGCGGTGAGCTTCTCGCCCACGGCGATCAGCAACCGGAACGACGTCGTGACCCTGAGCATCCGCGTCAGCGACACCCGCGGGCGGCTCGTGCAGGGAGCTCTCGTCTATGCGACGGGCGTCCCCTTCGGGAACATCACGGCGATGCCCGAAACCCCGACCGGCTCGAACGGCGTCGCAACCCTCCAGTTCCGCGCGACGACTCGACTCGCGATCAGGGGCGGGTCCGCAGTGCAGATCTTCCTGCGTGTCCGGAAGCCGGGCGACAACGTGCTCGCCGGCGTTTCGTCCCGGCGACTCGTTCAGGTCAGGATCGTCCCCGGCTAACGCCAAGAAGCACGGAGACCCGTGCCGTTCCGCTTACTGCGGGACGGCACGGGTCTCGCCGCTAGAGGAGGCGCGCGGGGTCGAAGCGGGCGAGCAACAGGTGGGACGCACCGGTGGGTCGCTGCGGCGACGAGCTCGCCGCAGAGAAAGCCGAGCACGTTGCCGTGGCCCGGAGTAGCCGCCCGCGATCCAGACGCGATCGCTGCCCGGCAGCGGCCCGACGACCGGCAGGAAGTCCAGTACAGCCGGCCCAGCGCTGCTCGATCCGCAGCGGGCGCCCGACAAGGTCGGCGACGAACGACTCGAGCGCCGCCTGGATCACTGGTGTCGTCAGCTCCTCGTCGGTGAACTCCGAATCGAGCGTGGAGTCGCGGAAGCCGCCGACGAGGATCCGCCCGTCCGGGGTCTGGTGCCAGTAATTGAAACAGCGCCTGAAACGTATACGACGCGCGTTTAGAACCGATACTTCTGCGGGGAAGAACAAAAGGCGGCGGGGACTGCGACTGTCTCACTGTCCGCAAGGACAGTCCCACCCGGGCAGATCGTAGCCCCCGCCTTTCCCACTCCCGTCTAGCCGACGATGAAGCCTGTGCCCTTGACGGCGGCGAGGATCTGGGCCTTCGTCTTGGCCCCCTCGAAGGCGACCGGGGCTCCCGAGACGCCGTTGATGTCGCGGATCCAACCGGCGTGACGGGCCTCGATCGGCAGAATCGAGCCGGCCGCGCCAAGGATTGCCTTCGACTTGATGTTGCCGACCTGGCCGAGGTATGCGGCCACACCGGTGTCTTCGAGCACTTGGGCGGTCGCCTTGAACTTGGCCAGGTTGGTCGTCGTACCCTTGAAGTTGAAGCGCGGCTTCTTCACAGCCGCACTGCCAAGCGCTTTCTTCAAGAACGCAACATGGGCATTCTCGTGGGCGCTGACGATGCGCGCGAAGGTTCCAACTTTGCCGCTGAACTTGCCCCGGCTGACGGCCTCTGCATAGAAGGCGGCCTCCAGATACTCGAGCGTCAGGGCGAAGTTGAGGATGGCGACATCGCTCGCAGGCGTTGCGCCGCTCGCGACGCGTGGAACCATGCCCGCGAAGGCACCGCCGACGGCGACTGTGCCCACGCCGATACCGATCTTCTTCAGGAACGAGGCACGAGTCTCCGGATCGACCGTCTCTGCCGCCTCCTGGATCGCGCCGTCTCGATCGAGAACTTCGAGCTCGGGCAGGTGAGACATCATCTATGACTCCTTCTAGTACCGGACAGTCCCACCCGCCCACGCGAGTCCTTACCCGCTCAGAAGCACACCAAACGTCGGCGGCGGCTCGACGTCTAGCTCAGTCGCGCCGGCTCGAAATGTCGGAGCAGCGGGTGCGGCTCACCGGCGAGCGCAGAGGCGACGAGCTCGCCGCGACCGCTAGCTACGAGGGCGCCGCTCAGGCGACGGACTTGCGGCGGCGGCGCTGTGCGACCTCGTCGTCATGCGGCGACGGGCCGCCGCCGAGGACCTCGTCGTAGAGCGCCTGGGCGGCGGCGAGCAGGCCTCCCGCGGAACCGGCGAGCGTCGCCTCGCGGATCGTCAGCGAGCGCTGCCGCTCGACGAGCAAGGTCTCGTGCGCGCGCAGCGCCTCGAGCCTCTCGAGCAGCTCTTCGTGTGACGGGCCGGGTTTCCCCGGCGCCGCGACCGGCTCGGGGGCCGGCTCTGGAACGAGGTCGAGCTCGGCCCGGTCGAGGCCGAGGTGGGCACGAAGTCCCGTGCCGAAGTCTGTGGTGATGTCACCCATGCGCACAGATTGAGACGCCGGGGTTGCCGGGAACTTGTGCGAACTAAGAGCCTCTAACGTAATGAGGCCTCGTCGCCGGGGTGCGCTGGGCGGTGCGAGGCAAGGACGCAGGGAGT
>JBKJML010000156.1:0-8706 GCA_046596415.1 Gaiellaceae bacterium | reverse complement strand
AGCGCGGCGTCCGTCACCGCGGCCTCGTTCCGGCCCGCGATCGCGACGAGCCGCGGCGCAAGCGGCGGCGGCCAGGCGACGTACGGCAGCTTCCGGAACGCGATCGACTGGGCCTTCCCCATGAAGGCGTAGCCGAGCATCCCGATCCCGATTTCGTCTGCCATCTCCCGTGGCATAGTGTGTCACGGTGAAGCTCGAACAAGCCTTGGCGATCGTCGACTCGGTGGTGAGCGAGGCTCCCACGCCGGTCTCGGTGTATGTCGCCGAGGAGCACGGGGAGGTGGTCGCCGCCGCGACGATGGACGGCGCCGCTCCCGATACGCGTCTGAACGCCCAGCGCAAGGCCTACACCGCCGCGCGCAGCGACGCTCGCTCGACTCGTGACCTCGCCGAGAAAGTCGGTGGCACGCCGGCGGAGCTCGCCAGCTTCGACCCGTTCTTCACGTTCTTCAAAGGGGGCGTTGCCGCGTTCGAGGGCGAGCGAAGGGTCGGCGCGGTGGGGATCAGCGGCTTGCCGGGCGACGAGGACGATGCGCTCGCCCGCCAGGCGCTCACCCTGGTCGGATTGGGCGGCGCATGAGCCTGCGGCTGGGCCTGCTCTCGACGGCTGCGATCAACGGCGCGATCCTCGACGGCGCGCGTGAGACCGACCGCGTCGAGGTCGTCGCGGTCGGGAGCCGCGACGGAGCGATCGCACAGGCCTACGCCTCCGAGCACGGGCTCGAGCGTTCGCACGGAAGCTACGAAGCTTTGCTCGAGGACGCCGACGTGGACGCCGTCTACATCTCGCTGCCGAACGGCCTGCACCACGAGTGGACGCTGAAGGCGCTCGCCGCCGGCAAGCACGTCCTGTGCGAGAAGCCGTATTCGAGGCGTCCGGCCGAAGTCGACGAAGCGTTCGACGCGGCGGACGCAGCGGGGCTCGTGCTTGCAGAAGCCTTCATGTACCGCCACCACTCGCAGTCGGCGCGCGCACGGGAGCTCGTCCAGTCGGGTGCGATCGGCCGGCTCCGGTCCGTGAGCTCGAGCTTCAGCTTCCCGCTGCTCGACCAGACGAACGTCCGTCTGTCGGCGGAGCTCGACGGGGGTGCGTTGATGGACGTCGGCTGTTACTGCGTGAGCGGCTCGCGACTGCTCGCCGGCGAGCCGGAGCGCGTGCTCGGCGAGCAGGTGGTCGCTGAGAACGGCGTCGATGTCGCGTTCCACGGGACGATGCGCTTCGCCGGGGACGTGATCGCGCAATTCGACGCGTCGTTCGTCGCGCCCGACCGGCAGCGGCTCGAAGCGGTCGGCGACGAGGGGACGATGCTGCTGACGGCGCCCTGGAAGATCAGTGACGTCGGGATTCGGATTCGGCGCGGCGATGCGGAGGAGCGCATCGAGGTGCCCGCCGGCAACTCGTACCGGCTCGAGCTGGACGACCTTGCGGCGGCCGTTGCCGGCGAGCGACAACCGCTGCTCGGCCGCGCGGACGCGCTCGGTCAGGCTCGGGCGATCGAAGCCCTCTACCGCTCGGCCGAGTCGGGCCAGGCCGTCGAGCTCTCATGAAGACGAGCCTCGGCATCTGGGCCCTCGGCACGATGGCCACTCGCTTCGTGCCGGGCGGGTACAAGCCGGAGCTTGCCGGCGAGACGACCGTGCAACGCGTCCGCCGGGCGGTCGAAGGGCTCGACGGGCTGATCGACGACTACGAGTTCCACTATCCGATGGAGCTCGCGCCGGAGAACCTCGACGAGGTGCGCGGGGCGCTCGACGGCCACGGCATCTACGCGGTCTGCTCCGGTCTTCACCTCGACTCGCGCTTCGGCCGCGGCGGCCTCGTCTCGCCCGACCGGGCCACCCGCGAGGAGGCGTTGAAGCAGACGCTCGAGGCCGCGGACTTCGCAGGCTCACTCGGCGCGCATTTCATCATCTGGCCCGGGATCGAGGGCTACAACTACCCGTTCCAGACCCCGTACGCGGAGAGCTGGGCGTGGTTCGTCGACGGGATCGGACAGGCCGCGGAGCGCTGCGCGACGCACGGGATCAAGCTCTTCCTCGAGCACAAGAACTCCGAGCCGGCGATGAAGATCCTCATGCGGTCGGTCGGGATGACGCTGCATGTGATCCACAAGCTGCGCACCCAGGGGATCGACAACGTCCAGGTGAACATGGACTGGCAGCACCTGATCATGAACCGCGAGAACCTTGCCGAGTACGCGGCGCTCCTCGCTTCGGAGGGGTTGCTGGGACACCAGCATGCGAACTCCGGCTGGGGTGACTTCGACGACGACAACATGGTCGGCGCGACCGCGTTCATGGAGACGCTCGAGCTCGCGGTCGAGCTGCGGCGGGCGCACTATGGCGAGAACGGCGAGCGGCTCGGCTTCGATCTCTACCCGTACACGGAGGACGCGGTGGCTGCTGTGAAGCGCAGCGTGCTCCAGTGGCGCTTCATCGACTCGGTCGCCGCGAAGATCGACGACGCTGCGCTGCGGGAGGCGCAGGCGGCGAAGGACGCGGTTCGCGCCTACGAGCTCGTGTACGCCGCGCTCGGCGCGTGACGCGCCTCGTCGGGCTCGACGTCGGCACGACGGGCGTCAAGGCGATCGCGATCTCGCCGACGGGCGAGGTGCTTGCGCGGGTCGAGCACGGCTATCCGCTCTCGACCCCACAGGCAGGCTGGGCGGAGCAGGATCCGGCCGACTGGTGGCGCGCCAGCGAGGCGGCGCTCGCCGAGCTGGGCTGGAAGCACGGTGACCCGCTCGGGCTCTCCGGTCAGATGCACGGCCTCGTCGTGCTCGACGCCGCCGACCGCGTGTTGCGGCCGGCGATTCTCTGGAACGACCAGCGCACAGCGGCCGAGTGTGCAGCAATCGAGGAGCGGGTCGGGCTCGAGCGGCTGATCGAGCTGACCGGGAACCGGGCGCTGACCGGCTTCACCGCACCGAAGCTTCTGTGGCTGCGCAACAACGAGCCCGACGCCTACGCCCGGATCGCACAGGTGCTGTTGCCGAAGGACTACGTTCGCTTCCGGCTGACCGGGGAGCGTGCGATCGACGCTGCCGACGCCTCCGGCACGCTGCTCTTCGATGTCGCTCACCGGTGCTGGAGCGACGAAGTGCTCGACGCGCTCGAGCTGCCGCGGGCGTGGCTGCCCGACGTGCATGAGGGAACCGAGATCGCCGGCGCCGGCGACCAGGCGGCGGCAGCGCTCGGAGTGGGCGTCGACCGCCCTGGCCCTGTCTCGGTCGTCCTCGGCACCTCCGGCGTCGTCTTCGCAGTGCTACCCGGGTACCGCGCGGATCCGGAAGCTCGCGTCCACGTCTTCTGCCATGCCGTCCCGGCGACCTGGCACGCGATGGGCGTGATGCTCTCGGCGGCAGGGTCGTTGCGCTGGCTCCGCGACATCCTGGGCGGCGAGTTCGCCGAGCTCGTCGCGGCGGCGGATCGCTGGCAGCCTGGCGTGGAAGGCCTGCTCTTTGCGCCGTATCTGGCCGGCGAGCGGACGCCGCACGCGGATCCCGATGCTCGTGGCGCCTTCGTCGGGCTCGGGCTGCGCCACGACCGTGGCGCGCTTGTCCGTGCGGTGCTCGAGGGGGTCGCATTCGGCCTTCGCGACTCGCTGGAGCTGCTGCGCGCGCTCGGAGTAGAGCCCACGGTTGGCCGCGTCTCCGGCGGCGGCGCGCGCAGCCGGCTCTGGCTGAAGATCGTCGCATCGACGCTCGGGATCCCGCTCGAGACAACGTCGGCGGAGGAGGGATCCGCGTTCGGGGCGGCGCTGCTCGGCGGCGTCGCCGCCGGCGTCTGGGCGACCGCGGGCGAGGCCGTTGCGGCCTGCGTCGCCGTGCGCGACACGGTCGAGCCCGACCTGGCCTGGCAGGCTGCCTACGCGGACGCGTACCCTCGTTTTCGCTCGCTCTATCCCGCTCTGCGACCTCTGGAGGAACGATGAGACGACTCGACGGCAAGGTGGCGCTCGTGACCGGTGCGAGCCGGGGCATCGGCGCCGCGGTGGCTCGCACCCTCGACGCTCACGGCGCCCAGCTCGGGCTCGCCTCTCGCAGCGGCGACGACCTGGGGATCGAAGGCGCTGTCGCGCTCCCCTGTGACGTTCGCGACCCGGCGCAGCTCGAAGCGCTTGTTGCGGCGACGGTCGAGCGCCACGGCCGGCTCGACATCGTCGTCGCGAACGCGGGCGTCGGCGCCTACGGCTCCTTTCTCGATCTCTCTGCCGCCCACCTGGACGAGATGGTGGATGTCAACCTCAAGGGGACGCTCCACGCCGTCCGCGCTGCGCTGCCCCATCTGCTCGAAACCGGTGCGGCCGACGTTGTCACCGTTGCCTCGGAGGCCGGGCGTCGCGGCCTCCCGTACGAGGCCGTCTACTGCGCGTCGAAGTTCGGTCAGGTCGGCTTCATTCGTGCTCTCGACCATGAGCTCCGCGAGCGCGGCGTCCGTTGCACGAGCGTCTGCCCCGGCGGCGTCGCCACCGACTTCGCCCTCGACGACGGCCGTGGGCGCACCCCGGACGTCCTGCCCGGAATGATGACCGCCGACGAGGTCGCCGAAGTCGTCCTGTTCGTGCTCACCCGGCCGCGGAGCCATCGCATCCTCGAGGTCGCGCTGCGGCCGATGACCGAGCAGTCCTGGGGCTAATGCGAAATGGGTAGTGCGGCAGACACGTTCCTGATCGGCGGCGAGCTCGCGGTGAACCGGCTCGGCTACGGCGCGATGCGCCTTTGCGGCCCGAACGTCACCGGCTGGCCGGACGATCGCGACAACGCGCTCGCGGTCCTGCGCCGCGCGCGCGAGTTGGGCGTCGACTTCTTCGACACGGCCGACGCCTACGGGCCCGAGGTGAATGAGCTCCAGGTCGCCGAGGCGCTCCACCCCTACGAGGGGATCACGGTTGCGACGAAGGGCGGTCTGACACGGGGTAGCGGCGGCAACTGGCCGCCCGACGGACGGCCCGAGTACCTGAAGGCGGCCTGCGAGGCGTCGCTCCGCCGGCTCCGGGTCGAGACGATCGATCTCTACCAGCTCCACCGACCGGATCCGGCGACGCCCTTCGCGGACTCGGTCGGTGCTGTCGCGGAGCTGCAGGCGGCGGGCAAGATCCGGCACGTCGGCCTCTCGAACGTCGACGTCGCGCAGCTCGAGGAGGCACGGAGGATCGTCGAGATCGTCTCCGTGCAGAACGAGTACAACCTCGGCAACCGCGAGTCGGAGGACGTGCTCGACGCATGCGATCGGGAGGGGATCGCCTTCCTGCCCTGGTTTCCGCTCGACGCGGGCGCGCTGGCCCGGCCCGGCGGCCCGGTCGAGGAGGTTGCCCGGGCGCACGAGGCAACACCGGCGCAGGTCGCGCTCGCCTGGCTCCTCCAGCGCTCGGCCGTCGTGATCCCGATTCCCGGCACCTCGTCGCTCGAGCACCTCGAGGAGAACCTCGGCGCGCGCGAGCTGCTGCTCTCGGCTGAGGAGCTCGCCAGGCTCGGCGGCTGATCTTCACAACTCCGCAACATCCGAACCCGCCCCTCGGACGTACTCTTTGTCGTACAGGTTCTCCCAACAAGGAGTTGCATTGACTCTCACACGTATTGCGCTCGCCGGCACGGTCGCCGCTTCCGCGCTCGCTCTGACGGCTGCGCCGTCGCAGGCCGCCTTGCCGAAACTCGTCGGCGCCGTCGGCCCCGGCTTCACGATCACGCTCAAGAGCGGCGGCAAGACCGTCAAGACGCTCAAGGCCGGCAAGTACGCGCTGACGATCAGCGACAAGTCGGCCATCCACAACTTCCACCTGCGGGGGGCTGGCGTCAACATCGATTCCGGCGTCGCACGCCAGGGAACGAAGACCTACACGATCACCCTGAAGCGGGGGAAGTACACGTTCGTGTGCAACCCGCATTCCGCGTCGATGAAGGGCAGCTTCACCGTCACCTAGAGAGCTCAAGCTTCGCGATCTGGCCGTCGCGTCCGATCCGGAAGGCGGCCAGATCGCGCTCGCGCAGGCAGTAGATGAGAAACGGTCGGTCCGGCCAGTCGACCCGGGCATTCTCGACGTCCGTCTTCGACGGGTGGGCCTGCGAGGAGATGTGCGAATGGACCAGGCCGACCTCGACGCCCTCCTCGTCCTCCAGGAACGGCGTCTCGGGGCTGCCCGGCCGGAGCTCGAAGCGGTAGGGAGAGGCGGCGGTGTTCTCGCCGGGCTCGTAGCGCTCGGCGATCCCGGCGCGAATCACAAGCAGGCCGCACGCCTCGTTCGGAGCCTCGGCTTCGGCGTGGGCCGCGATTGCGGCGCGCACCTCGGGGGAGATCACCACCAGACGGTCCGCTCCATCGACGTCTCCACGTCTTTCGCATCCCAGAAGTCGGCGGAGAGGTACTTCCAGCCGCCGTCGGCGAGGACACAGACGACGACTCCCTCGTCCAGTTCGTGTGCGAGCTTGCGCGCGACATGCACGACCGCGCCGGCCGAGACGCCGCCGAACAGTCCCTCGGTGTCGAGCAGCTCTCGGAGCGCAGCGACCGACTCCTCGTTCGAGACGAGCACCTTCCGGTCGAGCTTCGAGACATCGAGAATCGGCGGCACGTAGCCGTCGGCGAGCGAGCGCAGCCCCATCACCGGATCGCCGGGCAGCGGCTCGGCCGCAGCGACGACGACGTCCGGGAAGCTCTCGCGCAGTCGCTTGCCGGCCCCCATCAGCGTGCCCCCGGTGCCGAGCCCGGCGACGAGGACGTCGACCCGGTCGAGCGCCGCCGCGATCTCCGCTCCGGTCCCCTCGTAATGGGCTCGCGGGTTCGCCTCGTTCGCGTACTGGAACGGCATGAACAGGGACGGGTCGCGCTCGGCCAGTTCGAGCGCGAGCCGCACGGCGCCGTTCGACCCCTGCTCACCGGGCGACAAGACAAGCTCGGCTCCGTAGAGCTCGAGCAGCCGCTTGCGCTCGTCGGTCGCGTTCTCCGGCAGCACGCAGGTGAGCTCATAGCCCTTCAGCTTCGCGACGAGCGCCAGCGAGATGCCGGTGTTGCCGCTCGTCGGCTCGAGCAGGCGCCGGCCAGGCTCGAGCTCGCCCGAGGCCTCCGCTGCCTCGATCATCGCCTTGGCGACCCGGTCCTTGGTCGAGCCGGTCGGGTTCTGCCCCTCGAGCTTCGCGTACAGCTTCACACCCGGCTTCCCGACGAAACGGGAGAGCTCGACGAGCGGGGTGTTGCCGACGAGGGAGAGGAGCGAGTCGGCGGTGGTCAGCATCCGCCTGCCATAGCGGGCAGGAGGATGAGCGTCTGGCCGGACATGACGGAGGTCTCGGGACCGTCGAGCGTACGCACGTCCTCGCCACCGAGGTAGACGTTGAGAAACGGCGCGACCTCGCTGCCCTCGAAGAGCTGCGCGCCGAGCGCCGGGAAGCGCACGGCGAGATCCTCGAGCACCTCGCGGACGGTCGCCCCCTGGGCGCTCACCTGGCGCTCGCCGCCGACCTCGGCGCGGAGCGTCGGTGGGATCCGCACCGTCGTCATGAGGCCACCTTCGGACCGGCGCAGAACTCTAGGTAGTCGATGTACTCGGTGATCGTCGGGTGCTCGCCGCAGACCGGGCAGTCCGGGTCGCGCCGCACCGAGACCTCGTCGAAGCTCGTCGCGAGCGCGTCGAAGAGGAGCAGGCGGCCCTGGAGCGAGTCGCCGGCGCCGATCAGGAGCTTCAGCGTCTCGCTCGCCTGGAGTGAGCCGATGATCCCGGGGAGGACGCCGAGCACACCGCCCTCGGCGCAGCTCGGGGCGAGCTCCGGGGGAGGTGGCTGCGGGAACAGGCAGCGGTAGCACGGACCTGCATGCGGCTTGAAGACGGTCACCTGCCCGTCGAAGCGGTAGATCGAGCCGTGGACGACGGGGATGTCGTGCCAGACGGAAGCGTCGTTGACGAGGTAGCGAGTGGGGAAGTTGTCGGCGCCGTCGACGATCACATCCCAGCCGTCGGCGAGGATTCGGTCGACGTTCTCGGAGGTGAGCCGCTCCTGGTAGGGCACCACCTTCACGTCCGGGTTCAGCGCCTCGATCGTGTGCTTCGCGGACAGCACCTTCGGTTCGCCGAGGCTCTCGGTCGAGTGGACGATCTGGCGCTGCAGGTTCGAGTCGTCGACCACGTCGGCGTCGACGATCCCGAGCGTGCCGACGCCCGCTGCGGCGAGGTAGAGCGACGCGGGTGAGCCGAGCCCGCCGGCGCCGATCAGCAGCACACGCGACTCGAGCAGCCGCTGCTGGCCGGCCTCGCCGACCTCGGGGATCAACAGGTGGCGCGAGTAGCGCGCTCGCTGCGGGGCTGTCAGTGTCTTCGGCAGCGCGATGTCGAAGCCGTTCCGCTTCCAGTCGGTGAAGCCGCCCGCGAGCGAGACGACGTTCGTGTAGCCGAGCTCCGCCAGCGACTTCGCGGCGAACGCGGAGCGCGAGCCGCCCGCGCAGTAGACGACGAGCTCACGCTCGCGATCCGGCAGCAGGCCCTCGACGCGCGATTCGAGGTTGCCACGCGGGAGATGGATCGCGCCCGGGATATGGCCCTCCTGCCACTCGTCCTGCTCGCGCACGTCGAGCAGCAGCGGCGCGTCGTCGGCTGCCGCGCGGTCACGCGCGTCGGCGGCGCCGATCTCGGCGATCTCGGCCTTCACCTGGTTGAGGAGCTCGCGGTAGGAAGCCATTACTTTCCAGAGTATAGCGACGGGATTCGTCGTCTCT
>JBKJML010000166.1:0-5574 GCA_046596415.1 Gaiellaceae bacterium | reverse complement strand
CGGTGATGTCCTTGATCCAGAGGCCGCCGGCGGTACGAAGCTGTGTCTCACGCTGGAAGGTCTTCACGGCCGCCCATTGTGCCAGTCGCAGGCGTAGTGCCGTGCGGGTTACGCTCTTGACCGGGGCCCGTAGCTCAGCGGTTAGAGCAGCGGACTCATAATCCGTCGGTCCCACGTTCGAATCGTGGCGGGCCCACTGGCGACAGCCGAGCTCCGGCGACGAGCCCGGAACGCTCCGCGGTGCCCGCCGCGAGCTCGAGGACATGTCGCGTGCCTCTCAGGCTTCGAACCCGCCAGGGGGAGACCCGCGGGGCCACATCGACCACGGTGAGCTCCTCGTCGAGGAAGACGACGTCGATCGGGAAGCGCATGAAGAACGTGTGCACCGACGAGGCAGGTGACAGGAGTACCCCCTCGTCGGCAGGCAACGCGCGACGACCTAGCAGGCCGCGCATCCGCCGCAGCGGGCGCGACGCGATCGAGCACCGGGAACAGACGATTTCGCCATCGGAATTGCGAAGACGCATTTCCATTCCGTTATTCGCTCGAAGGCGCATGATCGCACTCCATACAAGGCGCTGAAATGGGGCTTCACGCTCTCCCCCTTCCGGGTGATCTTGGAAACCGGCTGCAAGTTTCTCATCGCGTCCGGCTTCTCAGTCTCACGACACCGTCCCGCAGACGATGTCCATCAAAGCCAGAGGCGCCGCGGCACGCCGGACAGTACGTGGAAGGGGTTTTCCGACGTGACCGAAGCACACAGCACGAAGCCAATGGCTCCTCATCCCCGCTACAGCCTCGAAGGAGGTGGATCGACTATGTCGTTCCGCGATCTGATCGCTTCCCTGCGCGCGCTTCCGAAGCGCGAAGAGGGCCAGACGATGGCCGAGTACGGAGTCGTCCTCGCCGTCATCACCGTCCTGACCGTCGGCATCTTCACGGCGCTCTCGGGCGGAATCACGCGCGCAGTCCAGTCCGTCATCGACCTGATGCCCGGCGCGTAGCCGGACCAGGCGAACCACCCGAACCATCGGGCGGCGGGCCAACACGGCCCGCCGCCCACCACCACACAGCCGCCATGAACCGCATCCGCCCCCACATCCGCGACGAAGCAGGACAGAGCGCCACCGAGCTCGCGCTCGTGCTGCCGGTCTTCTTCCTGCTCCTCTTCGGCGTGATCCAGTTCGGCGTCCTCTACAACAACTACGTGACGCTCACCGACGCCGTTCGCGCCGGTGCGCGCAAGGCGGCAGTCAGCCGTCGCGCCGCCGACCCGGTCGGCGTGACCGTCAACGCGGTCGAGCGTTCCGGGTCGGGACTCGACGGCCGGCTCACCGTCAACGTTACGTCCGCGTGGGCGCATGGCTCCGACGTCACCGTCGAGGCCACCTACCCGTACACGATCGACCTGATGGGCCTTGTTTTCGCCTCCGGCGACCTCCGGAGCCGGACCACGGAGCGTGTCGAATGACTTCTCCTCGCGACGAGCGCGGTCAGGCGCTCGTCTTCACCGTGCTCGTCCTCACCGTCATGCTCGGAATGTTCGCGCTCGTCCTCGACGTCGGCTCGTGGTATCGCGCGCAGCGCGACGTCCAGTCCACCGCCGACGCCGCAGCGCTCGCGGCCGCGCAGGAGCTCCCCGAGAGCACCGGGCGCGCCAGCGCCCTCGCGGCGGAGTACGTCGGCAAGAACGGCGGCGGCAGCGCCGAGATCTCGTTCATCACCTCGATCTCGGGGCCGGACACGGTGCGCGTGCGCATCCAGCGGCCGGCGCCCGGGTTCTTCGCCCGCATCTTCGGAGTCGATTCGGTCACGGTGCGCGCGACGGCGAGCGCCCGCTCGTCGGCGATCGACCAGGCGCGCTACGCCGCCCCGATCGCGGTCGATGTCCACCACCCGCTCCTCAAATGCGTCCCAAGCCCGTGCTTCGGGCAGCCGACGACGCTCGACCTCCAGAAAGTCGGCCCCGGAGCGTTCCGGCTTCTCAACCTCGACGGATCGCGTGGCGGCACAGGCCCGGGCACGCTGGCCGAGTGGATCGCGCAGGGCTTCAACGGGTTGATGCCATTGGGCAATTACTTCTCGGATCCCGGAGCGAAATTCGACTCGTCGCAGGTTAAGTCGTCAATGAACTTCATTCTGGGCAAAGAATTGCTCTTCCCGCTTTATGACTCGACGATAGGAACCGGATCCAACCTCACGTATCACGTGATCGGCTGGGTCGGCTTCACCGTCACGAGTTTCGACGGAAAAGGCTCGAAGGGAACCGTCACGGGATCGTTCCAGCGTGTGATCTGGGACGCGATCGGTTCGGAGTCCCCCACCCAGAGCGCCTACGGCGCTCACACGATCTCCCTCGTGGAGTGAAAGGAGTCCGACGAGAACGATGACCTATCGCGTCCGCAACATCTCGATCGCGATCGCGCTCGCGCTGGTCGCGGCCCTCCTCACGAGCTACTACGTGAGCAACTTCCAGCGGAACGTCCGGGCGGACGAGTCCAACGTCCGCGTCTTCGTCGCCGCGCGCGACATCCCGGCCGGTACCGCCGGCGAGGACGCCCGCCGGCTCGGGCTCCTGAAGCAGACCGAGATCGTGCGGCGCAGCGTCGTTCCCGGCGCCGTCTCGGCGCCGACCCAGCTGGACGGGCTGATCGCGGCCCAAGCGACGTTTGCCGGCGAGCAGGTGAGCACGCGCCGTTTCGTCACCCCGGCCGAGCGCGGCGTCCGCGCCGAGCTTCGGGGCAACCAGCGGGCGATCATGGTGCCCGGCGACGCGTTCCAGCTGCTCGCCGGGACGCTTCGCGCCCGCGACCGCGTCGACGTCGTCGCCTCGCTCAAGCTGCCGGGCGACGCCGAGGTGCACGCGACGAGGATCGTGCTCCGTGACATTCGCGTGCTCAAGGCGCCGCAGAGCGTCGGTGCCGACCTGAAGCTGACGAACGGCGCCAGCGGTGGTCTCTCCGTGCTGCTCGCGATCACGGACACGCAGGTCCAGAAGCTCTTCTTCGTGATGGAGAACAGCGACTGGACGCTCCAGCTGCGCCCCCCCGTCAAGGCCGCAGACAGCCCGGAGCGGATCGTGTCGGTCGGATCGCTGCTGCGCGACGGGATCAGCGCGAGCCGCCTGTCCCAGCTCGAGAACGGAGGCAACTGAGATGAGCGACCGCAGCCCGAACGGGGCGCGAGAGCGCGTCCGCGTCTACATCACCGGCTCGTGCGACGGCCTCGACCGCCTTCGCGACGCCCTCGCCGAGCATGACGAGATCGACTTCGTCGGCTGGAGCGAGCAGGTCGCCGAGGCGTCGGCGGCGCTCGCGGGCGGCCACCTCCAGGTCGTCGTCCACGCCACGCGCGCGCCGAGCCTGCCGGGCGACGCGATCGCCTCGATCCGGGAGCACACCCGCGTCCCGATCGTCGTCTTCGCTTCGGGCGAGTCGAGCGCTCTGCTCGACGAAGCGCTCGAAGCGGATGTCGCCGACGTGCTGCTGCTGCCGCAGCTGACCGAGAACGTCGTCTTCGCGCTCCGCAAGGCGGGGCACGCGGGCCGGCGCCTGCTCGCCGAGGGAGGCCACGGCCGTCAGGGGCGGATCGTGACCGTGTTCTCGCCCAAGGGTGGCACGGGCAAGACCGTCACCGCCACGAACCTGGCCGGCTCGTTCGCGAAGCACGAGCGCAAGCGGACGCTCCTGCTCGACCTCGACCTCCAGTTCGGGGACGCCGCGATCATGCTCGGGATCGAGCCGGAGAAGACGATCTACGACCTCGTTGTCGCTCCCGGCGAGCTCGACTCCGAGAAGCTTGCGGGCTACATCACGAAGCACGGGTGCGGGCTGGATGTCCTGCCGGCACCGCTTCGCCCCGAGGACGCCGAGCTCGTCACCGAATCGAAGCTCGCCCGGCTGCTCGAGGTGGCACGCGAGTCCTACGACGTGATCGTCGTCGACACCTCGCCGTTCTTCCACGGACCGATGCTCGCCACGCTCGACCGCACCGACGACCTGCTGATCGTCTGTGGGCTCGACGTGCCGACGCTCAAGAACGTCCGGCTCTCGATGCAGACGCTCGAGCTGCTCTCGTTCCCGGCCTCGCGGATCCGTTTCGTCCTGAACCGGGCGAACACGAAGGTCGGGATGAGCAAGAAGGAGGTCGAAGGGGCCCTCGAGACGCGCATCCGCTACGAGCTGCCGTCCGACCGGGCCGTCCCGCTCGGGGTCAACCGCGGGCAGCCGCCGGCGATTGCCGACGAAGGATCCGAGTTCGCGAAGGCCGTGCGGGAGATGTCACGCACACTGCTCGAGCCGAAGGCCGAGAAGAAGGGGCGCCGGCTGCTCGCGGCGCTCGCGCGGGCGTAGGGCCGCCGATGGGCCTCCACGACCGCCTCGCCCGCCAGAACGGCGCCGCGCTCTCCGCGGCCGACGAACGCCCGCTCGTGCTCGGTGAGCAGCGTGCCGAGCGCCCTGAGCTCGGCGCCGCCCCCGACCCGTACGCGGAGCTGAAGGGACGGATCCACCACGCGGTGATCGCGAAGCTCGGTCCCGAGCTCTTCAAGCAGGAGTCGGCCGGTGACCTCTCCGACCGGGTGATGCTCGCGGTCACCGAGCAGCTCGCGCTCGACCGCACGCCGCTCACCCGTGAGGAGCGACGCCGGATCGTCCGTGAGATCACCGACGACGTGCTCGGCTACGGACCGCTCGAGCCGCTCCTGCGCGACGACAGCGTCACCGAGATCATGGTCAACAGCCACGACCGGATCTACGTCGAGCGCGGGGGCCGGCTCGAGCGCACCGAGGTCTCGTTCGTCGACAACCCGCACCTGCTGCGGATCATCGACAAGATCGTCTCCCAGGTCGGCCGCAGGATCGACGAGGCGTCGCCGATGGTCGACGCGCGCCTGCCGGACGGCAGCCGCGTCAACGCGATCATCCCGCCGCTTGCCCTCAAAGGCCCGACGCTGACGATCCGGAAGTTCGCGCGCGATCCGTACACGGTCGACGACCTGATCGCGTTCGGCTCGCTCTCGGCGCAGTCGGCGCAGTTCCTCGCCGCGTGTGTGAAGGGGAAGCTGAACCTGCTGATCTCGGGCGGTACCGGTACCGGCAAGACGACAATGCTGAACGCGCTTTCGTCGTTCGTGCCAAACGACGAGCGAATCGTCACGATCGAGGACGCCGCCGAGCTCCAGCTTCAGCAGGACCACGTGATCACGCTCGAATCCCGCCCGCCGAACATCGAGGGGCAGGGTGAGGTGCGGATCCGCGAGCTCGTGCGCAACGCCCTCCGGATGCGCCCCGACCGGATCATCGTCGGCGAGGTTCGTGGTGCGGAGACGCTCGACATGCTCCAGGCGATGAACACGGGTCACGAGGGCTCACTGACCACGATTCACGCGAACTCGCCTCGCGACGCACTCTCCCGGATGGAGACGCTCGTGCTCACCGCCGGCGTCGACCTGCCGCTGAGGGCGATTCGCGAGCAGATCTCGAGCGCCTTCGACGTGCTCGTCCAGATCAGCCGGCTCGTCGACGGGTCGCGCCGCGTCACGCACGTCACGGAGGTGCTGCGGATGGAGTCGGA
>JBKJML010000124.1:0-3191 GCA_046596415.1 Gaiellaceae bacterium | reverse complement strand
GGAGCTTTTGGGAGAGATCCGCCAGGTGCTGGCCGACTCGCCGTTCGTGGGCGAGGGCCACCGCAAGGTGTGGGCGCGCCTGCGCCGCCGGGGCGTCCGCAGCTCGCGCAAGCGCGTGCTCAGGCTCACGCGCGGGGCGGGGCTGCTGGCGCCCACCGCCCGCGTCAGGAAGCGCGCAGCGCGGCTGCATGACGGCACGATCACCGTCGAGGTGCCGGACACGCTCTGGGCGACCGACGCGACCGAGGGCTGGTCTGCGGAGGGCCGCTCGGCGGTGTTCGCGATCATCGACCACGCCTCCGGCGAGGCCTGGTGCGACGCCTCGCTGCGGATGGATCGCTTCGCGGCCGCCGACCTCCTGCGCGAGGTGTGCACGGAGCGCTTGGGGTCGGTCGAGCAGGCGGTCGCCTCGGGGCTGGCGCTGCGCTACGACGGCGGCCCCTGCTTCCGCAGCGAGCACTACCAGGCCGAGATCGACCACCTCGGGATCGCCCGCTCGCCCGCCTACCACTACGAGCCGGAAACCAACGGCTGCGTGGAGCGCTTCATCCAGACGCTCAAGGAGCAGCTGCTCTGGATCGAGCGCTTCGACACGCACGAGGAGCTGTACGACCCGCGGACCGATCGCGCCCGCTACGAGGTGCAGCAGCGTGCATGGCGACGAGGCCACGACGGGCAGGAGACCGACGCAGACCGCCGTGCCGAGGTTCTCTGGATCGCGGAGCAGCGACTGAACGAGCAGTAGGGCTCCGACTACATCGAGCCGTGATCGGCGCTACGCCGCAGCGCGGCAACGGTGCCGCTTGAAGGCAGCCACCGCCTCGCGGGCCGGGCCCTCCCGGCTCCAGCCGCATCCGCAGCGCGAGATGCAGGGCGCCGCGAGACCGCGCTCAATCTGACGCTCGGAGAGCCTCCCGTACTGCCGGACGATCTTGGGCGGCTTCGCCCGGTGCGTAGTGAGGTAGTCGTGTCCGGGGCCCGCGAGCTTCCCGCAGCCGCAACGGCAGGGTAGGCGCCCCTGCCCAGCGGGCGGCTTCGGCTTCGGCGTCCGGGGCTGTGGCCGAACGCCCTGCGCGAGGAGCGCGCGGGCGATGGTGGCCCGGTGGGCGTTCAGGCGCCTCCCGATCTGCCGGTTCGAGATCCCCTCGCGGTGGAGCCGCAGGCACTCCTCCTGAAATGCGAGCGTGTGGGAGCGCTTGATGCGCCAGTTCAGGAATGTCCCCCGACAGCACGCTGACCGCCCGGGCTCTCCTGAACGCCCGTGGCGCGCACCGCCGCGGCGGTGCGCGCCAGGATTGTCGAGTTACCTCAGCTGAAGATCACGTTGCTGCGACCCGGCAGGTAGCAGCTGCCGACCTGGAGCTGCGGCAGGATGACGCGAACTCTCAACCGCGCCGGGATGGTCGAGCGGAAGGGCACGGACGAGATCACTGTCGGGGCGATCCCAGTCGAGTTCGCGCGCAGGAGCACACGCTTCACGTTGACCCAGCGCCCGAGCGTGGTGTTGTAGCGCTGGAACGTTCCGTACTTGCCAGCGAAGCTTCGGGCGGCGGACACGCGCAGCGAGTAGCGGTGCGGTGCGACCTTGCCAAGACGCAGACGCGGCCCTACCTTCACGGTCACCGCCGGGCTGGACGTGTTCTTCACTCTCACCGTGTAGACCGTGTTCTCGAGCGGCTTCACAACGGCGATGTACGCACCACCGGTCGTCGTCTGCACAGTGGTCACCTTGGTCGCCGCGGTCTGCCCACAGGCCGTCGCGAGCACGTCGACGTTCTCGCCGACCTTCTGATTCGACAGCGTCCCCGTCAGCGTGACCTGCCCCCCGTAGACGAGGGCCTGCGGCTTCGCCGAGAGCGTCAGCGCCTCGGCGGGCACCTGACCGGTCACGGTGACCGTGCCGCGGAAGGTGTTTCCCTTCACGTTGGGGTCGGAGTAGGTGAATGTTCCGGGCGATCCGAACGTGCACGTACCCGATTGCGCCGGCTGCAGCAGCAGCGGATTGGGCGAGCAGGCCACACCGGTCGTGGTCTTGAACGTGACCTGGTGGACGACCGTGTCGCTGTTTGTGAACTGAACGGTGTCGCCGACGGCGACCGTCGCCGCATTCGGCACGTAGCCGTTCTTCGTGATCGAGACCGTCACCGTTTTCGCGCCGGCTGCGCCCACGATCACGAGCGACAGCACCGCCGCGGCGGTGATCAAGAGTTTGCGCATCACTTCTTCTCCTTCAGGTGATATGACGCTGGTAGAACGACGCGCCGGCCAGACAGGTGCTGAATCGGTGTAAAATTCCTGTAAAACTCGCTGTTTTAGGACTTCCGCCGACTGCAGGTGAGGAGCCAAGGACCACAACACTCCGTGGGCGAGCGTCCGGGAATGTCACCCGAACCTGGGATGATCGCCGGCCCGACTTACCGAACTGGCTGACTCGTTTGCCGCATGGAGGTGCTTCGCATGGTTGAGAGGAAACCCGCAACGAAGGGCATGAAGCCGTCGGCTACGACCGCTGCCAGCAAGGCGTCCAAGGGATTCACAGACGAGGAACGAGCCGCGATGAAGGAGCGTGCCGAAGAGCTCAAGGCGGCCGCGCACCACGGACCACGTGCGGGCAAGGCGGACGGGGAACACGACGTGCTCGCCAAGATCGCCGAGATGCCGGAACCGGATCGAGCCATGGCCGAGCGGCTCCATGTCATCATCAAAGCCAGCGCGCCAGCGCTGTCGCCGAGAACCTGGTACGGGATGCCCGCGTACGCTCTGGACGGCAAGGTCGTCTGCTTCTTCCAGAGCGCACAGAAGTTCAAGACGAGGTACGCCACGTTGGGCTTCAGCGGCGCGGCGAACCTCGACGAAGGCGCCATGTGGCCGACCGCCTTCGCGCTGGAGAAGTTGACTGGCGCCGAAGAGGCCAGAATCGTCGCGCTCGTGAAGAAGGCGGTGAGCTGAGGATGGCTCACTCTGGAGAATCACCGGGTTGTGGAGTCTCGCGGCCACGGTTCGCGCTGACGTGACCCACAGTCGTGTGGGCCAGCATTTAGGAATGTTCCCCGAGCTGGGAACGTCACAGCGCGGCTTTGTCCGTTCAGACCGGATCTCGCCCGAGCTCGTCCAGTCTCCTCCGGACCGTGTCTGCCGAGGCAAGGTTGCCCTTCCGCTCGTAGAGCGACAGCGCCCGTTTGTACGCTTCG
>JBKJML010000200.1:0-11721 GCA_046596415.1 Gaiellaceae bacterium | reverse complement strand
CGGCAAGGTCTGGGCGCCGACGAACTACGGCGGCTCCTACCTCGGCAACATCGACCTGACGACCGCGACCGTCCATTCCGACAACGCGGTGTACGCACAACTGACGCAGCTCGTCGGCCCACGTGCGGTCGTCGACACGGCACACCGGCTCGGGATTCGCAGCGACCTCGATGCCTACTACGCGATCGGGCTCGGCGTCGAGGCGGTCAACCCGCTCGAGCTGGCTCGGGCCTACGCGACCTTCGCGAACAACGGCAGCCGTGTCGACGGCGCGCTGACCGGCAACCGGCCGCGCGTGATCGAGGCGGTCGAGAACGAGAAGCGTGGCACGAGCGCGCGGAACGGCGTCGTCGAGCGCGAAGTGATGTCGAAGTCGCAGGCCGAGGTGCTCACGTCGATTCTCACCGGCGTCGTCCGGGAGGGGACCGGCAAGCGCGCGGCGATCGCGGGCAGGGCCATCGCGGGTAAGACGGGTACGACCGACGACTACGCCGACGCGTGGTTCGTCGGCTACACACCGCAGCTCGTCGTCGCCGTGTGGGTGGGCTACCCACCTTCCCCCAAGCCGATGCTCACCGAGTTCCAGGGCGACGCTGTCTCTGGCGGCACGTTCCCCGCACTGATCTGGAAGTCGTTCGTCGAGGCGGCCCTGAAGGCAACCGGCGAGCAACCGCAAAGCTTCCAGTCGCCCCCGTACCTCTCCGCGACCGCGAAGCTCGTGACGCGGCGGCTGGGCCGGCTGCTGCTCGACAACGGCAGCTGCCGCTCGACGAAGGAAGTCGTCTACTACGCCGGGATGGGCCCCGACACGGTCGCCAACTGCCGCGTCGACGAGGTCGAGGTGCCGCACCTCCTCGGCCAGACCGAGGCCGATGCGCTCGCGCGGCTCGCCGACCAGCCGCTCACCGCGTCGCTTGTCTACAAACCGGCCAAGCCGCGCGACCGTCCCTGGCTCGTCGTCGACCAGTTCCCGAAGCGTGGCTACCTGGCGGCGCGCGCCAAGGTCACGCTCGTCGTCACGAAGCCGGTCGACGGGGTGATCCCCGACGTCGTCGGGACGAAGCTCGCATCCGGCGAGAAGCGGCTGCGCGGGCGGAAGCTCGAGCCGCTCGTCAGCGCGTACACGACCGACGGGAAGCCGGGCGTGATCGTCGCGCAGAGCCCGAAGGCCGGCCTCACGGCCGCCCGTGGGCTCGAAGTCAAGCTCGTGGTAGGCCGCGGCTGAGGAAGCGCGAGCCGCGGAGGGCGTAGCGCCATGGCTGCTCGACAGCCTTCGTGATCCCGATTCGACGCGCAGCCACGATATCCGCGTCACCCGTGCGAGCCTCGAGCGCGAAGGGTGGCTCGTCGAGCGGCAGGCCGTCGTGCGCGATCGTCACACCGAGCGCCTGGCAGAGACGGCCGGGGCCGGCACAGAGCAGGCGAGGCGCATCGAGGCCACGCCTCGTTTGCATCGTCGCGAGGCCGCGTTCAGGCTCGAGCGCACGGACGAGCACGGCGGCAGGGCTCCCCTCCTCCTCGCAGACGAGATTGAGGCACCAGTGGATCCCGTAGGAGCGGTAGACGTAGGCGGTGCCCGGCGGCCCGAACATGGCGCCGTTCCGCGCCGTGCGGCCGCGGTAACCATGGCTGGCGGGGTCGTCGCTGTCGTAGGCCTCGACCTCGACGATCGTGCCACCGACACCGTCGATGGTCAGGGTCGCGCCCACGAGCTCGGGCGCGACCTCGTGCACGCTCCGGGCGAAGAACGCCTTGTCCACGTTCCTAAAGGGCGCTGCGAAGCACCTCGACGACCCGCTCCTGGTCGCCCGCCTCCAGCTGAGCGAAGAACGGCAACGCCAGCGTCCGGCGGCTGATCCCCTCGGCGATCGGGCACAGCCCCTCGGCGAAGCCGTAGCGCTCGCGCATGTAGGACTGAAGGTGGATCGTGGGCAGGTAGCGAGCGGTGCCGATCCCCTGCCGTTCGAGCTCGGCGATGACGCGCTCGCGGTCGATCCCCTCGTCGAGCGCGACCACGTAGACGAACCACGACCGGACATGGTCGGCGTCGTCGGCGAGCGGGGTCGAGACGCCGTCGACGCCGGCGAGCAGCGCGTCGTAGCGCGCCGCGACCTCCTGCCGCAGCTCGAGAATCCGGCTGAGTTTCTCGAGCTGTCCGATCCCGATCGCCGCGCGCAGATCGTCCAGCCGGTAGTTGAAGCCGAGCCGGGCGTGATCGAGCCACCCGCCACCGTCGGCGCGCCCCTGGTTCCGCAGGCTCTTGAGCAGCTTCCACGTCTCCTCGGAGTGGGTGGTGACGATGCCGCCCTCACCGGTCGTCATCTGCTTGTTCGGGTAGAAGGCGAAGACACAGTCGGTGCCGTGCGAGCCGAGCGGTGCCGCCTTGTACTGGGCCCCCAACGCCTCGCAGCTGTCCTGGACGAACGTGAGGCCATGGCGAGCGCAGAGCTCCCGCAGCGGGTCGAGCTCGCACGGGTAGCCGAAGATGTCGACCGCGACGACCGCCTTCGTGCGCGGCGTGATCGCCGCCTCCACCGCGACCGGGTCGAGGTTCAGCGTCTGCGGGTCGATGTCGGCGAAGACCGGCGTCGCGCCTTCGTAGATGAAGCAGTTCGCGGAGGCGGCGAAGGAGAGCGGCGACGTGATCGCCTCGTCGCCGGGACCGACCCCGGCAATGTGACAGAGCAGGTGCAGCCCGGAGGTGCCGCTCGAGACGGCGGCCGCGTACGGGGCGCCGACCGTCTCGGCGAAGAGCTCCTCGAAGCGATCGACCGACGGGCCGAGTGAGAGCCGCCCCGAGCGAAGCACCTCGAGCACGAGCTCCTCCTCGCGCTCGTCGAGCCACGGGCTCGAGAGCGGGACCGGCTTCGTGGCTGCCCTCATGCCAGTGCCCTCACTGCTGCACGCTCATGCCTGGGCGCGGTTTCCGGCAGCCACGTAGTCGAGCCAATGACTCCAACGGTCGCTTGTCCCGCGAACCGTGGCGAGGTAGGCCTGCTGGAGCTCGAGGGTCACCGGGCCGACCCCGAGCTCGTGATCGTCGATCGAACGCAACGGCGTCACCTCGGCGGCCGTGCCGGTCATGAAGACCTCGTCCGCGAGGTAGAGATCGGTGCGAATCACGTTCGTCTCTTCGACGACGTACCCGAGATCCTGCGCGATCTGGATCACCGTGTCGCGAGTGATGCCGGGCAGGATCGAGGTCGAGAGTGGCGGCGTCGTGATCCTGCCGTCCTTGACGACGAAGATGTTCTCGCCCGAGCCGTCGGCGACATAACCCTCGGCAGTGAGCAGGATCGCCTCGTCGTAGCCCGCGCGCTGCGCCTCGGCGACGGCGAGCATCGAGTTGAGGTAGATCCCGGTCGCCTTGGCGACGTGCGGAATCACGTTCGCGCCGACCCGCTGCCAGCTTGAGATCTTGGCGCGGATGCCCTTCGTCATGCCGTCCTCACCGAGGTAGGCGCCCCACGGCCAGCTCATCACGACGACCTCGACCGGGTTCCCCGCGGTCGAGACACCGAGCTCGCCGTAGCCGTAGAAGGCGAAGGGGCGGATGTAGGCCTCGGGAAGCCCGTTCGCGCCGAGCACCTCGTGGATCGCCGAGCGAAGCTCCTCGGTCGTGTACGGCAGCTCCATGTAGAGCAGCCGTGCGGAGTTCTCGAGGCGCTGCAGGTGCTCGGTCAGCCTGAAGACCGCAGGCCCCTTCGGGGTGTCGTAGCAGCGGATGCCTTCGAACACACCGGTGCCGTAATGCAGGCCGTGCGCACCCACGTGGATCTTGGCGTCCGCCCAGTCCACGAGCTCGCCGTTCATCCAGATTTTCTCGGTCTCCTGCATCAAGCCTCTCCTTTTGTGCCGGTGGAATGGTATGCGGGCTCCTGGACGGCGTCCATCGCCTCGGCCCGGGAGAGCCGCAAGAGGTCGGTCGGGCCGAGCGCGACGAGGTGTCTCGTCGAGCCGGCGCCGATCCAGACGGTGTCATGGGCGAGCAGCGTGCGCTCCATCAATACCTTCTCGATGCCCGGAAGTGGGAAAGGCGCAACCGCACCGGGAGTGAACCCCGTCGCCCGTTCCACGAGCTCCGCGCCGGCCGGCCGCGCCGTGGTCGCGCCGGCCGCCAGTGCAAGCTTGGCCGGATCGGCCCGCCGGTCACCCGGCAGGAGCACGGCGACCGCCGACCCGTCGCAGTCGAAGACGATCGTCTTGACGACCTGTGCGAGCCGGCAGCCTGCGGCGTCGGCGGCGGCCTGCGCGGTCGCGGTTCCCGTCGGCAGTTCCTCGAGCCGCGCCTCGACGCCGGCATCGCGGAGGAACGCGGCCACCCGCTCCACTCCCTCGGGCCAGGTGGCGACCACGGATCACAGGTTACCGGCCGGGCCGTATCCGCCGTCGCCGTTCGACCGTTTTCTTGCCGGCAACGGAACGATGGCGAAGGAGACGGGGATGACACAGGCGGAAGCAGAGCGGATCGCGCGAACCGAGAGTCTCTTCCGCGAGGTGAACGAGCGCATCGCCGAGAGTGCCGAGCGGTTCGAGGCAGACGAGGCCGAGTTCGTCTGCGAATGCGACGACCCGACGTGTACGACGCGGGTGCCGCACTCACTCGCTGCCTACGAGGAGGTGCGGGCCGACGGCACCACATTCCTGCTCCGGCCGGGACACGACAACGAGACGGTGGAGCACGTGGTCGAGGAGGGCGAGCACCACATCGTGGTCGAGAAGACGGATCCGGTCGTGGCGCCGCTCGTCGCGAAGCTCAACCCACGCCCGGGCTGATCGTTCGCGCGTGATCAGCCGAGCGAGATGAAGCACGCGTCGTCGAAGCCCTCGCTGCGCACGCGCTCGACGAGCTCCGCGGACGCAGGAGAGTCGACCGACAGTGCCATCAGTGCCTTGCCGCCCGCCTTCGTCCGCGAGACCGCCATGTTCGCGATGTTCACGCCCGCGCCGCCGAACATCGTCCCGACCCGCCCGATCACTCCCGGCACGTCGTCGTAGCGGAGAAAAACCATCCGGGGTGACAGCTGGATGTCGATCGCGAGCCCGAAGGCGCTCGCGAGGAAGAGCCGATCGTCGGCGCCGATCGTCGTGCCCGAGACCTCGACCTCGTCGTCGCCCGCCCTGACGGTGACCCGGACGAGGTTCGTGAAGTCAGCGGCGCCGTGCCGCCGCTCCTCGACGACCTCGATCCCGCGCTCAGCCGCGATCAGCGGCGCATTCACGTAGTTCACCGACTGCTCAACGCGCCCCTGGAAGGCACCATTCAGCGCCGCGACGGTGAGCAGGCGGGTGTCGTAGTCGGCGAGCCCGCCGTGGAAGGAGAGCGCGATCCGGTCCGGCCGGCCGCCCGCGAGCTCGACGGCGAGACGGCCGAGTCGGGCGGCGAGCGGGAAGAACGGCCCGAGCATCTCGAGGTCGTCCGAGCCGACGACCGGAATATTGACGGCGTTCGTGACAAGGCCGCCCTCGAGTGCAGCCGCGACCTGCTCGGCGACGATGACGCCCGCACGGTCCTGTGCCTCCTCGGTCGACGCGGCGAGGTGCGGCGTGACGACGACGTTCGGATAGCCGAGGAGCGGCCCCTCATAGGGCTCGGTGGAGAAGACATCGAGCGCAGCGCCGGCGACCTTGCCCGAACGGAGCGCCTGCTCCAGCGCGTCCTCGTCGAGCAGCTCGCCTCGGGCAGCGTTGACGATCCGGACGCCGTCCTTCATCTTCGCGAACGCCTCGGTCGAGAGGAAGCCGCGCGTCTCCTCGTTCAACGGCAAGTGAATCGTCAGCCACTCGGCCGCAGCGAGCACCCCGTCGGACGAATCGGCGAGCTCGACGCCGAGCTCGCGAAAGCGCTCCGGCGAGACGAAGGGATCGTGCGCGACGACGCGCATGCCGAGCCCGAGTGCACGACGGGCGACCTGCTGGCCGATGCGGCCGAAGCCGAGCACGCCGAGCGTCTTGTCGGCAAGCTCAACGCCCCCGTGCGCGGAGCGCTCCCAGCGACCCTCCTTGAGCGCGGCGTGGGCTTGCGGGATGTTCCGCGCCAGAGCGACGAGCAGCCCGATCGTGTGCTCGGCGGCGGAGACGACGGTCGACTCGGGCGCATTCGCGACCACGATCCCCCGGCGCGTCGCGGCGGGAACGTCGACGTTGTCGACTCCAACGCCGGCCCGGCCGATCACCTTCAGCTTGTCGGCGCGCTCGAGCACGGCGGCCGTCAGCTTCGTCGCCGAGCGGATCACGATCCCGTCGTAGCGGCCGATCACGTCCTCGAGCGGCGAGTCCGGATCGACATCGACGTCGAAGCGGGCGCGCAGGTACTCGACTCCCGCCTCGGCGATCGACTCCCGGACGAGGACCCTCACTGGGCGGTCTGGCCCTCGGCGTACACCTCGAGCGCACGCGTCACCGCGACGCCGCGCTCGATGTCGGCACCGAGGTCGGCGAGCACGAGCTCGACCGCTGCGAGCGCGGTCGTGATGTCGAACACGTCGAACCAGCCGATGTGGCCGATGCGGAAGATCTTCCCGGCCAGGGCGCCCTGGCCGGCGGCGATCGTGATCCCGAACCCGTCGCGAAGCGCCAACGTCAGCGCACCGGCCTCGAGGCCGTCGGGCATCCTGGCCGCGGTGACGACTGCGGCGCTGTCGTCGTCGGGCGAGGCCAGCTCGAGCCCCATCGCCTTGAGGCCCGCCCGGCAGGAACGGCCGAGCCGGACATGCCGCTCGAAGACATTCTCGAGCCCCTCCTCGAGCAGGAGGCCGAGCGCCACATCGAGTGCGACGACGAGCGAGACCGCAGGCGTGAAGGCGCTGTCGAGCTTTGTTTGCGCGATTCGCGTTCGCTCCCAGTCGAAGTAGTAGCGCGGCAAGGTGCTTTGCGCGGCCTTCGCGTACCCCGCCTTGGACACGGCGACGGTGGCGAGGCCCGGCGGCGTCATCAACGCCTTCTGGGACCCGGAGACGACGACATCGAGACCCCAGGCGTCGGTCTCGACCGGTACGGCACCGAGGCTCGAGACAGCGTCGACGACGACGAGCGCCCCGGCCGCTCGAACGACCGCGGCGAGGGGCTCGAGGTCGACGACGACGCCCGTCGACGTCTCGGAGTGGACGAGGAAGACAATCGAGGAGGGTCGCGCTGCGAGCCGCGCCGCGACGTCCTCCGGCCGCGGGGTCTCGCCCCATTCGTAGCGCAGGTGGTCGACGTCGCAACCGTAGCCCTGCGCCATTGCGGCCCAGCGTTCGCCGAAGTTCCCGGAGGAGACGGCCAGCACCGGCTCGCCGGGCGAGCAGAGGTTGACGACGGCGGACTCGAAGGCGCCGGTGCCGGAGCACGTGAGCAGGAGAACGTCGTTCTCGGTGCGATGCACCTCGCGAAGTCGGCCCAGGCAGCGCTCGTAGACGACGCGGAAATCGGGTGCCCGATGATGGACGACCTGTTCGGCGAGCGCGGCGAGGACCTGCGGCGGCACCGGGGTCGGTCCGGGCGTCAGCAGGTAGCGCTTCTCCACGTCGAAACCCTACCCGTGGCGTCGGCCACTACGCTTTCGTCATGGAAGCCATCCTTGCCTTTGGCGCCGCTCTCGTCGCGCTCCGCCTCGCGGGGCTTCTCTTCTCCCGCTGGCGGTCGAACCGGGCACCCGAGCTGGCCGCCTGGGCTGCCTCGCTGGCCGCCTACGCGGCCGCCTCGGGGGCGATGGCGTGGGGTGCTGCACACGGCTGGGACGGGCGCTCGTTCCGCGTGTATTACCTCTTCGGCGGCCTGCTGACGGCACCGCTTCTCGGCGTCGGCTCGCTCCTGCTCGCCGGTCGCCGGTTCGCAACTCCGGTCGGTCTGCTCTACGCCGGCGTCGCGGTGGGAATCGCCCTGGCTGCCCCACTGCACGGGACGATCGCCGGCACGGGGATCCCCGAGGCGCAGGAGCATCTGACATTCCTCCCGGCCCGCCTGCTGGCCGTCGTCGGCAACGTGGCCGGCACGCTGGCCGTCGTGGCAGTCGCGCTCACCTCCTGCCGGCGCCGCCCGCTCGGGAACTCCCTGATCGTCGCAGGCGTTCTCGTCGCCGCACTCGGAAGCACGCTCATGGGGCTCGGCGCTGCCGGCTCGGCGATCTTCGTCGCCGTCGCGGCCGTGTTGCTCTACGGCGGTTTCGTCGCCCCTGCACGATTTTAACTTTTACAACATATATAGCTTGCTAGCCTGCGCACCGGCGAAGCCCGCCGAGCGCACTGCGGCACCACCCCGCGCTCGGCCTGACCGTGGCCCCGACCAAGGAGCACCGAGTGAACAACGTCTACCTGCGCCTGGCGCTGCCGTTCGTGGCCGTCGGCGTGCTCGCGGTCGCGGCGTTCGCGAGACCGACTCCGACTCCCGCCGCCACCCGGTCGCTGGCCGTCGTCCAGACGATCGACACCTACCGTACGGCGACGTGGCGCTGGCAGCGCCTCACCGGCGCGCCGCGGACACCTACCGCGTTCAGCGAGCGGCACACCCAGGCTGCCTCCTACCGCGCCTGGGTCCGTGACCTGTGGCGTACCCGGCTTGCAGTCGCGTACCGCCGCGCGGCGCGCCCGCCCCATCGCGTGGCCTGGCAGTGCATCCACCGCTACGAGCGCAGTCCTGCCCAGGGTTGGCGGACGAACACCGGTAACGGGTACTACGGCGGGCTCCAGATGGACATCTCGTTCCAGCGACACTACGGCCCCGAGCTGCTGGCCCGGAAGGGCACAGCCAACCGCTGGAGCGCGCTCGAGCAGATGTGGGTCGCCGAGCGCGCCTACCGGTCGGGGCGCGGCTTCTACCCGTGGCCGAACACCGCCCGCTACTGCGGGCTGATTTAGAACTCAGCTCGGTATGACCCTTCGCGACGGCTCAAGGCTTCGTTCTGAACTGAGTTCTTAGCCGGACGGCTCGTCGTCGTCGGCGCGAAGCGCCGCCTGCCGCCGTTCCTCTGGCGGCTTGCGGCGCTCGCGCACGGCAGCGACGAGGAACACGACGCCGACGAGGACGACGAGCGAGAGCTCGACCACGGCGCCGGCCACTCCACCGTGCGCGAGCAGGTCGAAGGGCGGGCTTAGAGCTCGAATCGCTCTTAGCCCTGCGAGAGCAACCACAGGCCCGTGACCGTATAGAAGACCATCAGCGCGAGCATAGGGAGCTGCGAGCGGAGCGCCGGGCCGCGCTCGCGGAAGGTCGCGATCGCGCGGTCGTGCGCCACCGCGAGCCCGGCGACGTGGCCGGCGACGAGCGCCCCGACCTGCAGGTACCAGATCGTGTTCGGGGCGAAGACGTTCAGCTTCGGCACCACACCGGCAGTGCCGAACAGGTCCCAGCCACGCCCGAGCGGGTCGCTCGCGAGCGGGACCAGGAACTGCCCCTGCACGATCAGGAGCGAGAAGTAATGGGCGATCGCGTAGACGAGCGTGATCGGGACGAGGCTGAGCAGGAAGGCCCGCTCGAGCGAGACAGGTGAGCGGGCGTACTCGGCCGCGAGCCAGGCGGCCGCCTTGTAGACGTAGACGACGACAAGGACGGCGGCAAGGAGCCCGGCGGCACCGGTTGCCGATACGAGCAGGTCGGAGAGCAGCGGGCGTGAGCTCACGAACGGGTCCTGGACGTCGGCGATCAGGTCCTGCCAGCGCGTCGTTCGACTGAGGCCGTCGAAGCCGACGCTGCCGAGCATCACGGCGACGAAGCAGAGCGTCCCCGGCGTCTCGTCGCGCTCGGCGAGGCCGGAGCAGGGCCAGCGGACGACAAGCCGGCCCTCGCGCACCGCGAGCGGTGCGATCCGGGCGAACAAGCTGTAGTAGACGGCGAAGCCCTCCCCGCACCGCTGCCACGTCTCGCGACCGAACACGAGCATGCCGCCCCAGGTCGCGTAGCTGTAGATCCCGATCGCGGCCGCGAGCAGCCGCGGGCTGGCCGGATCGACGTACGCGATCTCCAGCGCGGCGAAGAGAAACAGCGCCACCGCGGCGGGCGCCCGTCCGAGCCGCTCCGGGTAGGCGGCAAGCGGCCGCCACTGGATGCCGACTCGGCCCGCGAGCCAGGCGACAGCGTCCGCCACGGCCTTCCAGGGACTGAGCACGCTCCAGACGTTCCCGAACAGGACCGAGAGCGGCACGAGCCCGAGCCAGAAGATCACGTAGACGAACGTGGGCGCCAGGTTGAGCTCCGCGTGGTCGGTGCCGAGGAGCGCCGCGAGGAACACGGCGAGGAGCAACACCACGGAGACGGTGCCTACGAGCACACGAAGCGCCATCGAGAGGACGATCCGCTCGAGCCAGGCCGCCGCGGGCCGCCCGGCCGACGTGCGGTCGAGGAGCGGCTCGCGCCAGAGGAAGGCAAGCCCGAGGAAGGAGAGGACGAGCACGACGGCGGCGCCGTAGAGGAAGAGCCAGCCCGGCACCGGCAGGTCCCGGACGCCGCCGATCCCGTGCGCCAGGAGCGTCGGGATCATCGAACGGTGATGTCTGCGATCGCGACGCCCGCACGCTCGAGCTCCAGCTCGAACCTGCCCTGGACCGTCGCCTCGAATGCCAGTGTGCCGGCGCCGTCGGCGCCGAGCTCGAGCGTCTTGTCGTAGCCGTGGAGGTGGAGCTCCTCGCCCGGCGCGCCGGTCACCTCGACCTGGACCGAGTCGCCCTTGGTAACGCTGAGCCGCTGGCGTCCGCCGGCAGGCCTGCCGCCGTCGAGCTCGATCGCGAACCCGACCGTCTCCGGCAACGTGCTGGTCGGTGGGGCCGTCGTCACAGCCGTCGTGGTGGTCGTTGTCGGCGGCTCGGTTTCGTCCGCCGGGCGGAGCAGTGCGAAGAGCAGGACGAGGAGCACCAGGCCGGCGATCCCCGCGAGCAGCAGCGTGCGGCTGCGGCCGCTCACGACGAGCTTCTCAGCCGCGCAAGCACGAGCTCGCTCACGACACGCGGGTCGGCGTTGCCGCTCAGCTCCTTCAGCACCTGGCCGACGAAGAAGCCGAGCAGTCCTTCCTTGCCACCGCGATAGGCGGCCACCTGGCCGGGGTTCGCAGCGACGATGCGAGCGACGATCGGCTCGAGCTCGGACGTGTCCGAGACCACCTCCTGCGCGAGGTAGGCGTCGGCGCTGAAGTCCGGCTCGCCAACCTTTCCGATCGCCTCGTCGAAGGCGGCGCGCGGGATCCGGTCGCGTGCCTCGACGAGCCGGCCGAGCTCGGTGGCGTCGACCGACCCCGGCTCGACCCCGGTCCCGGCGAGCTGATTCATGATCACGTTCGCGACGCCCTTGCGTTCACCGGCGACCCGGCTGTAGAGCTCGTCGCGGCCGCTCGTCACGAGCCCCTCGGCGAGCTCGAAGCCGAGCTCCGCCTCGAGCCGCCGGATCCGCGCCCCGGGTGTCTCCGGCAACTCGGCCCGCAACCGCTCGAGGAGCGCCTCGTCCGGCTCGACCGGCACAAGGTCTGGCTCGGGGAAGTAGCGGTAGTCGTCGGCCTCCTCCTTCGAGCGGCGCGCGGTGAGGGCACCGGTGGCAGCGTCGAAGTCGTAGGTGTGCTGCTCGACCTCACCGCCCCCTTCGTAGACCGCGATCTGGCGAGCGACCTCGGCGTCGATTCCACGAGCGACGAAGTTGAAGGAGTTCATGTTCTTGAGCTCGCAGCGCGTGCGTAGCTCGTCGGAGCCGGCCGGACGGACGGAGACGTTCGCGTCGACCCGCAGCGTCCCCTTCTCCATCTCCGCGTCCGAGACGCCG
>JBKJML010000167.1:0-3031 GCA_046596415.1 Gaiellaceae bacterium | reverse complement strand
CGCCTCAAGCTCGAGCGTGTGCGCGAGCTCGGCCTCCTCGTGCAGGAGCGCTCGGGCTACGCGCTCGAGCCGTGGAAGCCGCTGACCGGGGAGAACCTCTTCGTCCGCGAGAGCGGGGCGGTCGCCAGCCAGTTCCACGATCCGCCCGCGATCGAACCGTATGCCTCCGACCTCGTCGGCGCGACCCGGGGGATCGTGCTCGGGAAGAAGAGCGGTCTCGACTCGATCCGGATCAAGGCGGACGAGCTCGGGATCGAACTGTCGGAGGAGCACCGGCCACCGCTGCTCGGGGCGGTGAAGGCGCTCGCGACCAAGGAGCGCCGGCTCGTCAGTGACGCGGAGTTCCGAAAGCTCGCAGCCACCATTGACTGACATGACACGGGCGCGGGATACTTGCTTCGCGGCCCGAGACATGTCAGAGAGGAGCGCTCGAACATGAACTTCAGCCTGTACTCCGAGATCCAGAACTGGCCCGGGAAGAGCCCCGGGCAGGTGTACGGCGAGGTGCTCGAGCAGATCGTCAACGCCGACCGGCTCGGCTACGACGCCTACGGCGTGATCGAGCATTTCTTCTTCCCGAAGTTCTCGATCTCGGCGAACCCGTTGGCACTCTTCGCCGCAGCCGCGCAGCGCACCCGGAGGATCAAGTTCCGCACGCTGCTGCACTCGATGCCGTTCCACAATCCGCTCGTGCTGGCCTCCGAGATCGGTGTCGCCGACCTCCTGCTCGACGGCCGCTACGAGTTCGGCGTCGGCCGTGGTCACGGCTGGATGCCGCCCAAGGCTGGCCTGAAGCTCTCGCCCGAGTCGCGCGAGCAGTACGAAGAGGCGGTCGAGCTTCTCTTCACCGCGCTCGAGAACGAACGCTTCTCGTTCAGCGGCAAGCACTTCAACGTCGCCGACTCGGGCATCGTGCCCCGGCCGGAGCGGAAGTTCCGCGTCTTCCTCGGCGGCACGAGCGACCGCACGTACGAGCTCGCTGCCGAGCGAGGCTGGGCGGTCGTCGTGCCACCGCTGCTTCCGTATGCCGCGCTCAAGGATCAACTGGATCTCTACCGGACGAAATGTGCGGAGCACGGCAACGAGCCGGACATCGTCTGGATTCACGCGTGCTATGTCGACGAGGATCGTGAGACCGCGAGGCGCGAGGCGCGCGACTGGATGATCGGCTTCCTGAAGGGGAACGCCTCGCCGTTGACCGATTTCGCGCCACCCCCGACCGACGAGCTGAACGCGGCCGGTTACGGCTTCTACGCCGCCGGCATCCTCGAGAAGCTGGCCGAGACGCCCTGGGAGGACATGATCGACGGCGACCTCGTCTGGGTCGGCACCCCCGACGACGTGATCCAGAGCATCGAGGCCGTGCGCGAGTTGTGCGCCGGGCTGACGGAGATCTCAATCACCGTCAACGCAGGCGGGGCCGACCACTGGAAGGCGATCAAGGCGCAGGAGCTCTTCGCCTCGACCGTGATCCCGCACTTCAAGGCGACCTCACCGGTCGCGGCGGCCGTCGCGTAGGTCGTGGAGCGCGTCTGCATCATCGGCGCCGGTGTGATCGGGAGTCTCTATGCGGGGCATCTGGCCCGCCACGCCGAGGTGTCGGTGCTGACCCGTCGCGAGGAGCACGCGCGAGCGCTGAATGAGCGCGGGCTCCGCGTTTCGGGCCGGCACGACTTCGTCGCACGTGTCCACGCGACCGCCGACCCTGACCAGCTCGCACCGTTCGACGTCGCGATCCTCGCGACGAAGGGCACCCAACTCGAGGAGGCGGCGACGTCGCTCCAGGGGCGCTTCCCGGACGCGACCGTCGTGACCGTCCAGAACGGCCTCGGCGCCGAGCAGGTCGTCCGGCGCCACGGCGGCTGGCCGATCGTCTCCGGCGTGACCTTCATGAGCGGCACCCGCCACGACGACACCCACGTGGAATACATCCTCGACACCGAGACGTGGCTCGGGCCGTTCAACGGCACCGACTACGCCGTCGTCGAGGAGCTGCGCGACCTGATCGAGGAATCCGGCCTGAAGGCTCGCGCCTTTCCCGACCTGCGGCCCGCGCAATGGTCGAAGCTGATCTTCAACGCCACCGTCAACGCTGTCGCGGCGCTCACCGGGCTGCCGCACGACCCTCATTTCGCCGCGGTCGCGGAGCGTTCCGACCTCGGCCACCTCGTCCGGGGCCTCGTCGACGAGGGCAAGGCCGTCGCAGCGGCCGCCGGAATCGAGTTGCACGAGGATCCGTGGGAGATGAACGTGCTCGCCACGCAACGCGGGAGCGCGCACTTTCCGTCGATGCTCGAGGACGTCGAGGCGAGACGCCCGACAGAGATCGAGTCGATCACCGGCTCGCTCGTCCGCGAGGCTGAGCGGCTCGGAGTGCCGGTGCCGCTGCACACGGCGCTGTACCGGCTGGTGAAGGCAAGGGAACAGTCCTGGGCTCTAGACACCGGGGAATCCGACAGGAGGCATGCATGAGCAAGCAGAGATGGGGCGCATTCGGCGCGCTCGTCGCCGTCACCGCGATCGCGGTCGCGGCAGTGGGCACGGGCGTCGGCGGCAGCACCACGAGCGCCAAGGCGCCGATCGTGATCGGCTGGGCGTTCGACGGCAAGGGCAACATGGCTCCGTTCGACGGGCCAGCTCTTGCCGCAGCCACGATCCGCATCAAGCAGATCAACACACGCGGGGGCGTCGGCGGGCGGCAGATCAAGCTCGAGACGTGCGACACCCAGAACAACAACCCGGCCAAGGCGAAGTCGTGCGCGGCCAGCCTGCTCGGGAAGGGTGCCCAGATCATGATGGTGACCTGCGACGTCGACTACGCGACGCCGGTCGTTCAGGAGTCGATCAACCGCGGCGTGCTTGCGGTCGCACCGTGCATCGGCACCGACCAGATGGGCCCGAAGCGCTTCGGCTCGAAGGGCAAGCTGGCCTTCAGCTTCGGCAACATCGCGCAGGACGAGGGCTCGGCGATGGCGGAGTACGCGTACCGGCACGGCTGGCGCACGGCGTCGCTCGCGACCAACACGCTGCT
>JBKJML010000122.1:0-14426 GCA_046596415.1 Gaiellaceae bacterium | reverse complement strand
CGAGCTCGAGCGCCGCCCGGTCGAGTTTCTCGGCCGGCGCTTCGATGATCTTGTCGAGGAGGCGCTCGCGCCGCTTGCCGCCTACGTGGGCGCGGCGGCCGAGGATCTCGTCTTCGTCCCGAACACGACCGCCGGCCTGAACGCGGTCATCCGTTCGCTGCGGCTCGAGCCAGGGGACGAGGTGCTCGCCACCACGTCGGAGTACGGCGCTCTGGTTCGCACCTGGGAGTTCGTCGGGGTGAGCCTTCGCACGGTCGCGGCCGAGCGGCTCGCAGAGTCGGTCACCGAGCGCACGAAGGTCGTGTTCTGCTCGCACATTTCCTCGCCGACGGCGACGCTGGCTGACGTCGTCGGTGCGGTCGCGGCGGCGCGGTCGGTGGGTGCACTCGCGATCGTCGACGGCGCGCACGCGCCCGGGCACGTCCCGCTCGACCTGACGGCGCTCGGCGCGGACATCTACGCCGGCAACTGTCACAAGTGGCTCTGCGCCCCCAAGGGCGCGGCGTTCCTCTGGGCGCGACCCGAGCACCAGAGCTGGATCGCGCCGCTCGTCGTCTCGTGGGGCTTTGGCGCCGACGCGAGCTTCCACTTACGCCACGGCTGGCAGGGGACTCGCGACCCGGCGGCGTTGCTCAGCGTCCCCGCGGCGATCGAGTATGCAGAGTCGGTCGACCTCGAGCCGCTGCACGAGTTGGCTCGGCGCGGCCAGCGGGCGCTGCCGCCGTTCCGGGAGCCGTCCGCACCGCGTATGTGGGCGACGGAGTTGCCGCCCGGCGACTCGGAGACCCTCCAGCGGCGCCTGTTCGACGAGTACCGGATCGAGGTGCCGGTCTTCGAGTGGGAGGGCCGCCGCCTCCTGCGCGTCTCGATCGGGCCCTACAACGACGAGAGCGACCTTGACCGCCTCGCCGCGGCCTTGACGGCTGCAGGCGCTTTCCCTGGCTGAATCGGTACGCGTCGGGCAGTCCTTATTTGCCGCAGATCAGAAATCCGCAGGAGCGGATCTCTGATCGCTAAGACCCCTGAAGAGGCGCTCCGCCGCCAAGTGCCTGATCGGCCGCAGATCAGATCTGCGGCAAATAAGGAATGCGCCCGGCAGGATTCGAACCTGCGACCTCTCGCTCCGGAGGCGAGCGCTCTATCCCCTGAGCTACGGGCGCGGGGAGACGTCGGCCAGTGTAGCGACGGCGGGAATCGGGCCTGCGACGAGCAGCGAGCAACGACCGAGGGCCGGCTTGCGCCGGCCCTCGGTCGTTCGGCTTGCGGCAGGCGTCAGCCGTGAACCGTACTCCCGCCGTCGGCGCGGTAGTAAAGCCACTGATCCTGCATCCGGCCCGACTGGCCGACCGTGAACTGGTCGTAACAGGAGTCGTACGAGTAGTCCATGTAGTTGTGGATCGAGTCGATCCCGGGCTCCGAGCAGCTGTCCTGGCCGATCGGGCAACCCCGGGTCGCGATCAGCTGCGGCGGCGTGTCGTCCACGTAGTCGCCCCAGTTGTTGCAGCCGCCCTGGAACACGTGGTAGAGGCCGAACCAGTGCCCGGCCTCGTGCGTGGCGGTCTTGCCGAGGTCGTACCGTCCGGCGTAGCGGGTGGACGTGCCCGGCATCGACTCCCAGTCGATCACGAGCCCGTCGATCCACGGCTTCGTCTTGTAGGTCGACGGGAAATACGCCCAGCCAAGGTACGGGCCTGCGGTCGTCGAGTAGACGTTGAACGTGCTCGCGTCACCCTGGTGCAGGGCCTGCTTCATCTCGCGCTCCGCCGACGTGGTCGGGCCGGCGTTGAACCAGGCCGCGTTACTGGTGCGCGTGACACCGACGAGGCGGAAGCGGAAGCCGGTGTTGTCGCCGCCCTCGAACCCGCCGTAGCCGAGGTTCAGCACCTGCATCTGATCCTGGATCGCTTTGTCCGAGACGTTCCCGATCGCACCGTCGCTGACGACGTGGAACCACACGTCTACCGTGGCGCGGAAGTTCGGGCCTCCCTTGCCCCTCTGGGACGCGGGGACTTCCTCCGCGACCTCGCTCGAGGACGGCTCGCGCACGGTGTCGTCACCGCGGGCGTAGTTCGTCGGCGCGAGCGTGGTGAGGCTGTTGAACGTCCCTGCGCCGGCGGTGTCCCAGCTGTTGCAGGAGATGCTCGACGACGCAGCCGCGGTGGTCCCGCGAGCGACGGCCGGAGACGCGGTGAGCGCCACGAGCGCCATGAGCGCGGCGGCGAGCACGATGACTCGTTTCATATTTCTCCCCCTCATCTGTGGTGGCAAGTCGTACGTGACGGAGAGTAAACCGTGGCAAACACTCTGGCAATGGCGCGGGTTAGGGTTGGCGAATGGAAACCGTCGCCCGCGTCGTCCGGCTCGAACTCGCCGAGACCTTCACGATCGCGCGCGAGTCGCAGGACTGGGCCGACGTCGTCCACGTCGAGCTCACCCGCGACGGCGTCACCGGCGTCGGCGAGGGGGCGCCGATCGAGCGCTACGGGCAGACCGCCGAGACCGCCAAGGCGTGGCTCGACGAGCACGCCGGCCTCGTCGGCGACGATCCGTTCGCGCTGGAGGAGATCGGCGCCAGCCTGGCGGAGCTGCCGGGCGAAGAGGCGGCGAAGTCGGCGCTCGACCACGCGCTGCACGATCTCCAGGGGAAGTTGCTGAGCCGTCCGACGTGGCAGCTGCTGGGCTTGCCACGCGCAGGCCCGCCGACCTCCTGGACGGTGTGGCTCGGCGACCCCGACGAGATGGCGCGCCGGGCCGAGAAGGTCGGTGACCGGTTCAAGCGCCTGAAGCTGAAGCTCGGCGGCGGCGACGGGCTCGATGTCGAGCGGGTGCGCGCCGTCCGTGGCGTCACCCGCCTGCCGCTGATGGCGGATGTCAACGAGTGGTGGTCGCTCGACGAGGCGCTCGATGCGCTGCCTCAGCTCGCCGAGCTCGGCCTGGAGTACGTCGAGCAGCCACTCCGCCAGGGCGACGAAGGCGGTCGGACGCTGAAGGAGCGTTCGCCGGTTCCGGTCTACGTCGACGAGGACTGCCACGGGCTCGCCGACGTTGCCGCCTGCGCCGAGATCGCGCACGGGATCAACATCAAGCTCGCCAAGTCCGGCGGGATCCGCGAGGCGATGCGGATGGCGCACGCCGCTCGGGCGCTGGGTCTCGGCGTGATGCTCGGCTGCATGGTCGAGTCGGGGCTCGGGATCGCCGCAGGCTGCGTCGTCGCCCCGCTCTGCGACCACGTCGACCTGGACGGGAACCTGCTGCTCGCCGATGATCCGTTTCCGGGGCCCGTCTTCGTGGACGGTGTCCAGGTGTCCTCCGACGAGCCGGGGCTGGGGTGTCGGAGCGGCTCCTGATCCTGGCCGAGGGCTTCTCGGCCGACCCGCACTACGGGAAGACGATGCGAGGCGTCCTGCGCTACCGACGCGAGGATGTCGTCGCGATCCTCGACTCCGAGCACGCGGGCGAGCTCGTGGAGGGCGTGCCGGTCGTCGCCGGGGTGAACGACGCACTCTGCTTCAACCCGGAGACCGCGCTCGTCGGCGTCGCCACACAGGGAGGCCGCTTCCCCCCGGCCTGGCGCGAGCTCCTGAGAAGCTCGATCGCCAAGGGATTGAACATCGACAACGGGCTGCATCAATTCATTGGCGACGATCCGGAGTTCGCACTGCTCGCGGCACGGCACGGCGTCGAGTTGCGCGACCTGCGACGGCCGCCCGCCGATCTCGACACGCCCACCGGCGCCAACATGCAGGTGCCGGGCACGATCGTCCTCACCGTCGGCTCCGACTGCGCGATCGGAAAGATGACCGTCTCGCTCGAGCTCGACCTGGCCGCGCGGGAGCGCGGGCTCCCATCGCAGTTCGTGCCGACCGGCCAGACCGGGATCGCGATCGCCGGCTGGGGAATCGCCGTCGACGCCGTCGTGTCGGACTTCCTGGCGGGCGCCGTCGAGCGGCTCGTCGTCGAAGCTGCGAAGCGTGGCGGCGAGCTTCTCTTCGTCGAAGGCCAGGGCTCGCTCTCGCACCCCGCCTACTCGGGGGTGACGATGGGCCTCATCCACGGTAGCGCGCCGCATCTCTACGTTCTCTGCCACCAGCCCGGGGCAACCGAGATCGAAGGCTACCCGGGCCATCCACTGCTCTCGCTGCCCGCGCTCGTCGACCTCCACGAGCGGGTGGCGCTCCCCGCACGTCCTGCGAAGGTCGCCTGCATCGCACTGAACACCCGCTCGCTGGGCGAGAATGACGCGCGAGCGGCGATCGGTGCCGCCGAGTCCGAGACCGGGCTGCCCGCCGACGACCCGGTACGATTCGGCGCCTCGCGGCTGCTCGAGGCGGTGCTGGCCGCGAAGGAATAGGCCGGTCGGCCGACGAAAATGGGACGATCGGCCCATAGCGGGCGGCAGGGTAAAGAACGATCTTTAGGGCGAAACCGGGTTTCATCGACTATTGGGGGCACGTTGAACAGATCCACTGCGGCAGCGGCGCTCGTCTGCGCCGCGCTCACTCTCACCGGCGGCGCGGCGGCCGGTGGCTTTGGCGCGAACGACGACACCGGCAAGTTCCAGGGCGCTGGCAGCGGCGCCTACTACAGCGCGATGGCCGGCATCGGCCTGAAGCAGAACGTGATCACCGTCCGCTGGGATCCGGCGAATCCGACCTCGATCCCCACGCAGTCGCTCCTCACAGCGGCCCTGACGCAGGCGAAGCTCGCCGGCGTCGAGGTGGCGTTCGCGGTGTATCCATTCCCGCTCGCGGGCGGCGTAGGCACACCCGAGGCGTTCGCGGCGTGGTTGACGTCGGTCGCGCTCGTGTTCCCCGAGATCAAGACGTTCATCGTCGGCAACGAGCCGAATCTCTCGACCTTCTGGCGACCGCAGTGGAATGGTTCCACCCAGGCGTCGGCAGCCACGTTCGGCCCCTACCTTGCGGCGGGGTACGACACGTTGAAGAGCGTCTCGCCTTCGATCAACGTCCTCGGTGTCGGCCTCTCGCCGCGCGGCAACGACGACCCTGACGGCTCGCCGAGCACGACCTCGCCGGCGCGCTGGTTGAAGGCGTTCGGCGACTGGTACCGCGCGAGTGGCCGAACGAAGCCGCTGATGGACGGCTTCAGCTTCCATCCCTATCCGAATCCGAGCGACTTCAGCGTCCCGTTCGAGTACAGCTACCAATGGCCAAACGGCGGCGTCCAGAATCTTGCTCGCATCAAGCAGGCACTCGTGGACGCGTTCCGCGGCACCGGCCAGTCGACTCCTTCGGCGGGGCTCAAGCTGACCCTGGACGAGGTGGGCTGGCAGATCGACACGTCGGCGCGGCCGGAGTACGCCGGCGCCGAGAACGTCACCGTGACCTCCGAGGCCAACCAGGCCGCGATCTACAAGAAGCTCGTCCAGTTCGTCCAGTGCGACCCGCTCGTCGCCCAGCTGAATTTCTTCGGCTTCTATGACGACAAGGAGCGCAGCGGCTGGCAGGCAGGCCTTCACTGGGCCGACGGCACGGCCCGAGCGGCCGCCGCCGCGGTCAAGGAGGGTATAGCGGCCGGCTGCGCCGGCGGTGCTCCTGCGTGGTCGGCTTCGACCGCGGTCGACGGCGCCACTGTCGAGCTAGCCTCCTCGTCGGCGACCGGGGCGGCGTTCCGGCCGACTGCCGCAGAGGACTACTCGCTGACCGCGGCGCTGTACCCGGCGTCGGCGTCGAAGGCCGCCATCGTGGCCGGCACGGGGGCGATCGGGAAGACGACACTCGACGGCAAGGCGTACTTGCGGCCACCGGTAGCGCTGACCGCGAAGCTCGCCAAGGGCAGCTATGTGCTCGGCTTGACGTTCACTGCTTGGGCGAACCCGGCCCGGACGACGACGATCGTCGCGAAGCCGTTCGCGGTCGGTGCGAGCGTCGTCAAGCCGGCCGGGCCGACGACCAAGCCGACGAAGCCAACGGTTAAGCCCGCCAAGCCGGCGAAGCCCGTGAAGCCTGCCAAGCCGGCCAAGCCCGCCAAGCCGGCGAAGCCCGTGAAGCCTGCGAAGCCGGCCAAGCCCGCCAAGAAGTAGGCGCCCACAAAGGGTCGCTGCGCACGCTCCAAACCGGGGCCGTGGCGATCCTTGGTCGCCCTTGACACGAACACGTGTTCGCTCTAGTATGGCGAACACATGTTCGGTCGGATTTTCATCATCGCAGCGCTCACGGTCGTTCTCTGGGCAACATTCGCCCGCTCCTCCAACGCCACCGGGCCCGAGCGGGCCTACCGTGTGCAACCGGCGGACACGCTCTGGTCGATCGCCGTCGCGCAGCTCGACGGCGACCCACGCGAGGCGATCTTCCGCCTCCAGGAGCGGAACGACCTGCGTGGCACGACGATCGTGCCAGGGCAGACGCTCGTGCTCCCGCCGGCGTAGCCTGTGCCTGGGCAGCCGTACAATCGGCGCCCGTGGACCTCGATGTCGTCTTTCTCGGCACGTCCGGCTCGATGCCGACCGCCCGTCGGGCTCCCGCTGCGACGCTCGTGCGCCGCGGTGGCGAGCGCATCCTCGTCGACTGCGGTGAGGGGACACAGCGCCAGCTCCTGCGCTCCGACATCGGCCTCGTTGACATCGAGGAGGTGTTTCTCACCCATTTCCATGCCGACCACTTCCTCGGCCTGCCGGGGATGCTGAAGACGTTTGCGCTGCGCGGGCGCGAGGTGCCGATCACGATTCATGGGCCTGCCGGGCTGACCGATCTCTTCGGGTCGCTGCGCCGGATCTTCGGCAGGCTCACCTACGAGGTTGGCCTCGTCGAGCTCGCGGCGGGAGCATCGCTGCCACGTGACGGGTACCGGATCGAGACGATCGCAGTGCAGCACGGGTCGACGGCGCTCGGCTACGCCTTCGTCGAGGCGGAACGCCCCGGTCGCTTCGACGTCGAGGCCGCCGACGCACTCGGCGTCCCGCACGGCCGTGAGCGAGGCGCGCTCCAGCGAGGGGAGCGCGTGACGCTCGCCGACGGCACGGTCGTCGAGCCCACCCAGGTGCTCGGCGAGAGCAGGGCCGGCCGGAAGCTCGTGCTGACCGGCGACACCGCGCCCTGCGACGCGGTGCGGGACGCCGCCCACGGAGCCGACCTGCTCGTCCACGAGGCGACATTCCTCGAGGACGAGCGCGAGCGCGCCCGGGAGACCGACCATTCGACGGCAACCGACGCGGCGGCGATCGCCCGTGATGCGGGTGTTTCGCTGCTGGCGCTGACGCACGTCTCGAGTCGCTATAGCGGTGGCCATGTGGCCGACGCCGCGCAGGACGTCTTCCCGGCGACGGTGGTCCCGCGCGACTTCGACATCGTCGAGTTGCCGTTCGCCGAACGTGGCGTGCCCACGCTCGTGAAGAGCGGCGCCCGCATGCGACGGTGGCCCGCGCCCCCAGCTCCCGAGCCTGATGATGCCGCTGCCGAAGCCTGATTTCGGCCGGCGGGCGGCGACCTACGACACCCTCCGGCCCGCCGACACGAACTGGTGGGCACGCTTCGAGGTCCTTGTCGCGGCCGCCGACCTGCGCGGGCGGCGCATCCTCGACGTCGGTTGCGGCACCGGCACGCTCGCCGCGGCGCTCGCCGAGATCGCGCACGCGAAGGTGTGGGGCGTCGACGAGGACGCAGAGATGCTGGCCGTGGCGCGCGGCCGCGTGCCGGGCTCGGTCGGACTGAAGCAGGCGCGTGCGGAGGAGCTGCCTTTTCGCGACGGCTGGTTCGAGCGCGTCACGTTCTCGCTCGTCGTGCACCTCGTCGACCGGCCGGCCGCGCTGGCGGAGGCGCACCGGGTTCTCTCGCCCGGAGGGCGGCTCGCGATCGTCACCTTCGACCCCTCACACTTCGCCGCGTACTGGCTCAACCGCTTCTTCCCGTCGATCGAGGCGATCGACCGGCGGCGCTTTCCAACGGGCGTAGCGCTCGACGCCGAGCTCATCGCAGCCGGCTTCGCCGCCGTCGAGACCCACCTGCTAGACCAGAGCACGACGCTTGGCCGGGAGGAGGCGCTCGCGAAGATCCGTGGCCGCCACATCTCGACCTTCGACCTCCTCTCGGCCGATGAGCTCGCCACGGGGACTGCGCGCGCCGAGGCGGAGCTGCCCGCACTCGTCGAGGTCGTGCAGCGCCAGCTCGTCGTCGTCGCCGACCGCTAGTCGCGGATGAACTCGATGCGGGTCGACCCGGTCAGCGCGGACGCCTGGAGTTCGTAGGTACATCTTCCCCCGACGGCCCCGTGCGGCGTCGGGACGCTGCCGGCCCAGGTGCCGTTCCGCTCGAGCGGGACCTGCTTCAGCAGCCGGCCGTCGAAGAGGACGTCGACGCGGTCCGCGTCCTTGCCGAGCAGCGTCAGCTCGAGCCGGCCCGGGGCGCAGTCGTACACGTCGAGTCGTGCCGAGCCCGCGAAGTCGCCGTTCCAGAGGAAGCTGCGGGCCCACGTGGAGACGCGGAGCGGCTCGCTCGTGCGCCAGAGGCCGAGTCCGGACTGCGTGGTGTCGCGTTGCGTGACGGCGGCGACCCGCTCGCCGCGGAAGGTGACGGCGGAAGGTGCAACGACCCAGGCGCGCGAGACCGGCGCGCCGGCCGGCGTGAAGAAGCGCCCGTCGAAGCGCGGTGCGACGGCGCGCTGGGGGATAGGCCCGGGGAGCGGCGTCTCCGGCAGGCGGAGAACGCCCGCGAGCGAGTCGTTCCAGAAGACGCTCTGCCAGACCAGGTCCCAGTCCGGCTCGCCGGTGTAGAAGTACGCGACTTGCTGCGGCTCGGCTTCGTCGATCCACTGCGGCTGCCCGGAGAAGTAGCGCTCCTGACGAAGTGTCGACTGGTACGCGAGCTCACGCGTCGCCACGGCCGAAGCTCCCGCAAGCACCACGGCGACGATCCCCGCCAGAGCGGGTGCCAAGCGTGCGGGCACGAAGACGAAGGCAAGAACGACCACCGCGACCCCTGCCGTCCAGGCTGCGACGAGCACGGTATCGGAGGTCGCCATCGCCAGTTGCCAGAGAGGCACGATCATCAGAGCGTCGTGGACGGAGCTCGCATCGGCGAGCCGTTGCACGGGGAGGAGCACCGCCGGTGTGACGGCGGCAAACGCGACGATCGAGGTCAGCGGCTGCGGGCGCGCCGCGCCGCGGCGAAGCCAAAGCGCGAAGCCGACGAAGAGGACCGGTGCCAGCGAGACGAGGTCGCGCTCGGCGAGGCCGCCAACGTGCCGCGAGGCGAAGACGCCTACCTCGATCACCAACAAGAGAGTGTAGGCGAGCGCCGTCGCCAGATAGGCCCGGGCAGGGGCATCCTCCTCGCCGTGGAGGAGCGCCAGCGTGCCGAGCACGAGCACCGCGAGCAGCGGCACCGCGCCGACGAGGAGCAGCGCGTCGGCGGCGTGGTAGAAGACGAACCGGAACGCGGTGCCGGCCGCGTAACCGGACTCGCCCGCGGCGGCGTAGGCCCCGAGCACCTTCGTCCACGGCCCACCGTCGTGCAGGCGCCACGCGCCCCAGCTGCCCGCCAACCCGACGAGGCCGGCGAGCGCCGGCCCGAAGCGACGCACGGTCGCGAGGCTTCGCGCGGACGCCGCGTCGAGCGCGAGCGCGAAGAGCAGGACCGGGACGAGGACGAGCGCCTGGAGGCGCGTCGCGACGGCGAGGACGAGTGCGCCGACGAGCAGCGCCTGCGCGCCGATCGTCGGCCGGGCGAGCGCACGGGCGAGCGCCCAGAGTGCGAGCGTCGCGATCGGGTAGAACGCCGCCTCGCTCATCACGAGCCCGGAGTACGCGAGCGCAGGCGGCAGGAGCGTGAGCGCGGCCGCGAGGAGCGCGAGCCGCGGCCGGACGAGGCTGCGGGCCCAGAGGTACACGGGAACCGCCGTCGCGGACACGACCACCGCCTGGAGGGCCTGGAGCAGCCGAAAGCCGAGCTCGCGGTCGCCGAGGCTCAACGGCCCGCCGACGAGCGCGGGGTAGACGAGGCTGTAGAAGGGCGTGTCGGAGCCGAGGATCGACAGCGTCCCGTGCTGCCAGAGCGAGCGGCCGAGCAGGGCGTAGATCATCTCGTCCGGCGCGATCCAGGGCGAGGGGATCCCTGTCGAGCCGGCGAAGCGGACGAGCGCGGAGACTGCGATCAGCAGACCGAGCGCCGCCCAGGCAGCTCCGGGGCGTGGAGGTCGCATCGCTCGTTTCCTTGCCGCGGGCACCTATTTCAATGCGCGGCCGACCTGACATCCGCACAACCCGCTACTCTGCCCGCACAACCTTTAACCCGGTCCAGAGAGGCCGGAAAGGAGTGTCACGACGATGCACGTCCCGAGCCGCCAGGCGGCGAAGATCCTACTCGACGCCGAGGCGATCTCCCGGACGCTCTCCCGGATCGCGCACGAGATCATCGAGCGCAACGGCTCCCTCGACGAGCTCGCGCTCGTCGGCATCCACACGCGCGGCGTCCCGCTCGCCCAGCGCCTGCGCCGGTTGATCGAGGAGCGAAGCGGGGTGGAGGTCGCGCTCGGCACCGTCGACATCACCTTCCACCGGGACGACGTTCACGTTCGGAACGGCGCCTCGCCGCTCCACGCGCAGCCGATCGTCCGTTCCACGTCGCTCGACTTCCCGCTCGACGGAATGACGTGTGTGCTCGTCGACGACGTCCTCTTCACCGGCCGCACGATCCGTGCCGCTGTCGAGGCGATCTTCGACTTCGGCCGCCCGGCGCGGGTTCAGCTCGCCTGTCTCGTCGATCGCGGCCATCGCGAGCTGCCGATCCGGCCCGACTACGTGGGCAAGAACCTGCCGACCGCCCGCGAGGAGCGCATCCAGGTGCAGCTCCTCGAGATCGACGAGATCGACCAGGTCTTGCTCGTCGGCGGCGACGGGAGCACCGATGCCTGACATCCGCCTCGTCCGCGACGACGGCCGCCCGCCCGTACCGCCACGCCGCCACCTGATCTCGATTGGCGACCTGACGCGCGACGACGTCGAGCGGCTGCTGCAGACCGCACGCACGCTCTCCTCCTCACTCGAGCGTGAGGTGAAGAAACTGCCGACGCTCCGTGGGCACACCGTCGTCAACCTCTTCTACGAGTCGTCGACCCGCACCGCGTCGAGCTTCGAGCTGGCCGCCAAAAGGCTCTCCGCCGACACGATGACGATCAAGTCGTCCGGCTCCTCGGTCGAGAAGGGCGAGTCGCTGAAGGACACGGCGCTGACGCTCTCGGCCTACGACCCGGACGTGATCGTGATCCGCCACCCCCAGATCGGCGCACCCGATCTCGTCGCGCGCTACACCGACGCTCACGTCGTGAACGCGGGCGACGGCAAGCACCAGCACCCGACCCAGGCCTTGCTCGACCTCTACACGATCCAGGGCGAGCTCGGCCGCCTCGAAGGTGTCCACGTGGCGATCGTCGGCGACGTCCTGCACTCGCGGGTGGCGCGCTCGCTCGTCCAGGCGTTGCGGCTCGTCGGCGCCGACGTGCTGCTCGTCGGCCCGCCGACGTTGCTGCCGCGCGGGGTTGCAGCAGCGCTCGACTGCGAGGTGTCGACCGACATCGACGCGATCGACGTCGCCGATGTCGTCTACGTGCTCCGAATGCAGAACGAACGGATGGAAGCGGGGTCCAACTTCGTGCCGAGCCTGCGGGAGTACGCGGCCCGCTGGGGGATCACGCCCGCGCGCCTGCGGACCGGCCAGAAGGTGATGCACCCCGGCCCGATGAACCGCGGGGTCGAGATCGACCCGCGGGTCGCGGACTCCGCCGCGGCGCTCGTCGAGACGCAGGTGCGCTCGGGCCTCGTCGTCCGGATGGCCGTTCTCTACGACCTGCTGACGACCGGGCCGGTCAGCGTCCCGTCGGCCGTCGAGGTCGCCTGATGCTGTTCGCGAAGCAGGGCCCCGGCGCCGACCTCGTGGTGCGTGGCGCCCGCGTGCTCGACCCGGCAGCGCGCCTCGACGCCATTCTCGACGTCCGTCTCGACGGTGGCGTGATCGCAGCGGTCGGTGAGCGACTCGACGTGAACTCGCACCGCGTCGTCGACGGCGCCGGCCTCGTGCTGGCACCCGCGTTCGTCGACCCGCACGTCCATCTGCGCACGCCCGGCCGGGAGGACGAGGAGACGATCCGCACCGGCACCGAGGCGGCTGCGGCCGGCGGCTACTGCGCGATCCTCGCGATGCCGAACACCGATCCCGTGGTCGACTCGGCGGCTGTGCTCGGTGCACTCGTGGAGACGGCACGGGCCGAGGCCGTGATTCCGACGGGTTTCCTTGCGGCGATCTCGAAAGGCCTCGGCGGCCACGAGCTGACCGAGATGGCCGAGCTCGCCGACACCGGCGCCGCCGGCTTCACCGACGACGGCCGGCCAGTCGTCTCGGCCGGCCTGATGCGCCGCGCGCTCCAGTACGGCGCCGTCACCGGGCTCAAGCTCGCGCTCCACTGCGAGGAGCCGACGCTCTCCGGTGACGGTCAGATGCACGAGGGGCGGGTGTCGGCGGAGCTCGGCTTCGCCGGCTACCCGTCGGTCGCCGAGAGCCTGATGGTCGAGCGCGACCTGGCGCTTGCCACCTACGAGGAGCGCCCGCTCCACCTGATGCACCTCTCCGCTCGGGAGTCGGTCGAGGCGCTTCGCGCCGCGCGCGCCCGCGGCAGCGACGCCACCGGTGAGGTGACGCCCCACCATCTCTGTCTGACCGACGAGGCGGTCCGGTCGCTCGACACGAACGTGAAGATGAATCCGCCGCTTCGCGCCGAGGAGGACCGGCAGGCGCTCCTCGAAGCACTTCGGGACGGAACGATCACCTCGGTTGCGACCGATCACGCCCCGCACGCTCGCCACGAGAAGGACGTTCCCTTCGAGGCGGCGCCGTTCGGGGTCACCGGGCTCGAGACGGCCTTCGCGGCCCTCTACACGAACCTCGTCCTCCCGGGCCTGCTGCCGCTCGAGTTGCTGCTCGACCGCATGTCGGCCGGCCCGGCCCTCGCCTTCGGCCTGCCCGTGCCGCGGATCGAGGTCGGCGCCCCCGGGAACCTCGTGCTGCTCGACCTCGACGCGCGCTGGCGGGTGAGCGAGGAATGCTTCCGTTCGCGCAGCGTCAACTCGTGGCTGCTCGGCGAGACGCTCCAGGGCGCCGTGCGGCTCACGGTCGCCGGTGGCAAAGTAGCGTTCGCGGCATGAGCGGCTTCCTGGTCCTCGAGGACGGCGCCGTGTTCCACGGTGAGTCCGTCGCAGCCGAGGGAGTCGCCTTCGGTGAGGCCGTGTTCACGACCGCGATGACCGGCTACCAGGAGACGGTCACCGACCCGAGCTACGCCGAACAGATCGTCTGCTTCAGCGCACCGATGGTCGGCAACTACGGCGTCGCCGACGAACGGCTGGAATCTGCGCGTCCGCATGCGAAGGCGGTGCTGATGCGCGAGGCGCGCGGGCCTGAATGGACGGACTGGCTGACGGCGCAGGGGATCGTCGGCCTCTCCGGGATCGACACGCGCTCGCTCGTCCTGCATCTCCGCGATGCGGGCGCGATGCGGGCCGCCGCGGTCTCGGGTGGCCGCTCGGTCGAAGAGGCGCTCGAGCTCGTCCGCGGCCAGCCGCTGATGACCGGGCAGGCGCTCGTCGCCGGCGTCTCGACCAAGGCGCCGTACGTCTTCTCGGCCGACGGCGACGTGCGGATCGCGGTCGTCGACTACGGCACGAAGCTTTCGATCCTGCGCCGCCTCCGGCAGTCAGGGGCCTCGGTCACCGTCTTCCCGCATCTCACCGACCCCGACGAGCTCGCCGCCCACGACGGCGTGCTGCTCACGAACGGCCCCGGCGATCCGGAGCCGCTGCGAGACGAGGTCGAGGTGATCAAGGGCGTCCTCGGGCGAACCGAGGTACTCGGCATCTGCCTCGGGCATCAGCTGCTGGGCCTGGCGACCGGTCACGAGACGTTCAAGCTCCCGTTCGGCCATCGCGGTGCGAACCACCCGGTCCTGGAGCGCAAGAACGGGCGTGTCCTCGTCACGAGCCAGAACCACGGCTTCGCGGTCGCTCCCACCGACGCGAAGGAGGCGACGTACGTCTCCCTCTACGACGGCACCGTCGAGGGCTTCGACTACCCCGAATTGCGCGCTCGCTCGGTGCAGTTCCATCCCGAGGCCGGGCCAGGCCCGCACGATGCCTGGCCGATCCTGCGCGAGTTCGTCGAGAGCGCGCGAGCCTAGATGGCAGCAACCATCTGATGCCGCGCCGCATGGACATCCGCTCGATCTGCCTGATCGGCTCTGGTCCGATCGTGATCGGGCAGGCCTCGGAGTTCGACTACGCCGGCTCGCAGGCGCTGAAAGTGCTGCGCGAGGACGGCTTCCGGACGATCGTCGTCAACTCGAACCCGGCGACGATCATGACCGACCCCGGCTTCGCCGACCGCACCTATCTCGAGCCGCTCGACCTCGAGGGCGTCGCCGACGTC
>JBKJML010000163.1:0-9574 GCA_046596415.1 Gaiellaceae bacterium | reverse complement strand
TTCCGCAGCGCCGTCTCGTTCACCTCGGCGTCGCGGCGCGACGGGATGAACGCCGCCATGCCGCCGATTGCGTGGGCGCCGCGCCGGTGACACGTGCGGACCAGCAGATCCGCGTAGGCGCGCATGAACGGCACCGCCATCGTCACCTCGCCGCGGTCCGGCAGGACGAACTCGGGTCGATGGCCGAGCTTCTTGATCACCGAGAAGATGTAGTCCCAGCGACCCGCGTTCAGCCCGGCCGAGTGCTCGCGCAGCTCGTAGAGGATCTCGTCCATCTCGAACGCGGCCAGGATCGTCTCGACGAGAACGGTCGCCTTGATCGTCCCCCGCGGCACGCCGAGCGTTGCCTGCGCCCAGACGAAGACGTCGTTCCAGAGCCGCGCCTCGAGGTGATTCTCGAGTTTCGGCAGGTAGAAGAAGCGCCCGCCGCGGCCGTGGTTGCGGAAGAAATAGAGGCCGAAGTCGAAGAGCGAGGCCGACATCGGCATGCCGTCGACCTCGAAATGGCGCTCGTCCAGATGCCAGCCGCGCGGGCGGACGAGCAGCGTCGCGACCTCGTCGTTCAGCGCGTACTGCTTCTCACCGGTGTCCAGGCTGATCGTGCGATCGAGCGCGTCGGTGAGGTTGACCTGGCCCTCGATGCAGTTCTGCCAGGTGGGCGAGTTCGAGTCCTCGAAGTCGGCCATGAACATCTTCGCACCCGAGTTGAGTGCGTTGATCACCATCTTTCGGTCGACCGGACCCGTGATCTCGACCCGACGGTCGGCGAGCTCGGCCGGCTCGGGGGCGATCCGCCAGCCGCCATCGCGCACGCCTTTCGTCTCCGGGAGGAAGCAGGGGAGCGCGCCATCCCGCAGCTCGCCCATGCGGGCGGCTCGACGGTCGAGCAGCTCGGCCCGCCGGCCATGGAACTCTCGCTCGAGCGCAGCCAGGAACGTGATGGCGTCGTCGGTGAGGACAGCGGTGGAGCCCGGTGTCGCGGCTCCCGTGATCTCGACTCCGGCCACCATGTGGAGACTCTACGGCGTTACGACGACGATCCGGTCCGCGAGGACGTCTCGCATCTGTGTCACGCGGCCACCTGGATAGCGGACGACGACCTCGGCGACGCGCGACACCGCTCCCAGGCCGAAGTGCACCCGTGGATCCTCGGAGGAGAGGTAGCTGCTGCCCGCGTGCACCTCCCGGACGAGCTTGCGGCCGTCCGGAAGCACGACCGTCACGCGGGCCCCGGGGGCGAACCGGTCGAGCGAGACCTCGAGCCAGTGGCCGGACGCGCCCGTGTTCCGGAGCAGGACGAGCGGGCCGCCGACCGAGCCGATGGCGACGTCGAGGTCACCGTCGTTGTCGAAGTCGGCCGTCGCGAGCCCGCGGCCGTTGAGGCGCCGCCCGGCGAACGGCCCGAGCACGGTGCCGGCGTCGGCGAAGCCGGCCGATTCGCCGAGGTTCTCGAGTACCTGGACGCGCTGGGCGTCGCGCTTCAGGTCGACGAGCGGGACGGCGCCGTTCGCCAGGACGAGATCGAGGTTGCCGTCGAGGTCGAGATCGGCCCACGAGGCGCCCCAGCCCGTGTAGCTCTTGCCGAGCGCTGCGAGGAAGTCGGGCCGCGCGTCAGCGAACGAGGGGGCGCCCGAGGCGCTGCGGTAGACCGCGTGCAGCTGCCGGCGCGAGTTGGTCACGAAGAAGTCCTCGCGGCCGTCGCCGCTGTAGTCGCCGGCGGCGATCCCCATGCCGGCGTTCGGATCGTTCACGCCGGCGTTCCGTCCCCGCTCGCGGAGCCGGAACCCGAGCCCGCCGGCGGTCTTCACGTTCAGGTAGAGCCGATTCGGGTCGAGGTCGTTCGCGACGTAGAGGTCGAGGCGGCCGTCACGGTCGACGTCGGTGAAGACGGCGCCAAGCCCGTGCTCGACTCCGGTCGGCTCGAGCCCCACCTCGCGACCGACCTCGCGGAACGTCGAGCGGCCGTTCGCGTCGACGCCGACGCTGAGGTAGAGCCGGTCGCGGACGGCGCTGTGGTCGCTCGGGAAGCCCGCAGTCGACGAGGCGATCGGGGCGTTCAGGTCCGTGTAGCCCGCCACGAACAAGTCGGGCCGTCCGTCGCCGTTCACGTCGCCGACCGCGGCGCCCGTGTGCCAGCCCGGGGCATTGATGCCTGCCGCCCGGGCGCCTTCTGTGAACGTGCCGTCGCCGTGGCCCCAGTAGAGCGCGTCGTAGCCGTCCGTCGCGATGCTGTAGCCGGCGGTCGTGACGTAGAGATCCGTCTTGCCGTCCTCGTTGAAGTCCGCCGCGACGCAACCGCTCCCACGGAGCGCGAGATCGGCACCGGAGCCTCGGCTCACATCTTCGAACCGTCCGCCGCCGAGATTGTGGAAGAGGCCGCCGCCGGGGAGACCGCCCTGCTCCTCCCAGCGGCTGTAGTCGTCCTCCGAGAAGGCGTTGGTGGCGAAGAGGTCGAGCAGGCCGTCGTTGTCGTAGTCGAGCCAGCAGAGCCCACCGCCCATCATCGCCGCCGGGTCGTTGGACATGCCGAAGCGGAAGGCCCCCTGCCTGAAGTCGAGGCCCGCCTCGTGGGCGACATCGCGGAGGCGTACGCCTCCGAGCGCGTTCGTGCGAGGCGCCGCGACCGCCGGCTGCGCATCGCCCCTGCCACGGGAGATCTTGTAGCGCCCGTCCTCGAGAGTCAGTTCGAGCGTCCGCGTGAAGCGCGCGGGCGCGGTGCGCGACGCGGGCGTCGCGCTCGCGGGCCGATATGTCGCGCGCTCCACCGTGCCCGCGAGTCGCACCACCACGGTTGGTGGCTCCTGCCCGGTACCCGGCTCCAACGTGACCGTGGCACGCTCGACGCGGTAGTGCGGGACGACGACCGAACCGTCACCGCCGGCGCGGATCTGTTCCCAGACCGCCGCGAGCCGGGCGCCGTGCGCACCCTCGGTTGCCCGCTGGAGGTCGCGCCTGCGTACAGCGTCGGCCTCGATCTCGAGGTCGGCGACGACGTCCTGCGCGATCTGCCTCGCGGCCGCGCCACCGATCGGCGCGAGACCCTTCGACGGGACGACGACCACCGCGACGTGCTCGTTTGCGGCGCTTGCGGTCGAGACCGCGACGCCGCCGCTCGGCCGGGCGGGAATACCGGCGAGCACCAGCAACCCTGCGAACCCGGCGGTGCCGGCGAGCGCTGCGGCGCCGAATCCCCGCCTGCCGCGGCGCGTCGGGACGGTGCGAGTGCGATGCGCAACGAACAACTCGACCAGGGGCGCCGCCAGGCAGACGACCGCGAGGGCCGCGAGCAGCGCGACCTTGCTTCCGAACTCGGTCGTCTGCGGTGCGATCAGGAGCGCAGCGAGCAAACCGAGCGCGACGGCGTAGACCCGGCGCCCGACGCGCCCGGCAGGGATCGTCTTCGGGTCGGTGATCATGAAGAAGAGGAAGACGAGAATTTCGGGCGAGAAGGCGAGAATCTGCCAGAAGCCCCAGTCGGAGACCGGCCCCAGATGCCAGCGGGCCGTCATCGCATGCCCGCTCGCGGCGAGCACGGCGAGCGACGCGACGAACGTGACCCAGAAGGTGACCGCGATCGCGAGCAGGTGGAGACGGTGGAGGATCGCGAAGCCGCCGGCGACGATGATCGCGAGCGCGAGCGCCAGCCAGGCGGACATCGGCCCCCACCAGAACTCCAGCGGATCGGCTCGCTCCGGCCCGATCAGCAGGAACACGAGCACGAGACCGAAGTTCGAGGGGTTGAAGACATGGCGGCCCCGAAACTGGATCAGGTGCTTGGAGAGCAGGGCCGCCGCCGCCGTTCCGGCGAAGATCCACCAGCCGCGCATGCTCCACCAGTCGCCGTGCTCGGTTCCCGGCACCCGGAGGATGAAAGCGACCCCGTTCCCGGTCAGGAGGGCGCTCGCCGGCCAGAGGATGACGTGCTGGCGCCGCGCCGCGATCCCGACCTCGAGCACCGCGCAGGTGAGGAGCGAGACGAGGATCTGGGCGATCGAGAGCCGGAAGTCGAATGCCACCTGCCCGAGCACCTGGAGCGAGACGATCACCGCTGCGAGGTGGAGCCTCGGGTCGCGCAAGGTGGGAAGGAGGACCGGGTACGACGCGCCCCGGATCCGCAGGGACGGCTTCCCGGCCCCCGTGCCGGCGGGCTCGCTCATCGATCTCATCCTAGGGCGCTCGTTCTCCAACTTCGAGGGCGGGTTGATTCTCGGCTTCAGCACGTTTAGGTTGGTTCGGGGGTGTTTCTCTGCCCGCCGCTTCACGACTGGGCGTCCCACATCCGAACCAAGCTGGAGGTAAGTGACTGTGAAGAGACTCATCGTTGCTCTGACGATCGCGGTGTTGACGGTGAGCGTCACCGTCACCGGCGCGGTCGCGAAGCCGAGCAAGCAGACGGCGAGCGCCGACATCTGCGTCCTGCTCCCCGACCCGAAGTCGTCCGTCCGTTGGGAGACCCAGGACCGGCCCGCGCTCGTGGCCGCGTTCAAGAAGGCCGGCGTGTCGTACGTGATCACGAACGCCGACGGTGACGCGCAGAAGCAGAAGACGCAGGCCGACCAGTGCCTCGCGAACGGCGCGAAGGTCGTCATCCTGGTCTCGCTCGACAAGGGCTCCTCGATCGCGATCGAGGCGGCTGCCAAGTCGCGTGGCGCGAAGGTGATCGAGTACGACCGCCAGGTGATCGGCGGCTCGGCCGCGATCTACATCTCGTTCGACGGCAAGGCCGTCGGCGTCCTGCAGGGCAAGGGTGTCGTCGCGGGCCTCAAGGCGAACGGCATGTACTCGAAGAAGCCGGTCGTCGCCGAGCTGAACGGCGGCCAGACCGACAACAACTCGTTCCTGTTCAAGGGCGGTTATGACTCGATCCTGAAGCCGCTCTACAAGAACGGGACGTTCATCAAGGGGCCGGATCAGTTCACGCCCGGTTGGGACAACCAGAAGGCAGGGACGATCTTCGAGCAGATGCTCGTCAAGACGAAGAACAAGATCGACGCCGTCGCGGCGGCAAACGACGGGCTCGCGAACGCCGTCGTCGTCGCTCTGAAGTCCCACAAGCTCAAGCCGATCCCACTCAGTGGGCAGGATGCGACGCCGCAGGGTGTCCAGAACATCATCTCCGGCTGGCAGTCGATGACCGTCTGGAAGGACACGCGTGTGCTCGCGACCGCGTCCGCAAAGGCAGCCATCGCCCTCTCGAAGGGTGAGAAGCCGGCGCAGACCGGCACGGTGAAGAACGGCAGCAAGCTGCTGCCGGCGTTCATCATCGCCCCCGTGTCGATCACGAAGGCGAACTACAAGCAGCTCTTCAACGGCTACCTGAAGAGAAGCGACGTCTGTATCGGCACCTACAAGAAGTACTGCAACTAGGAAGGCACCGGGTGGGGGCCGGCGCTGCCGGCTCCCACCCGCTCTCTCGATGACGACCGCCACGGCAGTGACTCCGCTGCTCGAGCTCCGCGGGATCTCGAAGAGCTTTGGCTCGGTCCAGGCGCTCACCGAGGTCGACTTCGAGGTTCGATCCGGTGAGGTGATGGCGCTCGTCGGCGACAACGGCGCCGGCAAGTCGACGCTGATCAAGTGCGTCGCCGGAACCCACACGGCCGACGAAGGCGAGATCCTCTTCGACGGCCAGCCGGTGTCGATCCACGGGCCGAAGGACGCGGCCAAGCTCGGGATCGAGGTTGTGTATCAGGATCTCGCGCTCTGCGACAACCTCGACGTCGTGCAGAACATGTACCTCGGCCGCGAGGAGCGCGACTGGCTCTGGCGGTTGAAGGAGCCGGTGATGGAGGGGAGGACGGCAGCGACGATGAAGGGGCTCGCCGTGACGACGATCCCCTCGATCCGCCAGCCCGTCGCCACCCTCTCGGGCGGCCAGCGCCAGTCCGTCGCAGTCGCACGGGCGGTGATGTGGAACTCGCGGCTCGTGATCCTCGATGAGCCGACCGCTGCCCTCGGCGTCTCCCAGACGCAGCAGGTGCTCGAGCTCGTGGCAAGGCTCGCCGACCAGGGGCTCGCCGTGGTGCTGATCTCGCACAACCTGCATGACATCTTCGAGGTGGCGACACGGATCACCGTGCTGCGGCTCGGCCGCACCATCGCCCTCTACGAGCGGGACAAGACGACCCAGCAGGAGGTCGTCCAGGCGATCACCGCCGGCGTGCCGACCAAGGTGGCCGGAATCACGATGACCCCGACGGAGAGCGCGTGAGCACTGCGCCGACGGCCCACCCGGACCTCGCGGCCGAGAGCTTCACGGGTCGAGTGCTCTCGAACATTCGAGGCGGAAACCTCGGCAGCTGGCCGGTCCTGATCGGCCTCGTCGTGATCGTCATCTTCTTCTCGTTCAAGGCCGACAACTTCCTCAGCCCCGGCAACTTCAGCAACATCATCACTCAGATGGCCGGCGTGACGCTGCTCGCCTACGGCGTCGTGTTCGTGCTACTGATCGGCGAGATCGACCTCTCGATCAGCTACGTCAGCGGCATCGCCGGGGTGGTCGTCGCGCAGATGACGGTGCCGGAGTCGGGGCACCAGGTGTCGGGTCTCATCGCGATTGGGCTCGCCGTCGCAGTGTGCGCGGCGATCGGTGCGTTCCAGGGCTCGTTCGTCGCCTTCATCGGCGTCCCCGCGTTCGTGGTCACCCTGGCCGGCTACCAGATCTGGCAGGGCGTGATCCAGAAGTCGATCGAGGGTGAGGGCGTGATCGTCATCCAGGACGAGACGGTCAACAACACGGCCAACTACTTCTTCTCCGACACGGCTGGTTGGATCATCGCTGCCGTCGTCTGCGCGGTGTACGCAGCGAGCGTGGTGGGCGGCGTGCTCTCCCACCGCCGCCATGGCGTCGCGGTCCGCGACCCGCTCTTCATCCTCGCCAAGCTCGTCGCGGTGGTGGCCGTTGCGGTCGTGGTGGTCGTCATCTCCAACAAGGATCGCGGCGTCCCGTTCGTCCTGCTCCTGATGGTGGCGGCGCTGCTCCTCTGGACGTTCGTCGCCAAGCGGACGACGTTCGGCCGACACGTCTACGCGGTCGGTGGCAACGCCGAGGCCGCCCGCCGTGCCGGCATCAACGTGGCGCGCGTCAGGATCCTCGTCTTCATGATCTCCGGCGCGATGGCGGGGCTCGGTGGTGTCGTGCTCGCCGCGCGCCTCAACAGCGTCGACCTGAACGCCGGTGGAGGCACGCTGCTGATCGACGCGATCGCCGCCGCCGTGATCGGTGGCACAAGCCTCTTCGGTGGGCGCGGCGAGGTCCGCGACGCGCTCTTCGGGGCGCTCGTGATCGCGACGATCGCGAACGGGCTCAACACGCTCAATCTCACCCAGGGTGTGATCTACATCACCACCGGCGGCATCCTGCTCTTCGCCGTGACGCTCGACACGATCCTCCGCCGGCGTCAGCAGAAGGTCGGTCGCTGATCAGCGATACGAGACGGTGACGCGACTGCCGGTCTCGCCCGATCGCACGATCGCGTCACACACTTCTGCGGCCCGGTAACCGTCCTCGAACGTCGCTCCGTACGGGGCGACATCCGTGTCCTCCGCGATCGCGCGCAGCAGGTGGAGCACCTCGTGGGTGAACGTATCGCCCCAGCCGATGATGTGGCCGGGCGGCCACCAGAGATGCCAGAACGGGTGGTCGGTCTCGGAGACGAGCACCGTCTTGAAGCCGCGCGCCCGGTCGCCGTCGGCCCGGAAGACCTGGAGCTCGTTCAGCCGTTCCATGTCGAACGCGAGCGAGCCCTTGGAGCCGTTGATCTCCCACTGGAACGCGTTGCGCCGGCCAAGCGCGAGCCTCGTCGCCTCGATCGTCCCGACCGGGCCGCTCTCGAAGGTGACGGCGGCTTCGAGCGCATCGTCGACCTGCCGGCCCGGCAAGAACGTGTGGACGCCCCCGGCGACGGTCGAGATCTCGCCGACGAGGAAGCGCGCGAGATCGACGACGTGCGTGCCGAGGTCGCCGAGTGCGCCGGAGCCCGCCTCGCCCGGCTGGAAGCGCCAGGTGTCGAGGGTCGGATCGTCGCCCCAGTCCTGGAGGTAGCGGCCGCGGAAGTGACGGATCTCGCCGAGCTCGCCGGCCTCGATCAGTTCGCGGGCCAGCCGAACAGCGGGCACGAAGCGGTAGTTGAAGCCGCACAGATGCTTGACGCCGGTAGCGGCGACGCTCTGCCAGATCTCGTAACTCTCGTCGGCGTCACGGCCGAGCGGCTTCTCGCAGAGCACGTGCTTGCCGGCCTGTGCGGCTGCGATCGTCGGCGCCGCGTGGAGCGAGTTGGGGCCGCCGTTGTCGAACAGGCCGATCGTGGGGTCGGCCACGAGGTCACGCCAGTCGGTCGTCCAGCGCTCGTAGCCGTACTGGGCGGCGACCGCGGCGACAGCATCCTCGTTGCGCCCCGCCACCGAGACGAGCCGTGGTTGCAGCGGGCTCTCGAGCGCCGCGATCGCGCGAAAGGCGCGCGAATGTGCCTTGCCCATGAAAGCGTAGCCGAGCATCCCGATCCCGATTTCGTCCGCCATCTCCCGTGGCGTAGTGTGTCACGGTGAAGCTCGAACAAGCTCTGGCGATCGTCGACTCGGTGGTGAGCGAGGCGCCCGCCCCCGTCTCGGTGTACGTCGCCGAGGAGCACGGCGAGGTGGTCGCCGCTGCGACGATGGACGGAGCTGCTCCCGATACACGCCTGAACGCCCAGCGCAAGGCCTACACCGCCGCGCGCAGCGACGCGCGCTCGACCCGGGACCTCGCCGAGAAGGTCGGTGGCACGCCGGCGGAGCTCGCAAGCTTCGACCCGTTCTTCACCTTCTTCAAAGGGGGCGTTGCCGCGTTCGAGGGCGAGCGAAGGGTCGGTGCCGTGGGGATCAGCGGCTTGCCGGGTGACGAGGACGATGCGCTCGCGCGCTCGGCGCTCACGCTGGTCGGGTTGGGGGGCGCATGAGCCTGCGGCTGGGCTTGCTCTCGACCGCCGCGATCAACGGTGCGATCCTCGACGGCGCGCGCGAAACCGACCGTGTCGAGGTCGTCGCGGTCGGGAGCCGCGATGGAGCGATCGCGCAGGCCTACGCCTCCGAGCACGGGCTCGAGCGCTCGCACGGGAGCTACGAAGCGTTGCTCGAGGACGCCGACGTGGACGCCGTCTACATCTCACTGCCGAACGGCCTCCACCACGAGTGGACACTGAAGGCGCTCGCTGCCGGCAAGCACGTCCTGTGTGAGAAGCCGTATTCGCGGCGTCCGGACGAGGTCGACGAAGCGTTCGAGGCAGCGGACGCAGCGGGGCTCGTGCTCGCAGAAGCCTTCATGTACCGGCACCACTCGCAGTCGGCGCGCGCACGGGAGCTCGTCCAGTCGGGTGCGATCGGCCGGCTCCGGTCGGTCAGCACGAGCTTCAGCTTTCCGTTGCTCGACCAGACGAACGTCCGTCTGTCGGCGGAGCTGGACGGTGGTGCGCTGATGGACGTCGGCTGTTACTGCGTCAGCGGCTCGCGGCTGCTCGCCGGCGAGCCGGAGCGCGTGCTCGGCGAGCAGGTGGTCGCTGAGAACGGCGTCGATGTCGCGTTCCACGGGACGATGCGC
>JBKJML010000103.1:0-14066 GCA_046596415.1 Gaiellaceae bacterium | reverse complement strand
CTCGTCCACACCCAGTACGCCCTGCCGCTCGGCGGGTGTCCCGGTGTGGTCACGATCCACGATCTCTCGTTCGAGCGCGACGCGACGCTGATGCGGCGCAAGGACCGGCTGGTGTTCCGCGCGGTGGTGCCGCGCTCCGCCCGTCGCGCGCGGCGGGTGCTGACGGTCTCGGAACGCTCCAAGCGAGATCTCGTCGAGCTCTACGGGCTCGCGCCGGACCTGATCGTCGTCACCCCGAACGGCGTCGATCCGTCGTTCACGCCCGGGACGGGGGGCGGCGGCGGCGGCGGGTACGTGCTCGCGGTCGGCGCCGTCGAGGCGCGCAAGAACCAGCTCGCTGCCGCCGCTGCCGCGGCCGCGGTGGGTCTGCCGCTCGTCGTCGCCGGGCCGGTGCGCGACGAGGCGATCGCCGGGACGCTTCGCGCGTCGGGGGCAGACGTGCGCGGCTGGGTCGACCAGGGTGAGCTCGTCCGGCTCTACCGGGGCGCGGCCTGCCTCGTCCAGGCGTCCCACTACGAAGGGTTCGGGCTACCCGCGATCGAGGCGATGGCCTGCGGCACCCCCGTCGTCGCCGTGCCCGAGCCGGCGCTGCGCGAGGTCGCGGGCGACGCCGCGCTCTACGCCGATGAGGCTGGGCTCGCCGACGCGATCCGGGCAGCCATCACCGGCCGCGAGGGCCTCGTCGCCGCAGGGCTCGAGCGGGCGCGGCTCTTCACCTGGCGCGCCGCCGCCGAGCGGACCGTCGAGGTCTACCGGGAGGCGCTCGCCCGATGAAGGTCTCCGCCGTCGTCGTCTCGCACGGTCACGCCGCGGAGCTCGCGCGGACGCTGCCCACGCTCCTGATGCAGGTGGACGAGGCGGTCGTCGTCGCGAACCTGGCGGGGAGCGCCGAGGGGGTGCCGGCAGCTGTCCGCGTGCTCGAGAACGGCCAGCCACTGCCGCTCGCCGCGAACGTCAACCTCGGCATCGAAGCGACGAGTGGCGACTACGTGCTCTTCTCGAACCCGGACGCGCTCGCCGAGCCGGGCGCCGTCGGCGCGCTCGCGCGCTTCCTGGACAGCCGGCCGCGTTGCGGGATCGCCGGTCCGCTCATGCTCTGGCCGGACGGAAGCTGGCAGCCGTCGCGCCGCCGCTTCCCCACCGTGCTCGGAACGATCTACCGCCGCACGCCACTGCGCCTGCTCGGCTCGCCGTACGAGCGCCAGCGCGGCCACTACCTGCTCGACGAACGGCCGGAGGAACCGGTGGCGGGAGACTGGCTGCTGGGGGCGTTCCTGCTCATGCGCCGCGCGATGCTCGACGAGCTCGACGGGTGGGACGCCGGCTTCCGCCACTACGGCGAGGACATCGACCTCGCCTACCGCGCGCGCCGCGCAGGCTGGGAGGTCTGGCAGGTGCCGGCCGCCGTCGTCCGGCACGACTACGCGGCGGTGATCGACCGGCGCTTCCTCTCGCGCCACACGCTCTGGCACCTGCGCGGAATGATCCGCTTCGTGCGCAAGCACCCGGAGAGCCTGCGCAGGCTCCGTTAGGGCACGAAGCGGAAGTCGACCTTCGCGGCCAGGTGGCGGTCGTCGCTCGACGCCGCGGGATCGACATCCTGGGGGACGAACGTCGGCGAGATCGTCACCTGCACCTGAAACGGAGGGCGCGGGGTCGGGATCGGGAAGGTGCGCTCGGCGCAGGGGCCGACCCGCCAGCCGATCTCGTAGGTGGTTTTACCGAGCGTGGGATGCCGGTCGGGCCCGATCGCCAATGCCCCCGATTTGATGCCGACGCGTCCCGACGGAATGGTCGCACCGCAGGCGCCGGTGCGCGAGACGGTGACGAGCACGACACCCGGCCTGTTCCCCGGTGTTGCGAACTGCGAGTACCCGGCCGTCACCTCCTTCAGGTCGTCGCGCCGCGTGCCGAGCCAGCCGTCCGCGAAGACGCCGGAGACTGCGCTCGCGAGGCGCAGCGGCGGGCGCACCCGATAGAGCACGAGGCCGTTGGCACGCGCCAGCACCTGGTCGCCCACGATCTCGACGCCGTTGTCGGCCAGGACGTACGGATAGCCGGGATCGCCCGTCAGGCTGCCGAAACGCGAAACGAGGTCCGGGGTGTACGTGGGGCCCGGCGTGCGCTCCGCGGTGCCGTCGAGCGACCAGACCTTCTTGATCGAGCGATTCCAGAACTCGGTCAGGTTGATCCCGTTCGGATCTGCGATCTGCTGGCCGATGTAGACCGTCGGCTTGCCCGCGGTCAATCGGTCGACCCAGTCGACGGGCTGGGGGAGGCCGTCACGGAACTGCTTCGAGAACGAGTTCGAAGCGTTACCCGCCGTGATCGCCCCGGTCAGGTTCCAGGTGAGGGCGAGCGCTGCTGCGGCGACTCCCACCTGGGCGGCGTAGCGGCCGACCCGCGGCAGCCGTGGAAACGCCAGGACGAGCGCCGACAAGGCCAGCATCGCGAGCAGCGCGACGCGAGCCGTGCCCGGCGTCCACGCGAAGGTCCGGTTGAGCCACGCGAGGATGGCGAGGCCGGGCGCGTCCGAGAGGAAGTGGTAACGCATCTGGTACGGCGTCCCCTGGAGGACATAGGCGAGGAAGACCGTGACGAGCGCCAGCCAGGCGAGACGGATGCGGTCCCGCTCCACGACGAGCGCCGTGCCGATGAACGCAAGCGGCGCGAGGTACATCAGGTTGCGCTCGTAGATCAGGGTCGAGAACACGGTCGAGACGTAGGCCGACTTGACGGCGGTGTAGAAGCCGAAGGTGCCGATGCCCGCGACCGAGACGATCGTGAAGCAGCGCTCCGCCTCGGATCGCACGCTCCCAGCGCGCGGCCACAACGAGCTGAGCCACGCGGCGATCGGGAAGACTCCGAGCCCGATCACGAACGCGCCGAACGCCCAGAGCCCGTAGTCGAGCATCCGATCCTTGTAGAGCCGTGTCGAGATGTCCCACTCGAGTGACCGGTGGCTGACGAACGCGTTCGTCACAATCACGGCGCCGACGAGGAGCGTCAGCACGCCGAGCCAGTCACCCCGGCTCCAGTCGCGTCGGCGTACACGAAACTGCTCGCTCGTCCAGAGAAGCCACAGCGCCCCGAGACCGAGGATCGCCGGGAGCACGATCAGCTGGTTGCGGACGAGCGGCGCCACGAGGCTGGCGACTGATGCGACGAGCGCGAGCCGCACCCCTCGCTCCGCGAGCGTGCGCACGATGAGGTAGAGGCAGAGCGTCGCCCAGAAGTAGGCGAGCGGCTCCTCGATCAGGAACGAGCTGTACGCGAAGGCGGGGATCGACACCGTCGCGACCGCGGCGAGGAAGGCGGCCGGCCGCGACACGACGAGCCGCGCGAGGGCATAGGCGGGGAAGATGGCCGCGCTCATCACGAGCACGCCGATCGTCTTCGCCACGGCGTAGGCCGATTCGGTCGAGTCGAGCCACCACGCCGGCGCGGTCAGATACGGGTAGAGCGACAGGCGGTGGAGGGCCTCGCCGCGGCGGGCCGGCGAGCCGTGCTCGGCGATCGAACGAGAGATCTGGGTGAACTCGAGCTCGTCGCCGAACAGCCATGGCGTGCCATGCCGCGACGCCTGGAAGCCGTAGACGAGACAGAAGAAGGTGAACGCACCGATCAGGGGCAGGGCCTGGATGAGCCGCGAGAGCAGGTCGGGCGCGCGCTCGGGGGCCGGCGTGGCGGAGGCCGCGCTCACTCGCCCGCCGACTCGACGAGCACGCCGGGGTCGTGGCTCAGCTCGAGTCGCACGAACCGCACCGGCACACCAGCGGCGGCGCACGCTGCGGCGACGAGATCCAGCCGCTCGCGGGGGGCGCCGACTGCGGTCACGAGGACGGAGTCCGGGTGGGTCCGTTCGAGCACGGCGCCGATGTCGTCGATCCGGCCCCTCACCGGGACACCCTGGATGCGGCGGCCGCGCAGGCGCGTGTCGTCGTCGAGGAAACCGACGACGTGGTTGCGCTCCGTCTCCTTGAGCTCGCGCATGACGCTACGTCCCGACGTGCCCGCGCCGACGATCAGCGTTCGCGTGCGACCCTTGCGGCCGCCCAGGCTGCCGAGCGCGCTGACGAGGGCGCGCTCCGCGAAGCGGGAGCCACCCACGAGTACCGTCGCGATCAGCCAGTCGGCGACGAAGACGCCGCGCGGGAAGTCGCGCAGGTCGATCGTCGCCAGCAGGAAGAGGAACGCGGCGGCCTCGGCGATCGCGACGGCGAGCACGACGGAGATGGCGTCCCTCGCCCCCGCGTAGCGCCAGACGGCGCGGTAGAGGCCGAGCGCGATGAACGAGACGTAGCGTGCGAAGAGCACCACGGCGAGCGCGAGTGTGAACACGTAGCGCTGCGTCGTCGTGCCGTTCCCCTGCACGACGAGCAGGTAGGCGGCGTAGAAGGCAGCGGTGACGAGCGCCGCGTCGACGAGCACCTCGACGAGCAACCGCCGGTGCACGAGCAGGCCGCGGGTGGAGGCCTCGTCGGCTCCGTGCTCGGCGGCGGAGAGGAAGGTGCCGAACTGGAGCAGCGCTGCGAAGGTGACGAGCACCCCGACCGCCGTCACGCGCCCGTTTCCGAGCACGTTGTACCCGAGGCTCGTGGCGCCGAGCGCGGCCGCGATCACCGCGAGCAGCACGACAGCGCGCTTCTCGGAGAGCCCGCGGTAGACGAGCCGGTGTGAGGTGTGGTCGCGGCCGCCCTGCGTCACCGGGCGGCCCTCGAGCAGGCGGACGAGCGTCACGAGCGCCGTATCGAGGATCGGCACGGCCAGCACGAGGATCGGCAGCATGAGCGTCGCGATCGTCGTTCCGGCGTCCTTCCAGCTCCCCGACAGGCCGAGCGCCGCGAGCGCGAAGCCGAGCACCTGGCTGCCCGAGTCACCCATGAAGACTGCCGCGGGGCGACGGATCCGCAGGTTGAACGGGAGGAAGCCGGCGCAGGCGAACAGCACCGCCAGGGAGAGAGCCAGCACCTGCTTGTTCGGGTTCAGCGGCGTCGCGGCCGCGATCGCGAAGTAGGCGCAGGCGATCGCCGCCATCGATGCGGCCAGCCCGTCCATGTTGTCGAGCAGGTTGAAGGCGTTCGTCATCCCGACCAGCCAGACGAGCGCGAAGCCGAGCGCGAGCACGTCGTTGGAGACGATCTCTGCTCGCAGGCCGCCGGCCAGAACGAGCCCTGCTGCGGCGAGCTGCGCCGCGATCTTCGCGAGCGGCGGCAGTGCGCGCAGGTCGTCGACGAGGCCGGCGACGAAGAGGATCACGCAGCCGCCGAGGATCGTCAGCAGCTCGCTCGTCGGCTCGACTGCACCGGCGGCGAAGGCGGCGCCCATGCCTGCGAGCAGGCCGACCAGGATCGCGACGCCGCCGAACGTGGGTGTCGCGGTGGTGTGCCAGCGCTCGGCGCTGGGCGTCGCGACGAGCCGGCGCCCGAGCCGCGGTGCGTGGAGCAGGCTCCAGATGACCAGGGCGGCCACGGGGAAAGCGACGATCGTGGCGCCCGCGGACACGGCTTCTAAGGGTAGTTGAGCCCTGTAAGGCTCGTGTTTGGGGTCACGTGCACGCGCACGGGCTCCCTACACTAGTGGCGGGGCATGACGATCTACGCCGACCTGTACCGCTACCGAGAGCTATTCGGCAGCCTCTTCCGCCGCGACCTCCGCGCGAAGTACAAGGGCTCGGTGCTCGGGCTCGCCTGGTCGCTCGCCCATCCGCTCCTGCTTGCAGGGGTGTACATCGTCGTCTTCTCCGTTCTCTGGCGGGCCGGCGCGGTCGACTTTGCCCACTATCCGCTCTTCCTGCTCAGCGGCCTCGGTGTCTGGGTCTTCTTCGGTACCTCGCTCCAGACCTCGTCGCGGGCGCTGCTCGAGAACGCGAACCTGATCCGCAAAGTGCGCTTTCCCCGTCAGCTCGTGCCGCTCTCGGTCGTCGCGACGCAGCTCCCGAGCCTTGTCGTCCTGCTCGTGCTCGTCGCCGCCCTCAACGTGGCGTTCATCCCGGGCACTCGGGATTGGGCCTGGGTCGCATTCCCGCTCGCGATCCCCGTCGTCGCGCTTGTCGCAGGCGTTTCGCTCGCGGTCGCCTCGCTGAATGCGCTCTATCGCGACGTGGAGCACGTGGTGCAGGCGCTGCTCCTACCCTGGTTCTTCCTCACGCCGGTGCTCTACCGGCTCGATGACGTCCCGGGCGCCGACGAGCACCCCTGGCTCGAGAACGTCCTCCACTACGGCAACTTCATGACGCCTGCGATCGAGGCGATCCGGCAACCGCTCTTCTTCGGCGTCGCTCCGCGGCCGGTCGACGTCGTCTACCTGCTCGTCGCGTCGATCGCCGCGCTCGCGCTGGGCGCCTTCGTCTTCACACGGGTCGACGACCGGGTCGCAGTCGAAGTCTGATCGCGATCCGCGCGTCGTAGAGCCACGGCTCCTCGCCGGGCGTGAAGGCGGGGTAGCCCGCATGCTCGCCCGGCTCGAGCCCGGCGACGAGCGAGGGAAACAGCAGTGGCCTGGCGAAGGCCGGGTTCCGGCCGCCGCCGTCGCGCACCCAGGCGGCGAGGCGCGAGCGCTGGCCGCGGGCGCGGAGGCCACCCAGCACCTCGACCGAGCCGCCCACCGCCGCGAACCCTTCCTCGTGCGCGTCGAGCACCCGCCGCGACCAGTCGGGGGCGGGGAGGCAGCCGCCGACGAGGTAGGCGGTCGCAGTGGGCTCCTCGGTGACGGTCGCTTCCTCTTGAGCGGCCAGCGCGGCGCGCGTCTCGGCCTCGTCGCCAGGGCCGGGCGCGACCACGACCGTGAGCCTGCGGGCGTCGATCGGGGGCCGCACGTCGACGTCGATCTCGAGTGGCGAGGAGCCGACCTCGGCGAACCAGAAGCGGAACTCCTCGACGAGGTCGAACGCGAGCCGGTAGCGGCCGGGTGGTTGCGGCGCAAGCAGCCGGAGCTCGACCTCGGTCGCTTCGCCGGGCGCAACCGACCGCGGCAAGGCGGTGCGCACGCCGTCCCAGACGATCGCGTTGCCGCGGTCGTCGAGCCAGTGGTAGGCGACCTGGACGCCGGCCTCGCCCCGCGAGCGCCAGGCGGCGGTGCCGGCGTTCTCGAGCCGGACGACCGCGTGGCCGACGCGGCCGGCACGGGGCGGGTCGAGGGCGTAGGCGAGCCACCGGACGGCGAGCGGTCCGACGGGTACCGGGTGCTCGCCGACCCTTTCCATTGCGGCGGTAGTCTAGACCCATGAGCGAGCCGCTCCTCGTCCGCGCAGCGCGGCGTGAGCCCGTCGAGCGCACGCCGGTGTGGTTCATGCGCCAGGCGGGCCGTTCGCTTCCTGAGTACCGCGCCATCCGAGCGCGCCACTCCTTCTTCGAGGTCGGCGGGACGCCGGAGCTCTGCGCGGAGGTGACGCTTCAGCCGGTCCGCCGGCATGGTGTCGACGCTGCGGTGATGTTCGCCGACATCATGACCCCCGTCCTCGGCATGGGGATCGACGTCGAGCTCGTCGAGGGCGTCGGCCCGGTCGTCGAGGCGCCGGTGCGCACGCTGGCCGATGTCAACCGGCTGACGGTCGGCGAGCCGCCGGAGGCGGTGCTCGAGGCGGTTCGCCTCGTGCGGGGCGAGCTCGACGCCAACCGGGCCGTGATCGGCTTCTGCGGTGGCCCGTTCACCGTCGCCGGCTACCTCGTCGAGGGCCGGCCGAGCCGCGACTTCACGATCGTCAAGTCGCTCATGTATACGGAGCCCACCGTCTGGCACGCGCTGATGGAGAAGCTTGCGGACACGTTCGCTGCCTACGTCCGGGCCAAGGTCGCGGCCGGTGCCGATGTGATCCAGCTCTTCGACTCGTGGGTCGGGGCGCTCTCGCCCGCAGACTATGTCGAGTTCGTCGCCCCGTACTCGGCTCGGATCCTCGCGGCGGTCGCGGTCCCCACGATCCATTTCGGCACCGGCACGGCCACCCTCCTGCCGGCGATGGCGGCTGCCGGCGGCGACGTGATCGGCCTCGATTGGCGGATTCCGCTCGACCGCGGCTGGGACGCTGTGGGCGACGAGCGCGGCGTGCAGGGGAACCTCGATCCGGTGCTCCTGCTCGGCCCGTGGGAGCGGGTCGAGGACGAGGCGAACCGGATCCTCGAGCTGGCCCGCGGCCGGCACGGCCACATCTTCAACCTCGGCCACGGCGTGCTCCCGCAGACCGAACCCGACGTCGTCACGCGGCTGACGCAGCTCGTCCAGGCGGCGCCCGCGTGAGGGCGGCGGTCGTCCTGATGGCGTACGGCTCGCCGGAACGCCTCGCCGACGTACCCGCCTACTACGCCGACATTCGCGGCGGCCGGCCGATCCGTCCCGAGCTCCTCGAGGAGCTCGTCCAGCGCTACCGCCGGCTCGGGATCGAGGAAGGCTCGCCCCTGAACGCGGTCACCGAGTCGACCCGCGCCCGGCTCGAGGAAGAGGTCGGGGTGCCCGTCTTCACCGGCATGAAGCACTGGGATCCGCGCATTCCCGTCGCGGTCGACGCCGCGCTTGCGACCGGCGCCGACACGATCGTCGGCCTCGTGCTCGCGCCGCACTATTCGCGCCTCTCGATCGCCGGCTACCGCCAGCAGCTCGAGGACGCGCTCGCCGGCCGCGCCGAGCTCGCCTTCGTCGAGAGCTGGCACGACGAGCCCGGCTTCGTCGCCCTGCTCGCCGGGCGAGTGCGCAGCACCGATGCCCACGTTGTCTTCACCGCCCACTCGCTGCCGGCCCGGATCCTCGCCGAAGGAGATCCCTACCGCGACCAGCTCCTCGAGACCTCGACGCTCGTGGCCGAGGCGGCGGGGCTCGGTGAGGAGTGGTCGTTCTCCTTCCAGAGTGAGTCTCAGACCGGCGAGCCCTGGCTGGGCCCCGACATCCTCGATCATCTCGGCGCGTTGAAGGAGCGGGGCGTCGAGTCGGTGCTCATCTGCCCGGTCGGCTTCGTGGCCGATCACCTCGAAATCCGCTGGGACCTCGACGTCGAGGCGGTCGACAAGGCCAGTGAGCTCGACCTGTCCCTGGCGCGGATCGAGATGCCGAACGACGATCCCGCCTTCATCTCCACTCTGGCGGGCCTCGTCCGGCGGGCGCTCGCGGTACCGTCGGAGGCATGAGGCCGGGCGCGATCAGGGTCGACAGCGCCTCGCGGCGCTTTCGCGTGCATGCACGCGAGGCGCGGACGCTCAAGGAGCTGTTCGTGCTCCGCGGCCGCACGCAGCCGACCGACGTCTGGGCGCTTCGCGACATCGACGTTCAGGTCGAGCCCGGCGAGGCCGTCGGGCTCGTCGGGCGCAACGGCTCCGGCAAGTCGACGCTGCTCCGGCTCGTCGCCGGGATCATCAAGCCGACGAGCGGTACCGTGGCCGCCGGCGGCCATATCGGCTCGCTGCTCGAGCTCGGTGCGGGTTTCCACCCGGACTTCTCGGGCCGCGAGAACGTCTTTCTGAACGGATCGATCCACGGCCTCTCCCGCGCCACGATCCGGGAGCGCTTCGACGAGATCGTTTCCTTCGCCGAGCTCGAGGAGGCGATCGACCGGCCCGTCCGTACCTACTCGTCGGGCATGTACATGCGGCTCGGCTTCTCGATCGCCGCCCATCTCGACGCCGAGATCCTGCTACTCGACGAGGTCTTCGCCGTCGGCGACGAGGCCTTTCAGCGCAAGTGTTTCCGCAAGGTGTTCGAGTTCAAGCAGCGCGGCGGCACGATCGTGTTCGTCTCCCATGACGCGACCCAGGTCGAACGGCTCTGCGACCGCGCCGTGCTCCTGCGCGAGGGGCGCCTGGAGTTCGACGGCCCGGTCCAGGAGGCGATCGTCCGCTACCGCAGTCAGCTCGCAGCCGACGCCGACCCGGCCGAGCGCGACGCGGGCCTCCGCGAGTGGGGGACGGGGGAGGCCCGGATCGAGAACGCAAGGGCCGTGGGCGCGGAGGGGGAGAAGCGGGAGCAGTTCCTCGCCGGTGAACTGTTCTCCCTCCGTCTCGACGTGGTCGCCGAGCGGGAGTTGCCGACACCGCGCCTTCAGCTCGAGCTCCGAGACGAGGCAGGCCTGCTCGTTGCCGCCGACAGCGTCGACACGGGTGCGCTCGGCTTCGGCTCCGGAGTTGGCACTCGCTCGCTCCGCTACGACATCGAGCGCCTGCCGCTCGCCGAAGGGCGCTTCCAGCTGCGACTCGGCCTGGCCGACGCGACGGGTGAGCGGGTGCTGCATTGGCTCGACGACGCGCTCACGTTCCTCGTCTACCCGGCAGGGGAAGAACGAGGGTTGCTGCGGCTCGACGGTCACTGGTCGATGGAGGAATCCGGTCCCGCGGCGGAAAGGGAGCCGCGATGATCGTCCGCACCTGCCCCGACTGGCCCGACCTGATGGAGGTCGCGCCGGATCTCCAGTTCAAGCATTACTCCGTCTCTGAGGCGAAGCTCCCCGGCGAGCTGCTCGCGGCCCTGTCGCACGAGTCGTTGATGGAGGTCGAGATCTGCTGCGACCTCGATCACCACGTGTTCAACACCGAGCACACCGATCCCGAGGTCGCCGAGGCGCTTCGCGCAAGCCACTGGTTCGACGTGCGCGAGTGGTCGAGCTCAGGCCCCGGTAGCGCCGCCGCCTAGTCTTTCTCTGAATGACGCAGATCGTCGTGCCCTTTCGCGGTCCTAACGGGAAAAGCCGCATCGAGTCGGAGACGCTCCGCTCGCGGCTCGCCGTCGCGATGCTCGCGGACGTGCTCGCCGCCTGCGCGGCGATCGGGCCGACCTCGCTCGTGACCTCCGATCCGGCTGTCGCCGTACTCGCGTCGGAGCTCGGGGTCGCCGTCGTCGCCGACCGCGGAGGCGGCCAGGGCGGCGCGGTCGCGGCGGCGCTCGAATCGATGCCGTCCGGGCCGCTGCTCGTCGTCAACGCCGACGTCCCGTGCGTCGTCCCCCGCGACCTTCGCTCGCTCGTCGGCGCGGCCGAGGTCGGGGCGATCGCGCTCGTCGAGGCAGCGGACGGGACGACGAACGCACTCGGCCTTCCCGACCGCTCGTTCTTCGCGCAGCTCTACGGTGCCGGGAGCGCGGCGCGCTTCCGCGACCGGGCCAGGGCGAGCGGCGTCGAGTTCGCGTCACTTGCGATCCCGAACCTCGTCGACGACGTCGACACCCTCGACGATCTGCACCGCATAGCGCTCCGGGCCGGGCCGCACACCCAGGCAGCACTGGCCGAGATCGACGGCTGATGCGCGTTGCCCTGCTCTCCGGTGGCGTTGGCGGCGCGCGCTTCGCGCGGGGGCTCGTTGCGGCTGTTGGCGCCAGTTCGGTCACCGTCGTCGGGAACGTTGGCGACGACCTCGAGGTGCTCGGGCTCCACGTCTCGCCCGACCTGGACAGCGTCCTCTACGCGCTGGCCGGTCTGCATGACGAGGAACGCGGCTGGGGCCGGGCAGCCGAGAGCTGGAACGCGCTCGAGACGGTCGCCGCGCTCGGCGGCGAGAGCTGGTTCCGGCTCGGCGACCGCGACCTCGGGCTGCACCTCGTGCGGACGCAGGCGTTGCTCGCGGGCGACCCGCTCTCCGCCGTGATGGCGCGCGTCGCGCTCGCGCTCGGCCTCGAGACGGCACTGCTGCCTGCGACCGACGACCGGCTCCGCACCTGGATCGAGACGCCGGCCGGCAGCTTCGCGTTCCAGGACTGGTTCGTCGCGCGCGGTCACCGTGACGAGGTGGACGGGCTTCGGTACGAGGGCGCGGCCGAGGCACGTCCTGCGCCGGGGGTGATCGAGGCGCTCGCGGCCGCCGACGCGATCGTGCTGGCGCCGAGCAACCCCTACGTCTCGATCGCCCCGATCCTCGCCGTCGACGCGATCCGTGAGGCGCTCGCCGCCCGGCGGGTGCCCGCCGTGGCCGTCAGCCCGCTGGTCGGCGGCCGGGCGGTCAAGGGGCCGGCAGGCCGTATGCTCGCCCGTATGGCGGGCGGCACGACTCCTGCGCACGTGGCCTCCTGTTACGAGGGCCTGATCGACGTGCTCGTGATCGACGAGGCCGACGCGGGCGGCACCGCCGCCGTGCGGACCGTCGTAACCCAGACGCTGATGACCGACCTCGAAGCCTCGCGACGGCTCGGCCTCGTCGTGCTGGAGGCGGTGGCATGAGGGTCGCTGTCGTCGGCGGCACCGGCAGCTTCGGTCAGGCGGTTGCCCGGCGGCTCGTCGAAGCCGGGGTCGAGGTCGTGGTCGGCTCACGCGACGCGCAGCGGGCGCGCGAGGCTGCGGCGCCCCTGGGCGCTGAGGGCGCGACGAACGAGGAGGCGGTGCGGACGGTCGACCTCGTCGTGCTGGCCGTGAAGGCGGATGCCGCCGTCGAGACGGCCCGCGAGCTTCGGGCTGCGATCGGCTCGACGCCCGTCCTCTCGGTGGCCGCCGAGCTCTCGTTCGGGCCGGGGGGCGTCAAGCCGACGGCGGCGGGAACCTCGATCGCACAGCGGATCCAGGACGAGCTCGACGCACCCGTCGTCGCGGGCCTCCACTCGCTCGCCGCAGCGAGCCTCGCCGAGCAGGCGCTCGACGAGGACGCCCTTCTCTGCGGCGACGACGTCGACGCGAAAGCCCTGGCGCTCGAGCTCGCTGCGAAGCTCGTCACGGGTCGCGCCGTCGATGCCGGGCCGCTCGCGAGCGCCCGGGCGCTCGAGGGGATGACCGCCGTGATCGTGAACGTGAACAAGCGCTACAAGGCGCACGCCGGCCTCCGCGTCACCGGTCTGCATTGACCGACCGCGTCGAGGTGATTCCGCTCCGCGGTCTCCCTGCGCTGAGCGAGGGCGACGATCTTGCGGCGGAGCTTGTCGCCGCGGCGGACCGGGCGGGTGGCCTCCTTGACGGCGATATCGTCGTGGTCGCGCAGAAGGCGGTCTCCAAGGTCGAGGGCCGAGTCGTCGTGCTCGAGGGGATCGAGCCGTCGGTGCGAGCCGTCGAGCTGGCGGGGGAGGATGGCGACCCACGCCAGCTCGAGGTGATCCTCGGCGAGACCGTGCGTGTCGTGCGCTCTCGGCCGCCGCTCCTGATCGCCGAGACGCGTCACGGCTTCGTCTGTGCCTCGGCCGGGGTCGACGCGTCGAACGCGCCGGAAGCCGCGATGCTCGTGCTCCTGCCCATCGACCCCGACGCCTCGGCGGCCCGGTTGCGCGCCGTCCTCGAGTCGCTGGCCGACGTTCGCCTCGGCGTGATCGTGAGCGACTCGTTCGGCCGCGCCTGGAGGCAGGGCACGACCGACGTCGCGCTCGGCGCGGCGGGGATCGTGACGCTGCTCGACCTGCGTGGTCGCCGGGATGCGACCGGTTACGAGCTGCACGCGACGCAGATTGCGGTTGCCGACGAGATCGCGGGCGCAGCCGAGCTCGTGATGGGAAAGACCGACGGTGTCCCGGCTGCGATCGTGCGTGGCCTCGACGCCGCCGGTGAAGGCACCGCGGCCGAGCTCGTGATGCCGGCCGAGCGCGACCTCTTTCGTTGAGCTGGTTCAGTCCGGCTGCAGCTGACGCGCCCGGACGGCGGTGACTGCGGCCAGCGCGAGTGAGATCACCTCGTTGCCGACGCACCAGGTGCAGATCGCTTCGATCACGAAGAGCTGGAGGGCGAGCAGGTAGAGGTTGAATGCAAGTGCGACTACCGCCAGTGCGGCCGCCACGACGCGGAGTGTCGGCGTGTCCCGCAGCACGAGGCCCAGGATCACGACGTAGGCGAACAGGCCGAGTGCCGCCACCGGGATCCCTGCCAGCTCGGCGTAGCGCGAGTGCTGCACCGTCTCGCAGCCGCCGGTCGAGCACACCGGCGCCGTATCGGCCAGATGCGCCCAGGTCAGGTAGGCGGCGATGCCGGCGCCGGCGAGCGCGAGCCCGGCCGCAGCGCCGCGCAGCCTCACCCGGCGAGCGCCGAGTCGATCGCCGACTCGAACGACGTGACGTCGAGCGCTTTCACCTCGAGCTTCGTCGCGGTGCCGCCGGTCGGGCGGATCGTAAAGGCGGGCGTGCCGGGAATCCCGTCCTCGCGCGCGAGCCGGCTGTTGGCGGCGATCGCGCTTGCGACAGCTGCGGAC